>NZ_CAXHOA010000005.1:0-69097 GCF_964018005.1 uncultured Dubosiella sp.
TTCCCTTAATTTTACACTACAATACTACCCCCCCCCCGTTTTTTGTCAAGAGTGCCTACAAAAAAAGCCTTGCTTGCGCAAAGCTTAATCTTCGTCTTCCTCGTCGCGGGAACGATGGAATTTCCGTCGCTGGGTCTTTTCCGACTCGAGCGTATCCCAATCGGATTCGAGCTGCGACTCCGATTCGGATACATCGAAGTAGTTTTCTTTCGCCCGATTGTCCTGGTTTTCCTTAATGCGCAGCCGGGCTTTGAGCAGCCGGGCGCGTTTTTTCGCGTGGCGAAGCATGCGGCCATACGTGCAGAACGCGACCAGCGCGATCACGAACAGCGCCAGACAAACGATGATTCCCCACAAGTAGCCTTGGAACTCGTATTGCAAAAACGCGGTCACGATACAGCAAGCCATGCAAATAAAAATCAAGAACATCGTCGAGCGGCAGGAATTCGCGTATTTGCGGAAGAAACGATATTTTTCCTCCTCGTTGTCGATTTCTTTTTTGTATTCGCCCTCGTCCTGATAATTGCGGAACGTGAACCAGCCCGCTTCGGATTTTTTCTTCGCCGCAGATTTGGCTACGAGTTTCCAGCCGTCGCGCTCCCATTGGCGCCATTGATCGGCGGAAGGCTCGTCTTTGAAGTAGTTGATCGAATAATAGTAAGGCTTTGGATCGCCTTTGACGAAATAGTATTTATGGCCCACGTGGCGCACAAAATGGTACCCGTCTTTCGATTGCTCTCCTAAATAGTTTTCAATGACTGGATACTGGGAAAGAAGAAAATGTTTGCGATCCTCGTACAAATCCTGCTCTTCCTCGTCGTAAAACTCGTTTTCATCCTCGTTTTCGTCGTCGTCCTCTTCTTCCTCTTCGTCTTCGTATTCATATTCTTCGTCATCGTCATCCTCTTCGATGAACTGACCTTGCTTCATTCGAATCGTATCGTCTTTGCCGTCTTCTTCCAATTCCTCTTCTTCCTCCGCCAAATCAAACCGTTTCCCAAAGGATTCCGCTTCGATTTCCTCGTCAAAGGCCGGATCGTCTGCGGTTTCCTCGATGGTTTCCTCCATGGCCTGTGTCAAAGGCGCGGCTTCCTCTTCCTCGACTTCGATCGTTTCCACTTCGGGTTCCATGATTTCCACCGGTTCGATCGGGACAGCCACTTCCTCGATCTCGCGTTCCAGTTTTTCATGTCCTGGCTCGATTTCGATTCGCTCCTGCTTGACCACTTCCGTGCGTGGACGGATGCGGATCTCCTCCTCGATCAGTTCGCGGGTTTCATATGTATTCGTCTTCACCTTCACATTCGCGCTTCGATTCGCCCGCTTGCCAAAAATCTTTCGCTTCGATTTTTGCGCTTCCTGCGACTCGTCGATTTCGAAAATGGAAGATGCATCAAAATCATGCAGTTCCGGCTCGTTGAATTGAATGGATGAAATACGATCTTGCTGGTTCAACTCTTCGAGTTCGTCCAGGGCACGACTTCGCTTCAAGTCTTTTCTTTCAGATGCCATTCTTGATCACTCCATTTCTTTCCATAAGTATTTTACGTGCAATCATGGTTCAAGTCAAATGAAGTGGACTTTGCCAAACAACACGACCGTCTTATTCAAATTCCGGCACCCAGTTGCCGTTTTTAAACACATCCACTTTCGCGCCGTTTTTCAAAGTCGCCACAATGGAAAGATCTTCGCTGCCCACCATGAAATCGACATGCACGCGCGAGTCGTTCAAACCGACCGCGTCCATCTGGTCCTCTCGCAATTCCAGGCCGTCGCAAACGCATTCCAAATACGCGGCACCTAACGCGAAGTGGCACGAGGCGTTTTCATCAAACAGCGTATTGTAGAAAATCGTGTCCATTTTGGATATTGGCGAATCCACCGGAACGAGTGCGACCTCGCCCAAATACGCGGCGTTGCGGTCGCTTTTCAAAATCGCCTCCAACACATCCCGGCCGGTTCGCGCGTCAAAATCAACGACCTTTCCCTCTTGAAAGCGGAAATGGAAGTCCTCGATCACGCTTCCGTTGTAAATGAGCGGCATCGTCGCGTAGAGAACGCCGTCCACGCCGTATTTATATGGAGCCGAAAACACTTCCTCGGTCGGAATGTTTGGAAAATACACCGTGTGACGCGCATCGCGAAGCGTCGAGCTGCCACCCGCGAACCGGTAGCCGTCGGGCAGCTTCACGACCAGATCCGTTCCCCGTTTGTTTTTATAATGCAAGGACGCGATGTCGAGTCCGTTGAGCAAATCGACTTTTTTCACAAACGAGGCGTTGTGCCGCTCCCAGTTTTCTTTCGTCTTTCCCGGTTCGACGCGGCACGCGTCGAAGATCGCGTTCCAGAGCCGCTCGATCGCGTCGTGGAAAGACAGCTCGGGATACACTTTTTGCGCCCAGCCCGGTGTCGCGCAGGCCGCGACACACCATTGCGCTTCCATATGGTCCAGTTTGTCGTGCTGAAGCTTTGTCGCTTCCCGCAGCTTCGCCCGGTATTCGACTAGCCGCGTCATGTCGACGCCCTTCATCAAATCGGGGTCGTTTCCGGTAATACTTAAATAGCACGCGCCATCCTTGGCGGTTTCGTTGAAAAACAAGGCGTCGTAATCCGGAACGTGGTCAAACGCCGCGTCGTCGGCATGCTCGAGCCGTTCCTTTTCCACGACGTCGTCTTTATACCGAACGACAACGTCGCCGGCGTGCCGTTCAAACGCCGCTTTGCTCACAGCTCGCACGAGCGCTTTGGCTTCCACCGGCGCGCTAATCACGACAAGCTGCCGCGCCTTGACGTTCAGGCCTTGATCGACGATCAGCCTCGCGTATTCTTCAAGTTTTATTTGATCCATAGTATTCAACCTCACTTTTTATTTATCATATCAAAAAAAGCGGGTGGAATCGCCTTTTTTCGATTTTGTTCCCCCGCGTTATTTTTTGTTTTTTTCCTCATGGATCGACTTGCGCACTTCGTCCCAGTCGATTTTCGAACACGACGAGGCGCAAGACGAGCAATCGCCATGGCAAGAATTTTTATTTTTCCTCAAAAATCGAACGATCCATAAAACAAGACCGCCAATGACGAGGATGACTCCCAGATCCGCGATATTCATCGTGCTCCTCCTTTTTCTTTAAGATCACGCGCCTTCCAGATCCCAGTCGCTGTCGACCGCTTCCGAATCCGGCGTGTATCCTTTTCTAAATAAAAGATAGAGGATCCCAAGCAAAAGCGCAATCGCCACAACCGTAAACCCGTTGAACGCGACTTCGCCGGTAAACAACCCGCCAAGCTGGTACACGATGAGCGCACACATTGAGTTCCATCGGATCGCCCAGCGGCGCGATCTTGCGGACAAAGACTTCGACGCCTTTCGTCAGTCCCATGTCCATGATACGTCGTTTCGTGGCGCCCGATCCGTGAATTTTCACAACTTTCGCCCTTTCCTTTGGACGGCATTCATTCAACGTCTTCATACCGTTCTCCTTTCATCCTGAACAAAGATGCGTCGTCCAAGTCCCGCGTCGATGGCGACGCATCTTCCTTTTACTTCGACAATCAAATTTCCTCCAGCGCTTTGCCGGACAAGAACCGGCTCGTTTTCCACAAATCCGAGATTTTGAAGATGACTGCGGATCCGGTCCCTGCCGCCTACTTTGTGTACACGGTATACCGTACCCATATTTGCATAAGTCAATGGCATACTATCCCCCTTAGATTAGTTATAACTAACTATTATTAGTTTACACAAACCGAGTGTTAGTTTCAACTAATTTTTCCCAAAAGCGTCGACCGCCTTCTTTGCGGCATCCTATGCTAGGATGAGGGCGGAAAGAGGTGGTTCTTATGAAACAAATACGAAACGGATGCGCTTTTGTCGGCATTGTAGGGATGCTCATCGTCTTTATTCATCATTCTTTGATCGCGCTGCCGGATGTGGTCATGAAATGGACCTCTCTTGTTTTATCCATCGCGCTGGCGATGATGCTGTTTTGTATGTTCACCATGTGGCATGAGGGACGGCAAAAGAAAACCCGTTTTTGATTGAAAAAGGCAACAGCCGGCGTTTCGGCTGTTTTTTTGTTTCAAAAACAAAAACCGCATTTATTGTTTATTTTCAAAAAGAATTGATTACTGAATTCTTTTTTTCAAAAATTTTTATTGGTTTTTCGCCTGTTTTTTTCTATACTGCAATCGAAAACAAAAAGGAGGAATCAACGATGTGTGTCGTACATTTGGAACCAGAGGAATTTGTGAGTCAAGTTTATAAGAGTCATGCGAAAATCGACTTTCGCGTCTACCCGATGGACAACACCATCGCGGTTCTTGTCTATTGCATCCGCGACGGACAGACGCTCTATTATATGGACCGGGCGCTGGCTTCCACCCAAAAACAAGCTTTGATCGACGAAATGAACAGCGACGAGCGGCATGCCGAACTGTATCGAAAAGTGGCGCTGGATGAAAGACTTCGTTTCAATGGATCCTGTTCCCCGTTATAATGAAACAAGGAAAGAGAGGGTGAAGGATGGAAAACATCAAACTGGTCCTTGTCGATTTGGACGGGACGCTGCTGGACGACCAGAAACGCGTATCGGCGTATACGCTTGACGTGTTGCGCCGGCTGAAAAAGGCGGGTATTCAATTTGGCATTTGCACAGGCCGGACGCCTTACGCGGTCGAACAGCTGTTGAAAACATGGAATATGGACGAAGTGACGGATGTGATCATCGGCTTCAATGGCGGACAGATTTTTGATTTACACGAGCAAAACAGCGAGTCGATTTACGAAATGGACGGGGCGTACATTGACGAGATCCTGGCCTTTTTGGCGGATTTCGCGTTTAACGCGTTCGTCTTCGATCATTACACGCTGCACGCGTTGCGCGACGACGCCCACGCCCAAACGATTGCCCGCCGCAACTTGCTGACGATTGTCGAGGATGGACTCGCGCCGTACCGGGCAAAAAAAATCAACAAGCTGTTGACGAGCTGGGACAAAGACGATCTAGATCGTTTTTTATCGACGCATACGTTGCGTCATCCGGACTACTACATGGTGCGGTCCACCCCGACGCTGCTGGAATTCATGGATCATCGCGTGACCAAAGGACAAGGCATTCAGCGGCTATGCGAACGAAAAGGCATCCATCCCGCGCAAATTCTATCCTTTGGGGACGAATTGAATGATTTGGATATGCTGGAAAACACGATGGGCGTGGCGATGGCCAACGCCAATCCGCTTTTGTTTGAAAAAACGCGATGGCGCACGCGCGAAACCAACAACGAGGACGGAGTCGCCCGGTTTCTCGAACGCCACCTTCTGAATCGCTAAACAATGAAAGGCAGGATCGACCCTGCCTTTGACTTTCTATTATCTTACCATCGCTTCCAGCGCTTCGATTGGCTGGCTGCCCGGCTTGTGGTCAACGATCTTTCCGTTGGAAAAAGCGAAGAAATTCGGCCAAAGTTCCACATGGTACTTCTCGACAAGCGCAGGGAATTTGTCGACATCCACTTGCATGACAAGCACATCCGGATTGGCTTGGGCGTATTGTTCGACGACGGGCATTTCCGCTTTGCAGTATTTGCACCATGTCGCGAAAAACTCCACAAGCACCTTCTCTTTTTGAATGCCTTGCGCAAACTGGTCCACTCTTTGAATTTGCTCGATCATTTGCGGCTCCTCCTTTCCGTCTCTTCGCTTATTGTACAAAGTCTTTTCCAAAACACCATTCGAAACGCTTCAAAAAAACAAAATGATTTTTGTTGTGCATAACATTTGAGGCAAAAGCCGGAATATGGTTCAATACAAGCGAGCTAGATAAGAGCTCACTTCATAATCAAATTCCCTTTCTTAAAACTTTCTTGAAAAAAGGCCTCGTTGGAGGTCTTTTTTCTTGGAACGGCTTTCCTGATTTAATTTTTTGTAAAATCCGACGGCTCCATTTCCTTCTTCAAAGCCTGCACATCCTCGATTGACAATCCGGTTACTTTCGCAATGATCTCAACGGTAAATTGCTTTAGATCCAGCATCCGGCGAGCTGTGGCTAACATAGCTTTCTCATATCCATCCACATGCCCAGACTCATACACGCCCATGCTCAAATTGCACATATCCTCTACCTCCTTATTGAATTTCTCCGTCATTGGGATCTTGTACTCTTCCTCCAGGATCCTTTTCTTGTCGGCTGCTTCCATCGTGTTCGACAATAAAACATCCAGCATCTTGAAAATCCCTTCGTACCTTTCCCGCTTTTCACCGCCCAGCGTAATCAGGATTCCCGAAATCAAATCGTAGTTTTCCGGGTTTCTTTTCATGTTCCCAGCCACGCGTTCTTCCGTTATATGGTAATGGTTCATACTGTTCGCACATTCCTGCGCCGGATCGTTGCAGATCCAAATCGAATAGCATTTTTTGATCTCTCCATAGCGCGAGTTTTTGAACTCCGTGCCATACTGACGCGAAACCATCCGGCACATGTTGTACACCATCCGCGATTCCAGCGGATAGCCCGGATAAAACTTGTTTTGCGCTTCCAGATCGACAAAGACCTTGACTCTCTCTCGGCTTTTTGGAAGCAGCACATGAAACAAAATATCGAAAGCGGCCGTTCCTTCCAAAACGCTCGCGTCTTCCGTGTTCATCCCAACGATCCGCGACGTGTCCCGACGCAAAGGGACGGCGCTTACATAGGGCGTCCCTTCGATATAGAACGACTCGATGTCCTTGACATCAATGTCCTTAAATTCCGGAATACACGCTTTCACGATCCGGGCCAAAACCGGCTTTTCCGACAACAGCCGCTTGCACGCCGCCCGGTACTCGGTGCTATCCAGACTTTCGGAAAGCGAGTTTTTCTTCCATCCATACAATACCACATCCTCGCGAATAAAGGATGGTCTTGATGTTGCCGCAAACGGAAATGCCATCATCCATCCCGTCCTTTCCTCATCCTGTTCCTGCTTGGTTTGTATTTGTTCATAAAGAATCCCCTCCTATCTCTTCCTTGTTGAAACAATCATACCACAAAACACAGAATAATTGTTCGAATTCATCATTTTATCCATAAATATTATAAGTATATATAAAAATCCAGCGTCTTTTATGACGATCCGTCACAAAATTCACTGGATCCAAAGTATTCGTCCTATTCGGCTCCAATCTCATTCAGCCACGTGTCGACATCTTCAATCGACGCATCGGCAGCAAACCGCTGTCCTTCAAACCAGACACCTGTCTTCGTCAAATCCTCCAGTTTCGTCGCGCTGTCCCCCACCTTCGAACTTGACGAGGTGCAAAACGGATACACGACTTTATCCGAAAAGTCTTTGCCCTTCACAAACGAAGCCACCGGATACGCCGCCTCGTCCCACCAAATCGGATAACCGACATACACCGTGTCGTAATCGTCCCAGTCCGGCACGTCGACTGTTTTCAGTTCCACCTTGCGATCATCCATCGTGCGCTCTTTGGCAACTCGTGAATCGTCGTTGTCGTAGGCAAGATCCGCCTTCGTATACGGTGTGGCCGGCTCGATCTCAAACAAATTGGCCCCCGTTAGCTGGGCGATGTCCTCGGCAATCTTTTTCGTATTGCCGGTCGCCGAAAAATAAACGACAATCGAGGCGTCGTCTTTTGCCTCCTTGCGCTCTTCTTTCGCCGCCGGCGTGTTCTGGCACGCAGCCAGCGAAACAGCCAGCACGAGGCTGAGCATGAGTCCTGCAATTTTTTTCATGACAATCTCCTTTTTGACTATTGTACTTCACGAAGCCGGCGGATTCATTTCTAAAACTCTTTGTTCTTTTCCTTCCAGTCGCTTCAACTTTTCCCTCGTTTCTATTTTCGATATAATACAAAAAAAGGAGAATTTGACTATGCTTATTCGCGAACGACTGGAAACCACGAAGTTTTCCAACAGCGAGAAAACGATCGTGGATTTCATTTTAGAACAAAAAGAGAAAATCAAACCGATGACGACGAAGGAAATCGCCAACGCCACGTTCACCTCCCCTTCCACCCTCATCCGCATCGCCAAAAAAATGCGCTTTGAAGGCTGGTCCGAATTGAAAGAGGCGTTTTTAAAGGAAGAGGAATACTTGTCCTCCCATTTTTGCGACATCGACGCCAACCTTCCCTTTACTGCCGAAGATCCATGCTACACGATCGCCTCCAAACTGCTCACCCTTAAAAAGGAAGCGCTTGACGACACGTTCCAGCTCATCAACCACGTCGATTTGCACTACGCCATCCGGATACTCGACCGGGCGTCCCTCATTTCCGTGTTTGGCGTATCCAACAACGGATTGATCGTTCAGGAGTTCAAGCACAACATGCGCCGCATCGGCAAGCTCGTCGAAGTCGTCAACCTCCAGGGCGAGCTGCTCTACAACGCCCACACGATGCCTGCCAGCGCGTGCGCCCTCATCGTGTCCTATTCGGGCGAAACCCCGATCTATCACAAGATTTTAGCCGTCTTGAAAGAAAATGGCATTCCAAGCATCGCCCTGACCAACATTGGAGACAGCACCGTCTCCAAGCAAGCCGACATCGTGCTGCGCCTGTCTTCCAGGGAAAAGCTCTACTCCAAGATCGGGACGTTTTGCACCGACGCCTCGATCGAATATTTGCTCGACGTCTTGTTCGCCGGCGTGTTTGCGCTCCACTATGACGAATATTTGCGCGAAAAAATCGAGCGGTCGTCCCAAATCGAGCAAGGCCGGTTTTCGACGACCGAACCACTCAAAGAATCCCGCTTTTTCGACGATTTTGACTGATTTTCCGCTTTGGAAGTGTCTGGTTTGTGTTTTGAAACCGTCTATGCTTTACTAGGGTCAAGCGGGTGGTCACGCCCGTTTGAATATCAATTCCCTTTTCTACAACAACCTTATAAAAAAGGCGAAACCCGCTGCCCGGACGCATCGCGGTTTCCGCCTTTTTTTATTGATCTTCAAGCAAACGCGCGACGATTTGCCCGATTTGCTCCTGCTCCTCCTTGGAAAGAAACGGAGCCGTTTTCATCCACGTCGTTTCCGTATTCACAACCGATACGCTGCCATTCGTTTCCATGAGCCGGTCGCTCAAACAACGAAGCGACAGCCAATCCTCTTGTCGATCGAACGTCAGCACGTATTCGTCTTTGTAAATTTCCACCCGGTTCAAATCGTTGACTGTCCGGTCGTTTTGCTCCATAAAATCCGCTTCCGCCTCTTCAAGATCCATCAGGGAAGCCGTAATCGTGTTGCCCTCCTTCGTAAAACGATACGCCGGATTCAATCCCACGATTTGGCCATCCCGCCATGTAAACAAAAACTGCATCCAAAACGCAAATTCCGACGCCGGCTGCGCGTACGATGAATCGAGCGTATACGAACGAATCGAAAACCCGTCGTTTGTCTTTTCAAGCCACACGTCCACGCCCAGGCCGTTTGAAGACGCCTGCACGCTGTACGTCAAATCGTCGACCGGCAAAATGCCTGTCGATTCCGTCACCGAAATTTTCATTCCTTCCGTTTCCCACATTTGCACGCGCGAAACGCTCGTCGAATCGTTGGACAACGTCGTAACCTGTATCGTCGTTTCCGTTTGCTGCCGTTCCGTTTCCATTACTTCCACAAGCTGCTTTTCAACGGCCGGATCCAGCGTCGCCGTTTTTGGCGCGCAGCCGATGCCACCCCATCCAAGCAGCCCGATCCACAGCGCTATCCATCCTCGTTTCATGATCCAACCTCCCTGACTTCGATATCGCCACCGCTTTGCCCGACCTCGAAAACAAACGAACGGGCGTTTTCTTTTAAATCGACTCGCGCCGGCTTTGTCTTTTTCACTTGTCCGTCTTGCGTGACTGCGATTTCCAGCTCGTACTCACCGTCCTTTAACGCAATTTGCGTCATGCCCAGCATGGATCGGCCGCCGTTTTCATAAACCCGCTTTCCGTTTTGCCAAAGGGTGACGACCACAAATTCAGGTTCGCTGTCCAAATCCCAGCGAAAATCAAACTGCGCCATCGAACGCATCGACACCAACGCCTGGTTTTCAAGCACCCGCTGCAAAATAGCCGGATGCGCGTAGGCGTCTTTTAAATCGGGCGCGACATCCGCGGGCCGGACGCTTTGCACGATCTCGTTTCCAACCAGCCAGTCCACCTGCTTGACGTTTTGAATCAAGGCAAGCAACCGGATCGAAATCGTATCCAGTTCCGCTTTTTCCAAAACCTGCCCGATTTGAATCGTTAAAACGCCGTTTTCAAACCCGTACGACACGTCTTCGTCCAGCGCGGTCGCGTACGTCATGAGCGCTTTCACTTTCAAGGGGTCGCTCGTGTTTTTGATCCGCATATTGTACAACCGGGCGATCGAGCTAGAAATCGCCATCCCGTCGTCCCATTCCACCATGCCGTTGAGCCACACCTGCGTGATCCCCTCCTGCTCATACGCGTAATGAAACGAAGCGTCGGCGTTGGGCGTTTCATACACGGTCGCTTTGAGCACGTCGCCCTGACGAAGCCAGCGGATCCGGCCGATGCCCTGCCCTTTTTTCTCATCCGTTCCCTGAATGACGACTTTTCCATTCGTGTTCGTCACGTTCGCGTTTAGATTTTGCGGCTTGGCCGGCACGCCGATTCCATACACCCACACCAGCGCCGCGACGCCGATCACCAGCACGGTGCCAACGACCGAAAGCAAGATTTTTTTCCACGTCTTTCGTTTAATGAGAAGCAGGTAGTCCACCGAGCGGCTGTCCGCTTTCGGGATCTCGTTGTCCGACTTCATATTTTCATACACCGCCCGGCACGTCGGACACGACGCCAAATGGTTTTCGATCGTTTCGTTTGTGCTTTCGTGTGTCAGCTTGTCGATGTAGCTTGGCAGCAAGTCCTGCACAAGATCATGCATTTTTTGTTTATCCATCGCGTTTCATCTCCCTTCTTAGATTTTCCTTCGCCCGATAAAACGTGACCCGCGCCCAGTTTTCCGAGCGATCCATCACTTCGCCAATGTCCGCGAAACTCAAATCGCCATACATGCGCAAATAGACGACTTCGCGCTGGCTGTCGCTCAGCTTCCGGATGGCCTTGAGCAACCGCACCTTGTCGACCGGATCGGCTTGGGCGTTGGCAATCATGGAATCATCCAAATCCACCGTCGGCGGATGCTCCCGGACGTACGCCGCGTACAACGTCTTCGCGATGCCGCAAAGCCATGTCGACATCCGGCATCGGCGGTCGTACGATTTCAGCGAGCGGTACGCCTGGTAAAACGTTTCCTGCGTCAGCTCTTCGGCAATGGACTCGTCATGGCAGCGCGACAACAAAAACCGGTAAATAAATCGGGCGTGCTGTTCGTAAAGGTGTTCAAACGATTCCATCCTCTTTCTCCTTTCACCCATATATGTAAAAAATCGTCGGTTTCGTTACAAAAAAAATTTTTTTCCATTATACCGTTCGCAAATTCATCGCGACAATGTTCAAAAAAGGAAAACGCCGTTTCATTCGAATCCCGTTTTCTGTATTTCCTGTTCTTCCTTTTGTACAATGCGATCGTACCAGGGAGGAAAAAACAATGAAAAAAATCAATGAACACGAAATCATCGAACGATATGTAAACTCGAGGTCGGGCATGTACGACTGGAAGATGCCCGTCAAAACAAGCGCGCCAAGCCATCGGCCATCCCGGTTCGCCTTTGCGGGCATCCTGAAGCTTTGCGGCATCGAAAAGTAGAAGCGTCGCGCTTGGCAGGAAGGCGATTTGTATGTTTAAATAAATGTGAGCTGAAAAGAGCTCACTTCATAATCAAATTCCCTTTCTTAAAACTTTCTTGAAAAAAGGCCTCGTTGGAGGTCTTTTTTCTTGGCATTTTTGTCAACTTTTCTTGGTGGCGCTTCGCCCGTCTTTTTGGCACAATAAAGCTAGACAAGGAGGAATTATGAATTTAGGAAACAACTTATTTCACGCGCGCAGGAAAAAAGGCTATTCGCAAGAAGACGTGGCCGAACGGCTGGGCGTCAGCCGCCAGACGATTTCCAAATGGGAAACGGGCGAAACGATTCCCGACGTGTTTCAGGCCAAAAAAATGGCGCACCTTTACGACATTCCACTCGACGAATTGATCGAGCTGGACGCCACGCTTTTCGAAATCGAGGCGATTATCGCCAAAACCGACGAAGCCGTGGACGAGAAAATCGACTGGACGTCGGCATGGGCGAAAAAATACCCGGTTTTGGCGCGCTATCCGCAAACGATCAACACCGCGTACTACGCCCGGGCGATCGAACAGTTGCTCAACGAGCTACAAGCGGAAGCCGGCTACAACGATCTGGACACGATGCTTGTGCTCAAAGACGTGCTGTACCAGACGTGGAAACGAAAAAAAGGAAAATCAAACCGGTCAGCGTCTTGAGAATCGCTCAAGGCGTTTTCGTTTGTTCGCGTTTTTCAAAGGAGACGGCTTTCTTTTTGCGAACCCGGTTTCAATCAGAAAAGAAATCATTTCGCATTTTGAACGATTTGGCCATAATGAAACCGAAAAACGAAAGGAGTCTTTATGGAATCAAACGCTCTAAAAACGGAACCCGTTTCAACCTTGCTCGTTCGCATGGCGCTGCCGGCCATTTGCGCCCAGCTTGTCACGCTGCTTTACAATTTGGTGGACCGCGTCTTTATCGGACAAATGGAAAACGGGACGCTCGCCATGGCGGCCATCGGCATTTGCGCGCCCGTCGTCACGATCGTCACCGCCTTCACGAATTTGTTCGGTCGGGGCGGCGCGCCCCTTGCCGCCATGGAAATGGGAAAAAAACAAGTTAAACGGGCCGAGCAGTATATCAACCACTCTTTTTTCGCCCTCGTTCTCGTTTCCCTTGCCATCACGTTTTTGGTTTCCTTGTTCAAAAAACCGGTTTTGCTCGCCTTTGGCGCCAGCGACGCCACGCTGCCCTTCGCGCTGGACTACTTGTCCATTTATATAGCCGGCACGTTTTTTGTCCAGCTGTCCGTAGGCATGAACGACTACATCACGACGCAAGGATTCGCGAAAACCGCCATGACGACGACCGCGATCGGTGCGATCTTGAACACCCTTCTCGACCCGTTGTTTATTTTTGGACTGGGCTGGGGCGTGCGTGGGGCGGCGCTGGCCACACTGTTGTCCCAAATGGCTTCCTTTCTCTGGGCGATGCGTTTTTTGCTCGGACCGAAAACACGCCTGCGTTTGTCTTTTCGGACGTTTCACGCCCGGTCCTCCATCTTTCAAGACATCCTCAAGCTGGGCGCCTCGCCGTTTTTCATGAGCTTGTCCGAAGGCGTGCTCGTCTTGTGCTTCAACACGCAAGCGTACCGGCTTGGCGGGGACGTCGCGGTTGGCGCGATGGCCATCCTGTTTTCGATGTTTCAGTTTTTGCTGCTGCCCGTCGAAGGCGTCACGATTGGCGCCCAGCCTATTTTGAGCTACAACTACGGTGCCAAACAACACGAGCGGGTTCGAAAGACGATTCGTCTCACGCTCCAAACCACCCTTTCCTTTACTGTTGCCGCGACGGGCCTTCTTGTTTTGTTCCCGTGCCCGGTGCTCGCCATTTTCACACACGATCCCGCGCTCATCGAGCTGGGCTCCCGCCTGCTTCCCGTCTATATGGCTGGATGCTTTGGCATCGGCGCCAATTCGACGTTCCAGCAAACGTACAACGCCCTGGGCGCGGGCGGACGCTCGTTTTTCTTCGCGTTTTTTCGCAAAGGAATCCTGCTCGTTCCCCTGCTCTATCTTTTGCCCGCGCTCACCAATGGCGGTCTTGTCGCGCTTATGCTGGCCGAGCCGGTTTCCGACGCGCTGACGACGCTTGTCAACGCGCTGTCGTTTCGAGGGTTTGCCCGACAAACGCTTCAAGCCGCTTCCAATCACCAACCCGTTTTATCCTTCGAATAAAAAGGAAAAAGGCGACAATCTCGTCGCCTCTTGATGGTTGTTTTAGAAATCCACGTCCTCGTTGTAGAAGCAAGCCTTCAGCAGCCGTTCCATTTGTTCCGGGGTAATGGAGCGCGGGTTGCTTCCGGTGCACGCGTCGCCGACAGCCAGCTCGGCCACCGTTGGCAGTTTTTCAAGGAACTCCGCCTCGTCGATGATACCGCCCTCGTACTCTTTGATGCTTGGAGCGATGTTGAGCTGTTTATTCATTTCATTGATGTGCTCGATGAGCGCCTTGGACGTTGGCTCCAGGCCGATGAACGCCGCGATCTCGCCATAGCGTTTTTCCGCTTCCGGCTCTTTCGCATTGTAGGCGATGACCTTCGGCAAATACATCGCGTTGGCCGCGCCATGCACGATATGGCCGCCCGAGTACGCGGCACCTGTCTTGTGAGCCATCGAGTGCACGATGCCAAGCAGCGCGTTCGAGAACGCCATGCCTGCCAGGCATTGCGCGTTGTGCATACGGTTGCGCGCCTCCTTGTCCCCGTTGTAGGAATCCACAAGGTTCTCGTCAATCATCTTGATCGCGTGCAGCGCCAGCGGATCCGTGTAGTCGCAATGCAGTGTCGACACGTACGCCTCGATGGCGTGCGTCAAGGCGTCCATTCCGGTGTTGGCTGTCAGCTTTGGCGGCATCGTCTGCGCGAGCGCCGGGTCGACGATCGCCACATCCGGCGTGATGTTGAAGTCGGCCAGCGGATATTTGATGCCTTTGTCGTAGTCGGTAATGACTGCGAACGCCGTCACTTCCGTCGCCGTGCCCGACGTGGATGGAATCGCGACGAATTTCGCCTTCGTACGCAATGTCGGGAACGCGAACGGCGTGATCAAATCCTCGAATTTCGTTTCCGGGTATTCATAGAACGCCCACATCGCCTTGGCCGCGTCGATTGGGGAACCGCCGCCCACCGCGACGATTACATCCGGTTCAAATTCCTGCATGACCGCCGCGCCACGCATTACCGTTTCCACGGAAGGATCGGGCTCGACGCCTTCGATCAAAATCGTTTCCATGCCGGCTTCCTTCAAATACGACTCGATCGTATCCAAAAAGCCGAAGCGCTTCATGCTGCCGCCACCTACGACGATGGCCGCTTTCGTGCCTTCCAGCGTCTTCAGCGCTTCCAGCGCGTTTTCCCCGTGATACAAATCCCGAGGCAGTGTAAAACGATACATATTCAATTCCTCCTCTTACTGTGTTGATTTTGTATAGCCGGTTTCATTATAGCGTGGTTTTCGGCGGGTTGCCACTTCTTTTTGAAAGCGTTTTCAGTTTCTTTTATTCGCCCAAATCGTCTCCGTTCGTCGCGATGACGGTTTTATACCAGTCAAACGAATCCTTTTTGATGCGGCGGCCTTCCCCGCTACCATCGTCCTGGTAGTCCACATAAATGAAGCCGTACCGCTTGTGCATCTCGCCGGTCGAAGCCGAAACGAGGTCGATGCAGCCCCACGGCGTATAGCCCCACAGCTCGACGCCATCCTCATTGATCGCCTGATCCATCGCTTTGATGTGGTCGCGCAAGTAGTCGATATGCGCCCCATCGTGCACGACGTCGCCTTCCTCGAGCGCATCCTGCGTTCCGACGCCGTTCTCCACGATCATGAGCGGCTTCTGGTAGCGGTCGTACAAAATATCAAGCGAATAGCGCAATCCCGTCGGGTCGATCTGCCATCCCCAGTCCGACGCCTTCAAATACGGGTTTTTGAATCCCATCGACATGTTGCCAATCGAGGTTTCCGCCGCGTCCGACTGTTTCGCCGCGCAGTTGCTCATATAGTATGAGAACGAGATGAAGTCCACCGTTCCGTTTTTCAACGTTTCCTTTTCCTCGTCCGTCAAATGGATTTCGATGCCTTCGCGTTCGTACTCTTTCAGCTTGTAGGCCGGATAATATCCTCTGGCCTGCACGTCGCAATAAAAGAAGTTGCTGTTCATCTCGCCCCAGCACGCCATGATGTCGTCCGGGTTGCACGTCAAAGGATAGTACGTCATGAACGCGATCATGTTGCCGACTTTGTTGTTGGCGTCGATGGCGTGCAATACCTCGACCGCTTTCGCGCTGGCCAGCAGCTGGTGCTTGGCTGTCATCGCCAGCTTTTGCGGATCGGTCGAAGGGACACCCGCGCCCATCCAGCCGCCATGCCCGAGCGTGTTGATCTCGTTGAACGTCAGCCAGTATTCCACCTTGCCTTTGTATCGTTCGCCAACGACTTTCACATAGCGCAAAAACGCCTCGATCGTTCTTGGATCGTTCCACGAACCCCATTCGTTTGTGAGTCCAAGCGGCGTCTCGTAGTGGGAGAGCGTGACAAGCGGTTTGATGCCGTGTTTGTTGCATTCGTCGAACAGCTCGTCGTAAAACTTCAGTCCCGCCTCGTTGGGCTCGGTTTCCAGTCCGGTCGGGAAAATGCGCGTCCAGTTGATCGACGTGCGGAACGTCTTGAATCCCATCTCGGCAAACAAGGCGATGTCCTCCTTGAACCGGTGGTAGCCATCCACCGCCTCGTGGCTTGGATAGTCATAGCCTTCAAACACGCCGAATTTCGCGTCGTCCGGCGTGTTGAGCGTGAACATCTCGTCGGCGTGCACGACGCCATCCGCCGTTTGGTACGTCACATAGCGCGCCTGCGTCCTCGAACCGCGGGTCACGACATCGGCGGTGGACAAGCCTTTGCCTTCGGCGTCCCAGCCGCCTTCATACTGGTTGGCGGCTACGGCGCCGCCCCATAAAAAATCCTTTGGAAAACTCATAATCCGTTCCTCCTTCTTTTTCTTCATTATAAAATGAAAACGCTGTCAATCTACAAAAACAAGTCAAATTGTTTCATTGTTTCGGTCTTTCCTTCCAAAACCAAATGGAAAAGAGAACATCGTTCCCTTTTCCTCACAAGAGATGAAAAACTATTATTTTAACAGAATGTTCATTATGAAATTCATTGAATGGAAAGAAAATTCGAATTGTTTCGAAAACATCAAAAAGAGATACCAAGCAACAGTGTCTTTCAAGTATTTCTACCTAAGTCTCCCGGAAAAGTCAACGAATGTCTTTTTATCGGTCCGGTTCAAAACTTTTGTCATTTGAAATGATAAAACTTTTAAAAAAACAAAGTTTTTTCATTCTGAACGACAAAACTTTTTAGTATAATAGAGATGAAAGGAGAGCTTCTATGAAGAAATTAATTGATCGTCCTCAATATTTAGCTCAACTGATTGGTCATAAAGATGTAGATTTAGTGAAGATCATAACTGGTATTCGTCGTTGTGGTAAGAGCTCGTTGCTGGACTTATTTCATCTTTATTTATTGGAAACCGGAGTAAGCGATGGTCATATTATCCATCTTAATTTGGAATCTATGAAGTATCGAAATCTGACTGACTATGTGGTCTTTTATGATTTTGTTGCGAGTCAACTCCAAGATGGTCAAAAAACTTATTTGATGTTTGATGAACTTCAAAATGTTGAACACTGGGAAAAGGCGATTGAATCCTTCCGACTCGATTTTGATGTGGATATTTATATTACTGGTTCGAATGCCTATTTATTATCTTCCGAATTCTCCACTTTACTTTCAGGTCGTTATGTTGAGATCCGTGTATTTCCGCTTTCCTTTGCTGAATTTTTAACCTTCAACACCTGGGAAGACTCCATTTCAATAGAAGAAAAGTTTCAAAAGTATTTACAATTTGGGGGAATGCCGATTTTAAGTGAATATCATTTTGATGAAACTAGATGCAATCAAGCATTAGAGGGTATTTATTCAACAATTATTTTACGTGATATTATGCAAAGAAATTCCCAAATCAATCAAAATACCCTACAGCGTATCACTTTGTTTCTTTGTTCGAATATTGGCAATATTACTTCTCCAAATAATATGGGGAATGTGTTATCAAGTGATGGCGCTATAGAATCAAGTCGCCAGGCGCTTACCCGAAACACGGTCGAACGTTACATCACCTTATTGAAAAACGCATTTTTATTTATACAAGTCAATCGTTATGATGTGAAAGGAAAACAATTATTGAAGACATTGGAAAAGGATTATATTATCGACCTTGGTTTTCGCAATCTGCTTTTAGGGTATCGGGATGTGGATCGGGGTCACATGCTCGAAAATGTGGTTTACCTTGAACTCATGCGCAGAGGCTACCGTGTTTATATTGGCAAAGTCGGTACGACAGAAGTTGATTTCATTGCGGAAAAGCCGAATGAAAAAAAATACATTCAAGTGACAGAATCATTACTTTCCGAAGATGTTCGAGACCGTGAACTTCGTCCTCTCCACGCCATTCATGATCATTATGAAAAGATCGTTTTATCCATGGATCGCAGTTTCATTAACTCGGAAGATGGAATCAAACTGATCAATCTTATTGACTGGCTGTTGGAAAAAAAATAAAAGCCATTGATACACTCATAAAACAATGGTTTTGGATCATGTTGTGGAAGTCAAAGGATGACTTCCTTTTTTTTCTGAGCCCTCCTCTTTCGTTTTCGGTATATTATTTCATCTTCTCTTCAAAAACACCATCATTTGCTATGCTCCTTTTTGCCATTGATCGTTTTGCGCGACAAAAAAAGAGAGCGTCGCTCACGACTCCCTCAATCTATTTGTTCCAATTCCACCTGATGCCCCACGTTCGAGCCCAGAGTATCCGGCAAGAAGATACCCGCCTTCATCAGCGCCTTGCCCGAAAACACCATTCCGTCTTCCTTGCGGCGATAAAACGCCATCGGATCAAGCCCTTGCAGTTTGACATGCGGCTTTTTCGCGTTGGGCTTGTGCTCGAACACAACCGCCTGCACGAGCGCGGTCTTTTTGTCTTTGGACACAAACGACCACGCGCACACGTTGTTTGCGTTCGGGTCGCTCAACCGGTAATAGTCGCCATCAAACACGAGTGGCTGCATCGCCTTGTACGTTTCGACTTGCGCCTTGACTTCCTCTTTTTCCTCGTCGCTTAACGTGGACAAGTCGAGCTCGTAGCCAAACGTGCCCGCCATCGCCACGATGCCGCGCGTCTTGAGCGACACGGTCCGTCCAGTCTGGTGGTTTGGCACCGCCGAAACGTGGGAACCCACGCTGCTGATCGGATAGAAAAAGCTCGTGCCATGCTGGATGAGGCAGCGGTTGTGGGCGTCGGTGTCGTCCGAGCACCAGTATTGCGGAAAATAGTACAGCATTCCCGCGTCGAAACGGCCGCCGCCACCCGCGCAGCCTTCAAAGAGCACGTCGGGAAAGCGCGAAGTGAGGCGGTCGGCCAAATCGTACACGCCCAGCATATAGCGATGCGCCATCTCGCTTTGCCGTTCCGGCGCCAGGGACGGCGCGTAAAAGTCGCTAATTGAGCGGTTCATATCCCATTTGATGTAGTCAACGCCGTTTTCCTCGATCAACGCCATGAACGTGTTCGCCAAATAGTCGACAACCTCCGGGTTGGCCATGTCCAGCACGAGCTGGTAGCGGCTGCGGGCCGGATCGCGCAGCGGCGAGCGAAGCACCCAGTCCGGATGGGCACGGTACAGCATCGAGTTTTCCGACACCATTTCCGGCTCGATCCACAAGCCGAACTGCATCCACTTGTCATGGACGCGATCCACGAGCTCGCGCAGCGGCATTTGCAGTTTTTGCTCGTTGACGACCCAGTCCCCCAGACTCGAGTCGTCGTTGTGGCGCTGGCCAAACCAGCCATCGTCCAGCACGAACAATTCAATGCCCAGCTCGCGAGCCGTTTGCGCGATGTCCAACAGCTTTTCGCCGTTGAAATCGAAATACGTCGCCTCCCAGTTGTTGATGAGGATCGGCCGCTTTTGATGCACGAACCGGGAACGGATCAAGTGCTCCCGGATGAAATCGTGGTACTGGCCGCTTAACGTTCCCAGCCCGTTTTCCGTAAACGACAAAATCGCCTCCGGCGCGCAAAAGCGCTCGCCCGGCTTGAGCGTCCAGTTCAGATTTTCGCTTCGCAAACCGATCGTCGCCCGCAGCTGGTCAAGCTGGTCCTTTTCGACTTCGGCCTCGAAGCTTCCCGAATACACAAGCAGCATTCCGTACGCCTCCCCGCTTGTCTCGGTCGTGTTCGCTTTGGCGAGCACGAGGCCCGGATTGTGCTGGTGGGACGACTGGCCGCGTCTGGAACCAATCGAAAACGTCCCGTGGGTGAGCGGCGTCTTTTCCATCATCCGCTCCATCGCGTGGCGGCCATGGAAGTGGATCACCTCATAGTCGCTGGTCGGCAAATCGAGGCTGGCGCTCACGATTTTTTTCACCTTGATTTCAAACGGTGTCAAGTTGCGGATGACAACCGAGCGCGTGATGACGTTCTCCTCTTCAAACACCCCGTAAAGCAAGTCCACGTAAATATCGTACACCGTGTCCTTGAGCGTGATTTTCAATGTCTGGCCGTCGCCAAACGAGGCCGGCAAGCCCTCAAGCGCGTACTTGTCCGGCATGATCTCGTACGAAAAATAACGCAAATCCAGCGAGGACGAGCCATCGGGCACCGTCAGCAAAAGCGCGGGATTGCGAAAATCCGAAATCCCGCCGCACGAGTATTCAAGCAGACGGTCGTTGAGCGAGTACATCCGGCTTTTTTCGGTATCCCACAAGTTGGCGGAAAAGCTGATTTCCGGATAATCCTCGATATAGCTCATATCCATGGCGGTATCGGGACCGTACCACGTATGGTTCAAAACGCCATACTGGTCGACTTTCATTTGGTATAGGGAATCACGCGTGCACAGTGAAAATAATGAATCGTGTACTTGTATTGACATGTTCGTTCTCCTTTTGGTTTGATTTATTCCCAGTTTTAACGGAACGAAGCAAAATTGTCAACTTGTTTTTACTAAAACTTTTCTTGTTTTTTACCGACCGGCTCCAGTTCGACTGGCTTTTTCCGCCGCGTTTCCTGCCGGTACTGCTTCGGCGACTTGTTGTAGAGGGATTTAAACGCCCGCGAAAAATGGAGCTGGTTCTCGTAGCCGACCTGCGCCGAGATTTCCGCGATCTTCAAATCGGTCACTTGCAAAAGCCCGGCCGCCTTCGTCATCCGGTACTGCAACAAAAACTGCATCGGCGCCTTGCCCGTCACCCGCTTGAACAGCTTGCCAAAATAGCTGCGGTTGATGCCAAGCGCCTTGGAAATCTGCTCGATCGTGATGTCTTTGGCGTAGTTGTTTTCGATAAACGACACCGCCTCGCGCACGTAAAAGTCGGCAAGCGAATTGGTCGGATGCTCGACAGGCTGGCGGGCCGATTTCATAAAATCGTCGAAAAACAAGTACAAATGGCCAATCGTGGCGAAACTGGAATCGTTCATATGATGCAAAATGTACTCGATTTCCTGCACCATCGCCTCTTTTCGTTTGGCGTCTCCCGCCCGGTAAACCGGATCGTCCACCGTGATGTTCATCAAATCCAGCGCCGCCTGCACGCGCAAGCCGTCGAATTCGATCCACGCGTATTCCCACGGATCCTTCTCGTCGGCGAAATACGTCGTAATTTGGCCCGGATAAATCAAAAACCCCTGTCCGGCGTGCAAATGGAACGTCTGGTTCTTTCCTGTCCGGTCGGGCGCGATCAGCGTTCCCTTGCCGCGGTGTATGTAATGAAACAAGTAATGGTTGCGGGCGGCCGGGCCGAAAATGTGGGCCGGCGCGCATTGCTCGCGTCCGCACTGATACAATCCCAGGTCGATGTAGTTCTCGTTGGGAAAAATATTAAAGATCACATCACGCATATTTGTAAGCCCTTTCCACGTTATATATCAAAATGCTATCTTGGTTTTAGTATAACGCAAAAACATCGTTTTTTGGTATATTTCATGTCACTTTATTCCATTTTATGACTGAAATCTTCGTGTTACGATTTTATCAACAGCAAACGAAAGGAGAATTTGCATGAAAACAATCCGTAAAATCATGGCGGCTGCCACATGCGTCATGATGACGGCCTCGCTCGCAGGATGCGGGCAGGCTTCGCCGGACGGCATTCCCGAAATCGAAATCGTTTCGTACAAACGGGAAGCCGTGCAAGTCATGGAGGAAATCCAGGACTTGTTCAACGCCACGCATGACGATGTCCGGCTCAAAATCAGCAGTCCCAACGAAGCGATGACCATCTTGAAAACGCGATTCATCCGCGATGATTATCCGGATATTGTCGCCATCGGCGGGGACATCAACTATTCCAATTTTCTCGACGCCGGTCTGTTCATGGACATTTCCGACCTGCCGGCGCTTCAGAACGTCAAGCCCGGCTATCTGGACATTGACAAACAGCTCGAATTTGTCGAAATGGAAGGCACGTACGCTCTGCCATACGTCGCCAACGCGGCGGGTGTCCTCTACAACAAGGACCTCTTCGACGAGTACGGCTGGAAGATCCCGAAAACGTGGGACGAGTTTCTCGCGTTGTGCGAAGCGATCCAGGCCAAAGGGCTGATGCCGTTGTATTTCGGCTACAAGGACACATGGACGACGTTGGCGCCATGGAACGCGCTGGCGGTCGATCTGGTGGATGCCGACATTTGCTCGCAAGTCAACAAAAACGAGGCGACATTCGCCGATGCGTACCGCGAGGTGGCGACGAAGCAAAAAGAGCTGCTCCAGTATTGCCAGCCTAACCCGTACGCCTACTCGTACACGGACGCGGCGACGGCGTTTGCCAACGGCGAGGCGGTCATGTGGCCGATTGGCAGCTACGCCATCAGCCAGGTGCAAAGCGTCAACCCGGATATGAACATCGACTCGTTCGTCATGCCCGGCAGCAACGACCCGGAAAAAAACATTTTAAACTCCGGCATCGACGTCCAGTTCTCCGTCATGGAAAACTGCCCGAACAAGGAGGCGGCGTACGAGGTGCTCGACTTCCTGTATTCCGACGAGGTGCTCAACATGTATTTGGAGGATCAGGGCGGCATCGCGACGAAAAAAGGCGAATTCCCGATCGCGGAATATTTGAAAGGCATGGAAACGTACATTTTGGCCGGCGAGGTCGCTGACTACCAGGACCACCACTACCCGACCGAAATGGCGGTGGACGCGATGATCCAGACGTATTTGCTTGACGAGAAAAAGGACGCGCTCGACACGTTCCTGAACAAATTCGACACGGAATGGATCCGTTACAACCGCGATTTGATCGCGCGGCTCCAAAAGGAGGAATCATAACATGAAAAAGAAGATGTCCAACCGGACAAAGACATATTTGTTCATCCTCGTTCCCGCATTGATCTTGTTTGTGATGTTCAATACGTGGCCGATGATCAACGGGTTGATTTACAGTTTCACCAACTACAAAGGCTACGGCAAGTTCGACTGGGTCGGCTTGCGCAACTACGCCGACTTGTTCCAGGACGGCCGCGTGCTGAAAAGCTACTTGTTCACGTTCAAGTACGCCATTTGCGGCACGATCCTTGTCAACGTGCTCTCGCTGCTGATGGCGCTCGCCCTCAACGCCAAGATCCGCTTCAAATCGGCGCTTCGCGGCATTTACTTCGTACCCAACATTTTGGGTGGTCTGGTCATCGGTTACATTTTCAGCTTCTTCTTCACGTACATCCTGCCGTATATCGGCGTGGCGTGGAACATTGAATGGCTGCAAAACTCGATTCTCGCCTCCCCGGCGTACGCCTGGATCGGCGTGCTGATCGTGGGCGTGTGGCAGGCGGTCGCGATGACGACGATCATTTACATTTCCGGCTTGCAGACGGTGCCTGAAGACGTGTACGAGGCAAGCCGCGTGGATGGCGCGAGCAAATGGACGGAATTTTGGAAAGTCACCTTCCCGCTCATTATTCCGTTTATTTCGATCAACTTTGTCTTGACGACGAAAAACTTCCTGATGGTGTTCGACCAGATCATGTCGTTGACCAACGGCGGGCCGGCCCAGTCTACGGAATCGATTTCGTTTTTGATTTACCGCAACGGTTTGGATGGCGGCCAGTTCGGGTTCCAGAGCGCGAATGCCTTCGTGTTCTTTCTCGTCATCGTCATCATTTCCGTCATCCAGCAAGTCATTACCGGAAAGAAGGAGGAGCAGCTATGACAAAGCCAATCAAACCGAAAAAGCAGACAAACTGGCTCATGACGATTGTCTTGTGCCTGGGTACGGTCACCGTGTTCTTCCCGTTGTACATGGCGCTGGTCATCGCGTTTAAAAAGCCGTCGGAAATGACCAACAGCGTCCAGGGCGCGCTAGGCTTTCCAAAGGAGCTTGGCTTTGACAACTTCGCCAAGGCGATGGAAGTGACCGATTTCTGGAACACGCTGGGCAACTCCCTGCTCATCACCATTTCGACGATCGTGCTGGGCATCATCGTGTACTCGCTGGTCGGCTACGTGCTTGGACGCACGACGGCCAAGTCGAAACACTTCAAGCTCATTTACTTGTACATCATTTCAGGGATGTTCGTCCCGTTCGCCATTTTGATGATGCCCCTTGTCAAGGAGACGGCACAACTGCATCTGGGTAATCAGCTAGGCGTCATCTTGCTGTATCTCGTGTTTTACATGCCGATGAACGTCATGCTGTACGCGGGATACATGAAAAACATTCCGGAAGTCATGGAGGAAGCGAGCATGGTCGACGGAGCGAGCACGTGGAAGACATACTGGAAAGTCATCTTCCCGATGATGAAGCCGATGCACGCGACGGTCGCGATCATGACGGCGCTGGGCACGTGGAACGACGTCATGACGCCGCTAGTCATCATGTCGGGAACGGGCATCAACACGCTGCCGATCGCGCAGCTCAACTTCCAGACGGCGTTTGGAACCAACTACAACCTCGCGTTCGCGTCGTATATCTTGTCGCTCATTCCAATGCTTATTTTCTATGTCGTCTGTCAAAAACAAATTTTAAATGGCGTCGCCAATGGCGCGGTGAAAGGATAAGATATGTCAGAAGTTATTTTGAATCACATCCAGAAAGTGTATCCAAACGGCTACCAGGCCGTGAAAGATTTCAATATGGAAATCAAAGATCAGGAGTTTATTATCTTTGTCGGTCCGTCGGGGTGCGGCAAGTCGACGACGCTGCGCATGATCGCGGGTCTGGAGGACATTAGCGGCGGCACGTTGCAAATCGACGGCGTCGTGTGCAACGACAAGGAGCCGAAAGATCGCAACATCGCGATGGTGTTCCAAAACTACGCGTTGTATCCGCATATGACGGTGCGCAAAAACATGGAGTATCCGTTGAAGATCGCAAAACTGCCTAAAGAGGAAATGGACGCCCGCATCGACCACGCGGCCAAAATCCTTGGCTTGCAAAATTTGCTGGATCGCAAGCCGAAGGCGCTTTCGGGCGGCCAGCGCCAGCGTGTGGCGATGGGCCGGGCCATCGTGCGCAACCCGAAAGTGCTGCTCATGGACGAGCCGCTGTCCAATTTGGACGCCAAGCTGCGCGGGCAAATGCGAATCGAGATCGCCCGCCTGCACAAGGAGCTCAAAGCGACGACGATTTACGTCACCCACGACCAGACGGAGGCGATGACGCTGGGTGACCGCATCGTTGTGATGAGCGATGGCGAGATCCAGCAAATCGACACACCGCAAAACTTGTACGAGAAACCGCGCAACTTGTTTGTCGCCACGTTTATCGGCATGCCGGTGATGAATCTGCTCGACGCACGCCTCGTTCAAAAAGACGGTCGTCCGGTTTTAACGGGTGACGGATTTCAGTTCGACGTGTCCAAAACAATGGCGGATACATTCGAGCGTCTGGGATTCGGTTCGAACAAGGCGTTGAAAGTCGGTATCCGTCCGGAAAATTTACGCATCGCCGATCGAAACGCCGACGGGCTGCACGGGCATGTCGATGTCGTCGAGATGCTGGGCAGCACGACGAATGTCTATATGACGATGGCCAACGGCGCGAAAGTCGTGGCGACTTTGCCGGGCGACGCGCGGGTCCAGGATGGAACCGAGCTGACGCTGGCGGCCGATGCCGACGCGCTGCATGTGTTTGATGCCGACTCAAGCGTGAATGTTCTTTATTTATAAAAAAGAATGCGACAATGGCTCGTTCCATTTCGCATTCTTTTTCTTTTGTTATAAAAACGGATCCTCGTCGGGCTGGTGTATTTTTTCGGAGAAGAAGTGGATCGCGGTTTGCGTCAGCAGGATGGCCAGCGCGATCATGCCGCACACGCACATGATTTCCGACAGCCGATCCATCGCCGCCACCCGGTCCCCGTGGACAAACTCGCCCATCATATAAAACGTAAGCTTGCCGGGAACGAATGGCACGAGCACGGCTGGCAAGTACACGGCGACCGGTTTTTGCTCAATGCGGGCGAAGATTTCCGAAAGAATGCTGTAAATCAGGCCGCTAACGAACGCCCGGACGTACATGCCTTCGAAAAAGCCCATGCCCAGCGCGGCCATGAAGCCGATGAATCCGGCGATGGTGATGTCTTTCCCTCGTCCGTTGAAGCGGATCGAGCACATCATTCCGACGATACCGGCGCCAAGCGCCTTAATCAAGATCATGATCATAATACCATCACTCCTAACGCGAGGCCGGTTCCGGCCGCGATGGCCGCCCCAATCAGGCACGCTTCGGCGGTTCGGTTCAAACCGGCTTGGTAATTTCCGGCCAGGGTGTCGCGGATGGCGTTGAAGATGACCATGCCGGGCACCATGAGCGGCATATTCGATACGACGACTGTTTCAATGCTTAAGTGGATGCTGGCGTGCTCCAGCAAAATGGGGCAAATCGTCACGAAGAAGCTGGCGCAAATGATCATGAGGATTCGGTTGCTTTTGTTGGTCAGGATCCATCCCGCGCCCAAGCCGATGAAAAAGATAAAGAGTACATCGAGCGGATCGCCAAAGAAAAGGCCGAATCCGGCGGAGCAAATGCCGGAGGCTAAAATGCGCAACCAGCGCGGATGCGTCTTTTCGCGTTCGATGGCGTCCAGCTCCTCCTCCATTTCTTTCATCGACAAGTTTTCGCAGTTGTTCACGAGGTCGTGGATCTTGGCGATTCGAACGAGATCGTTGCCGACTTTCGTGATTTTGCAGGCGCGCGTAATGATATGATGTTCGGTTTTAAAGGAAAAAAGAATCGTTGTGGGTGTCAGCACGCATTCCGGCTTGGAGGCGCCTGGATGCGAAAGACAAATACGTTTCATCGTCTCTTCGGCGCTGACCACATCCCCTCCGCTTTGGAGCAGGAGCTTTCCGCTTCGCATGACGATTTTGGCTAGGCGGCTGCTTTCATAAGGTTCCAAAATGACCTTCCTTTCTTTTTTTTAAGATACAGATTGTCAATGTCTAGGTCTTATGTTTTTTTGATCTATGGCACTGGCATGGCGAATGTGATTCCCTTTCAATGCGTATGGAGAAAACGGCGCGTTTCAATGAAAATGTCCCTTTTTTCTCCATACATTTTCGTTCTCATTATACTCGCATTTTCCTTGATGTCCATTATGGGGACACTGGAGTTTTGCGCGCGGTTTCCCATGAAAAGCCCAAATTTTTGAAGGTTCTTTTCCATTTTGTTTCCGCCTCCTTTCGCAACCGGTTTCAGAATACCCTTTTTTTCCGCTTTTCGTTCCCCATCTTGTTTCTCTTTTTAAAAATGCAAATTTTTTAAGAAATATCACATAAAATTCCATAGTTTCTGGTATAATTTTCGTAAATGAAACGAGGAAGAACACAATGGAACATCAATGGATCGACTTGACGGTCGAAACGGTGGAATCGGAACATCTTTGCTGCGCCATCGCCGACAAAAAGCATCAGGCGGGCGTCCAGTCCAAAAAACAATGGCTGAAACAGCGATTCGAGGAAGGGCATGTCTTTCGCAAGCTGGACGCGCGAGGCAAAGTTTTGATTGAATACGCTCCGCTGGAAACGGCGTGGGTGCCGATTGAAGGCGACAACTACGTCTATATATATTGTTTGTGGGTGGCTGGCTCTTTCAAAGGCCAGGGTCTGGCGAAGGAATTGCTGGAATCGTGTATTGCCGACGTGAAAGCGAAACACAAGGCGGGCGTATGCGTGTTGAGTTCGAAAAAGAAAAAGCCGTATCTTTCGGACGCGAAATTTTTCAAGCGCTTTGGTTTTGAAGTGGCCGATACGGCGCCCAATGATTTTGAACTGCTCGCCCTCTCCTTTGACGGTTCGATGCCCCGCTTTGTTTCAACGGCGAAAGCCTTTGAAATCGGCGAGAAAGATTTGACGATTTACTATGGCATGCAATGTCCGTTTCTTATCAACTCGGTCGAGCAGGTGCGCTCGTATTGCGAAACGAACGCCATTCCGCTGCGGCTGGTCGCGATCGACTCGCTTGAAAAAGCGAAGGCGCTTCCTTTCGTGCCCGCGAATTACGCGGTGTTTCAAAACGGAAAATTCGTGACGCATCAGTTGCTGAACGAGAATTTATTCAAGAAGAAACTCGGTCTTTAAGATGCACTGGATCCACGCGAAAACCATTCTCTCGGCGAACAACGGGATGAATTTGTACCGGGGCTGCCTGCATGGCTGCATTTATTGCGATTCCCGCAGCGCGTGCTATCGTATGGACCACGACTTCGAGGATGTCGCGGTCAAGGAAAACGCGATCGAGCTTTTGGAAACGGCATTGAAACGAAAGCGAAAAAAAGGAATGCTGGGCATCGGCGCGATGAGCGATCCCTACCTTCCTTTGGAGGAAACCTTGCGGATGACGCGGCAGGCGCTTGAACTTGCCTTGCGGTATGGATTTGGCTTTACGTTCATCACCAAATCGGCGCGGGTGCTGCGGGATTTGGACTTGCTGGTGGCGATCAACGAAAAAGCCAAATGCGTCGTCCAAATGACATTGACGACAATGGATGAGCGTCTGTGCCAAACCCTGGAACCCAACGTCAGTACGACAAAAGAGCGTATTCGCGCGCTGGGGGTTTTGCGGGACGCGGGCATTCCAACGGTTGTCTGGCTTTGCCCGATTCTTCCATTCATCAACGATTCGTTTGACAACATCGCGCGAATCTTGCAGGCGTGCGTCGACGTCCGTGTCAAAGGGATCGTCTGTTTTGGGATGGGCGTCACCTTGCGGGAAGGCAACCGGGCGTATTTCTACGAACAGCTGGACCGGTTTTTTCCGGGGATGAAAAGCCGCTATCAGCAAGCCTTTGGCGACCGGTACGTGTGTGGCAGCCCTCGAAACCAGGCGCTCATGAAATACTTTCATGCGGTGTGCGAGCAAAACGGCATTTTGCACGACAACGAGCAAATCTTCGCCTATCTTCAGCAATTCGAATCGAAAGAAAAAGCGGTTCAGCTTTCTTTGTTTGAGTAGCCAAACCGCTTTTTTATTTTTCGAAGGAAAACGTTGGAAGATTTTTCAAAAACACATTGCTGGCTGTGCTTGATAGGAAAGGATTCGATCGTACATTTCGCACTTTTTCAAACCGTATACGCTTCGGATCATCGCATCCAATTCATCACAAATGACAACATTCGTTTCGAAAAACCGCTCTTTTCCGTTTTTCACTTTCCATTCTTTCATTTGCTCCTGTAGACGGCGGCGTTCCTCAATCTGCGCTTTTGTTTCTTCCAATAGCTCCAATGGAATGTATTGACTTTTTACCTTTCCATTTTCCTTCCACTGCAAATAATAGCGTGTTTTTCCGCCAATCCGCTTTTGAGAAATATACCCGCGCGGAAGCGTGGATAATCGTTCTTCGATTTCCCAAATCGCATTGAATTCGTTCATACGATCACCTTCTTTTTTTAATATAACCTACTTTAACCTACCGGTCAACGAAAGGCTTTTTGATGGCTAACAACAATATAAAAAAGAATACGCCGCTGTCTGGACGTATTCTATAGATAAGATGTTTTACGATTTCGACGCCTCCACC
This sequence comes from uncultured Dubosiella sp., assembly GCF_964018005.1. Taxonomy (NCBI): domain Bacteria; kingdom Bacillati; phylum Bacillota; class Erysipelotrichia; order Erysipelotrichales; family Erysipelotrichaceae; genus Dubosiella; species uncultured Dubosiella sp. The sequence continues at coordinate 29,823 of NZ_CAXHOA010000005.1, forward strand.
ACAAATTCGACCGCGCCTTTCGGATCTTTGGTGAGCTGGATGTATTGCGCGCCTTTCGTGCGGACGATTTGAATGCCGTACTTGTCCGCGTCTGCTTTGATTTCGTCAAACCGCGACTGCACTTGCGGAGACAAAACGACAAGCTGGAAATCTTTGAGAATGTCCGTGTGCGCGCCAAACGCCTCGGCTTTCGCTTTGACCGGCAGGTTTTCCTGTTCGGCGCCTTTGTTCACGGCGTTGGCGAACATCGCCGACGTTCCGGCTCCGACGCAAAGCACAAGCACGTTCAAATCGTCGTTGAGTTCGACTTTCTCTTTTTCCTGTTCCTCTTCTTTTTCCTCTTCGATTTCCTCGTGCTTTTGCGCCTCCTCTTCCACAAGCGTCGAATCGTACGCTTTGATGAATGGCGCGTAAATCACGACATCGACGACCAGAAGAACGACGGCAAGCAACAGAGCCATCGGCGCCATGCCCGTTCCAAAGAACAAGCCAAGCGGTCCGGGCATCGCCCATGGCATGACGTATACGAACGAGTTCATTTGCAGGACGTCGACAAAGAATTTGAAGATGCACACGTTGACCATCGGCGCCAGCAAAAACGGCACGAAGAAGTACGGATTGAGCACCATCGGCGCCGCGAACAGGACTGGTTCGTTCACGCCAAAGCAGCATGGAACGATCGACGCTTTTCCAACGGCTTTCAACTGTTTCGATTTGCAAAACCAGATCAGCAGAAACGGCACGACGAATGTACAACCGGTTCCGCCCAGACACGCGATAAAGTTGTTCATACCAATCGTCAAAGCGTGCGATGCGTGCTGTCCTTCTTCAACAAGACGCAAGTTCGCTTCCACATTGGCATACAAAGCGGCCGCCACAGCCGGCTCCACAATGGATGGGCCATGGATGCCCAAAAACCAGAAGAACGCCATCGCGCCCGCGATCAGCATCAGGCCCGGATACGAGTCGGCCGCCGAAAAGATTGGAGAGAACAACGCGATCATGCTTTCCGCAAACGAGATATTGAACACATTGCGGGCGATCGTGTCGATCAGGACGCAAACGAGCACCGAAAACGAAAACGGGAATACGTTTTTGAACACATTGGAAATGACGCCCGGCACTTCCGGCGGCATGTTGATCGTGATGTTTTTGACAGCGCAAAACTTGTACATGTTCGCGGTGATGAACGCCGCGATAAATGAGCAAAGCAACCCTTTCGTCCCCAAATACGTGACGTCGATGCCGCCGTCGATTTCCGTGACCGCCAGCATCATAAAGCCGGTGATGCTGGCTAGCATGACGGACACGATGTTCATGCTTACGCCGGAAGGCAGTTTGCGGGCGAAATTTTCTCCCAGCGAACGGGCCGTTGTCGCCGCGACGAGGATCGCCACGATGCCCATTGACAAATTGTACACCCGCCACAGCCACGAGGAGACGGATTCGGGCAAGACGATTCCGAACACTTCCGGCAGCGCCGCGATCAAAATGAAGATGGATGAAAACAGGATGGCGGGCATCGCCGTCAAAAATCCATCGCGAATGGCCTGCAAATACGCGTTGGCCGCCAGTTTGTTAAAGAAAGGCTTTCCCTTTTCGATAAATCCAATGATCGCGTTCATGGCTTATTTCCTCTTGTACAGCTCGACCATATCCATGATCAAATCGCGCAGCAGGATCGTCGTCATCAAGTGGTCCTGTCCATGGATGAAAATGAATCCCATATCCATGCTTTGACCTTGCGCTTCCTGCGCCAGGATTTCCGTCTGCGCCTTGTGCGCCAGATTCAGGTTTTCATCCGCGTCCGCAAGCAGCGTGTCCACATTGTCAAAGTTTCCGTTTCGCACCTGCTTCAGCAATTCCAGCAGCGTGCTTCTCGCGTCCCCGGAATACGCCACGATCTCAAATCCTACCATTGCCAGTTGTTCTCTGTTCATTTTTTGTTCCTCACTTTCCTGACTTCTTTATTTAATATTGTTCCTCTTCCTCGTACCGGTCCCGGATCTCTTTCGTCCGAGCCAGTCCCTGATACCAGTACGCGGACTGCTTTGGATAGCGCTTTTGCGTATCGAAGTCGACATAAAACAAACCGTAGCGCTTGTTGTAGCCGTTCGACCACGAGAACACGTCCATCAGCGACCAGAGGAAGTAGCCTTTCACATTCACGCCATCGGCGATCGCGTCCGCCAGCGCCTCCATATATTGTTTGACGTAGTCGATGCGCGGTTCGTCATAAATTTTTCCATCGACAAACTCGTCTTTGTACCCCATTCCGTTTTCCGTGATATAAATCGCTTTATAATTTGGATAGTCGGTCTGAATGCGAATGAGCAAATCGTACAATCCTTTCGGATAAATCAACCAGTCCCAGTCCGTCCGTGGCAGTCCTTCTTTGTAAATCCGCTCACCAATCCCTTTGACCGCATAAGCGCTTGTTCCTTTGTCGCCTGTCCCATTATGGTGGATCCGGCTTTCGCCATGGTAAGCCTTCACGAAATGGCTTTGATAATGGTTAATGCCCAAATAGTCGTTTCGATCTTTCGCTTTTTCCATTTCGACAAAGTCCGCTTCCGGGAAATGGATTTCAAACCCGTTTTCCTCACTGATTTCTTTTAACGCGGAAAGCGTTTCTTTCGAGTATCGACCCTTGAACGTCCCATCCAGCAACATCCGAATGCTTAACGCATCGTCAAGAAAAGCGGCGTGGATGTCTTCGTCGGACATGCTGGCCGGATATTTCGTTTCCAGAGAGTGCACGACTCCAATCTGTCCCTTGTATCCCCCATCTTTGAACACGTTGACAGCCCGGGCGTGCGCGTACAGCATATTGTGCAGGCACGTCATTACTTTTTTTAAATCGTACGTGATGCCTGGAGGAAACGTTCCGTTCAAATACTGGTTGGTTGCGATCGGATAAATCTCGTTGAAAGTCGACCAGTATTCGACTTCTTTGAACTCCTCGAAACAAAATTTCGCGTACTCGACAAATGCGTCGATTGTTTGCCGATTTAGAAAATCTCCTTCGTCAAAGAGTGCTTTTGGCGTGTCGAAATGATGAAGGGTTACAAACACCTTAACATTCCTCTTTTTCGCTTCTGAAAGAACTTCATGATAATAGCGAACGCCTTCTTTGTTGACTTCACCTGTACCTTCTGGAAAAATACGACTCCATGCAATCGAGAGCCGGATTCCGTTGACGCCAAATTTTTCGCACAATTCTAAGTCGATCGGGTATTTATGATAAAAGTCGCTTGCGGGTTCCGCGAGAAACCGTCCTTGTTTTTCAAGAAACGCGTCCCAGGCAACGGGTCCCTTTCCGCCTTCATGTGTCGCGCCTTCACATTGATATGCAGCTGTCGCTCCACCAAAAATAAAATCATCCGGTAATGTTTTCATGTACTTCTCCTTGTTCATTTGATTTTGATTTTGTTTATTTCTGTTGTTCACAAACTCACTATATTCGATTAATTTGAAATTGTCAACGTTTTCATAAACAAATTTAAACACGTACACTCAGATTCCAACAAATTTTCTCGTTCCAAATGTTTGCTTTTGTTGACTTTGATATAAATCACATGCTATAACCAATTCGAAAGGACAGGATATTATGCTGAAAAGTGAACGACTACAATATATTGGTCGGCTTGTGGATGAAAAAGGGATCGTGACGGCTACGGAAATTATGAGCGCGCTCAATGTATCGGACATGACTGTCCGGCGCGATTTAGATGAACTCGAAAAAAGCGGGAAGTTGATTCGCGTTCACGGAGGCGCGCAAGCCGTCAACTACAATATTGACTTCGAACTTTCCCACTTTGAGAAATCGACTGTCAATACAGAAGAAAAAAAAGCTATCGCAAGACAAGCTGCCAAACTGATCAAAGACAATGACACGGTCTTTTTAGGTCCAGGCACGACGATTGAGCAGCTCGCCAAAGAAATTGCTGGAAGAAAAGTGCGCGTGATCACGAATTCACTACCGGTTTTTGAAATTATTCGGCAGCAAGATCCAGATCAAGTTTTTTTAGCCGGAGGAACATTTCGAAGCCATACAAGCTGCTTTGTGGGTCCCTTATGCGCTGAAGTGCTCGGGCGATTGAAATTTTCCGCCGCCTTTATTTCTTGTAATGGACTGGCGGAAAATCAAATCACCACATCTACGATTGAGGAAGGCCAAGTTCAAGAAACCGCGCTTAACAATGCACGTTATCGCTATTTGCTCATAGACGAACATAAATTTAACCGGGAAGACTTTTATGTTTATTACAAACTCTACAATATGGATGGTATCATCACGGATGCGACCACCAATCCAAATCTTATTGCGCATTATAGCCAATATACCCAAATCATACAAGCAGGAAAGGATGAATAAATATGCATGGAGTAATTTTTGATTTTAACGGAACGTTGTTTCTCGATAACGACAAACATACTATGGCTTGGAATAAAATTTCCCAATCCATTCGCGGACGCGGCATCACACAAGAGGAACTGCATACAAAAATGAATGGCGTCAACAACAAATACATCATCCGCTACTTAAACGGCGGTAAACCCGACGAAAAACTTGAGAGCGCCTATTCGTCACTCAAGGAACAATACTACCGCGAGTTTTGCAAAGAGGACGCGAAAAATTTCCATTTGATTGCCGGAGCGAAAGAACTATTTAACGAGTTGAAAAAAAGAGGTGTTCCGTTCACGATCGCCTCCGCGTCCATCAAGGACAACATTGATTTTTTTGTGGAAAGCTTCCATCTCGACCGCTGGATCGACCCTAAAACGATCGTTTACGACAACGGTCAGTATAAAGATAAAGAAGCGATGTTCCTGCAGGCCGCCAAAAACATTGATGTTCCTACGGAAAAAATTTGTGTGATCGAAGACTCGCTCGCCGGCGTGAACGCGAGCGTCAAAGCGGGCGTTCAGGATATTCGAATTATCGACTCCGGCCATATTGCCGACCAGGTCAAAGATCTGGAACAAGTCAAACAAATTTGCGAAACAATGGAGGAAATCCAATTTTCTTTATAAGACAATTCATTCATTGATCAAAAAAGTGATCGACTTTCTCTCCTTGAGCAAGCCGATCGCTTTTCTTTTTTCTTGCATTTCAAATCAAGTCAAACAACTCCAAAAACCAGTTCTTTGCAAGTTGCGTTTATTTTTACAGTTAAGCCGCGTATTGCAAACTTGCCGACTCGACAGGACTGACTTCCAGCTGCTTTTGGCGCCACTGGCCGCACAGCTGCAAACTGCCTTCGAAAATCAGCTCGTTGACGTCGCTAATAAACTCCAGCTTTGGAATGGATGGGGCCGGAATGAAATTAGCCAGCCGTTTTTCCAGGCTTTGCATGTCGTTGACCATCGGGGTGCGGAGCACGACGACTTCCGGGCCTAAGAGCGCGATCGTTGGCAGCAGCGCGTTGATGACCAGCTCGATTTGTCCTTGTTCGGTGCGGGCCAGACGACGTGGATCGTCGGAAAACTGCATACGGCCTAAAAAGTATTTCAACTCGCCGCCAATGCCGGAAAGCCCGGTGACGAGCGTGCCGTTGACGAGATTGCCCTGCCCGCCCATCGGCTTTCCATAAGGCTGGGAGTGGAACGTGATGTTTTTGTATTCAGGATGCTCGACGCCATAGCCGACGACGGCCGCGTTGACGTTGTTGACGATCATGGCCGGCATCCCGTAGCGGGCCTGTACCTCCTCGCCAAGCGGATAGTCGCGTAAATCGCGCTGGACGTGATTGACGACGCCTTGCTCGTTGACTTCGCCTGGAAACGCGATCGTAATGAGCTCGATTTGCGGATACTGGCTCAAACAGTAGTCGATCGTGTCCCACAGCGGAATGGAGTTGAAATCGGCCTTGATGACGACATCGTCAAGCATGATCGTTCCTCGATCGTACACCCGGAAAAACAGCGTGACCTTGTTGCCGTCATACAGCTCGGCCAAACTGAGCACGACCTTTTCTTGTTGGGCGCACCGGCACACGCTGGCTTCCTTCTTTTTTTTCTTTTTGTGTTTTTCACATCGCCGCCGCAAATTCGTCTGGATAAATTCGAGCGCGCTCATCGCGTCGTACGAGGCGAACACCGCAGTCGGAATCTGCAAAATGAGCTTGTTGGGCATCGAGGTCGACAATTTTTTAAGCATATAGCCGATTTGAGGCGCGAGCAGAACGATATCGTAGTTTTCGGCCTGGTCGTACAAGTCGAAATACGACACGGCGTCAAACGTGTAATCGAGATCGAGCGTATCGGCCGCTTCCGTCAGCCGGCTGGCGAAAAAAGACGTCGTAAAGCCCGAGGAACACGACAACAGCACTTTGATCTTGCGCTCGCTTTCCAAGGTTTCGAGCGCCTGTTCCATTTCGTAAAACAGCGTTTTCGTATGCTCCTCGTCCTTGAGCTGAAAATGCAAGTAGTATTTCGGCTCGTTGTCTTTAAAGCTGGTGATGCTGATTTCCACGATTTCGTTGGGATAAAAATTGATTTCCGCCCGGCCGTACTTTGTCAGCAGCCGGTAGTGGTCGTCGTCTTCGACGACAAGGTCGTATTCCTTTTGCGGCTGATTTTGGATCCAGGCGCGAAAATCAAAATCAATAAATTCCACGTTTCGTTTTTTTTCTTCCATCCTTCCCCCTCTCTTTCCTTTTCCTGTTTTTATTATATGGGTTTATCCAAGTTCTGAAAAGGCTTACAAAAGAAATAAAAAACGATCGCGTCTATTTCACCACGATCGTTTTTCTGACTTTATTTTTCCGCGATTTTTCTTGCCGCGTACACGCCCGAAGCGCTGGCGTGCGAGAGCGAGTGCGTCACACCCGAGCAATCGCCAATGACGTACAGCCCCGGGACGCATGTTTCAAGATTGTCGTCCACTTCGACTTGCATGTTGTAAAACTTCACTTCAATGCCGTACAACAGCGTGTCGTCGCTGGCCATGCCCGGGCACACCCGGTCGAGCGCCTCGATCATTTCGATAATGTCGTCGAGCTGGCGTTTTGGAATGACGAGCGACAAGTCCCCTGGCGTCGCTTTGAGTGTCGGCGTTACGAAGCCGTTTTCAATGCGGTCCTCGGTCGAGCGCTGGCCGCGGATGAGGTCGCCAAACCGCTGGACGATGACGCCGCCTCCCAGCATGTTGGACAGTCTGGCGATCGACTCGCCATACTGGTTGGACTGGTGGAACGGCTCGGTGAAGTGGTTGGACACGAGCAGCGCGAAGTTCGTGTTGTTCGTGTACAGTTTCGGATCCTCATAGCTGTGCCCGTTTACGGTAATGATGCCGTTCGTGTTTTCGGACACGACCACGCCATGCGGATTCATGCAGAACGTGCGCACTTTGTCCTGGTAGCGTTTTGTGCGGTACACGATTTTCGACTCGTACAGCGCGTCGGTCATGTCGGAGAAAATATCGTATGGCACTTCGACGCGGACCCCGATGTCAATGCGGGAAGACTCGGTTGGGATCGAGAGCGACTGGCAAATGCTTTCCATCCACTTCGAGCCGGAACGTCCGGTAGAAATGATGACTTTGTCGGCGGTGAACTGTTCTTTTGGACACGTGAGCACGAAGCGCTCCCCTTCCCGCTCGATCGTTTGCACTTCGGTATTAAAGACGAAGTCCACTTGGTCTTTGAGCTGGTTGTAGAGATTTTCCAGCACGATATAGTTGATATCGGTTCCCAGGTGGCGGACTTTCGCTTTGAGAAGGTGCAAATCGTTTTGCAGGCACAGCTTGGCGATGTCCGGTCTTTCGCTGGCGAACAGCCGGCTTTCGGCCCCGCCGTTTTCCACGTTGATGGCGTCGACGTATTCCATCAGCTCGATGGCTTCGTCGGCTCCTACGTATTTATAGAGGTCGCCTCCAAACTCGTTGGTGATATTGTATTTTCCATCCGAGAACGCGCCGGCGCCCCCGAATCCATTCATAATTGAACACGAAGGACAGTTGATGCATGATTTGATTTTCACCCCGTCGATTGGGCATTTTCTTCGATGCAGCGCGCTTCCCTTTTCAATGACGACGACGGAAAGCTCCGGTTTTTGTTTTTTTAATTCGTAGGCGGCGAAAATGCCTCCCGGCCCTGCGCCTACGATCGCAACATTGTAACTATTCATCGTTTATTTTTGTTCTCCTTTTTCGCAAACCCGATTTATTTTATTGGATTTTAAAAGAAATGTCAACTCTTGTTTTTCTTTTCTAATTTGCGTGAACTTGGTATACTCAAAGCGAATCCATATCAAGTTCCAAACGAATAAGTGAGGTAAATTATGAAACGAAATCAAACAAGAAGCGTACGGGTCGGCGATCTGGTGCTGGGCGGCAACGACGAGGTCATCATCCAGTCGATGTGCAACGTGCCGACAAAAAACGCGCAGGCGGTCATTGACCAGATTTTGGAGCTGGAAAAGATTGGCTGCCAGCTCATCCGCGTGTCTTGCATGGACATGGAGGACGCCAAGGCCATCAAAACGATCAAAGAGCACATTCACATTCCGCTTGTGGCGGATATTCATTTCGACTATAAGCTCGCGCTGGCATGCATCGAAAACGGCGTCGATAAGATTCGGATCAATCCGGGCAATATCGGCTCGCGCGCCAATGTCGAAAAAGTCGTCGAGGCGTGCAAAGCCCGTCACATCCCGATTCGTATCGGCATCAATTCCGGTTCGCTGGAAAAGGACATTCATGAAAAATACGGCAAGCCGACGGCGGAAGGCATGATCGAGAGCGCCAGACGCCATGTCGAGATTTTGGAATCCCTCGACTTTTACGATACAGTGCTTTCGTTTAAATCGAGCGATCCGATCTTGTGTATCGAGGCGTACAAACTGGCGTCCGAAACATTCGACTATCCGCTGCATTTAGGTGTGACGGAGGCGGGCACGACGATGACGAGCGCCATAAAATCGTCTTTGGCGTTGGGAAATCTTTTGCTGGATGGCATTGGCAACACGATTCGCATTAGCGTCAATGGCTCGCCAGCCAAGGAGATCCCAATTGTCAAGGAATTGCTGAAAGACTGCAAGCTACTTAAAAACGTGCCGGATCTGGTGGCCTGCCCGACGTGCGGCCGCACCCAATGGGACATGGAACCGGTCGTCAACTGGGTGGAGGACTATCTCCAGCAAATCAACAAGACGATGACGGTAGCCATCATGGGCTGCGCGGTCAACGGGCCGGGCGAAGCCAAACATGCCGACATCGCGATCGCGGGCGGCAAGGACGAAGGCTTGCTGATTAAAAAAGGACAAGTCATTAAAAAGATTCCGCAGGATCAGATGATCGCGGTTTTGAAAGAGGAAATCGACAAATTTTAAACGAATCCGGGAGGCCTTCCCGGATTTTTTGTGAATGAAGGAAAAATGTCGGTTTGAGTGTCAGTATAAATGTCGGTATGTCTAAAAACGAAAAAAATTGTCTTTTTTCTGATGGAAAATACAAATTATACGGCTGAGGAATTGGCATCAAAAATAGGGTTACCAAAAGAATAATCGGGCGTTCTTTTCAAGCTTTATAAAACCAAAAAAAGCCGGATCTCTCCGACTTCGATTCCATTCTCAACATTCTTCCAAACTCTCGTGAACGACATCCAGCAGCGTGTGTAGCGTTTCGACCGGGATCTGTCCCGGCGCGGAAGCCTGTCCCACGCAGCCAAATGTCATCGTCGAGCCAAACAGCTCGCCCGCGACCCGGCTGATCTTTCCAGTTTCTCCCATCGCCATCGTGACAAGCGGCTTCATTTCCTTTTCATTGGCCAGCTTTCTTGTCGTCGCCAGCAGACGAACGACATCGTCTTCAGTATTGGGCATAACGGCGAGTTTCAACACGTCCGCGCCCAGATCTCGCATCGTTCGCAAACGACTTTCCATATCCTCATTTGATGGTGTTTGCTTGAAATCATGACTGGAAGCGACGACCTTTACATCGTTTTGATGGGCGCATTCCACCAAAGAGCGAACAATATCCTCTCCGGAAAACAGCTCGATATCAATCAAGTCGATCGCGCCCGATTGAATGAGCGTCCGATTCAGCTTCTCGTACGCCGCGCTATCCAGCCCCTGCTCTCCTCCTTCCGCCTTCGTGCGAAACGTCGCCAGCAGCGGAATGTCTTCTAAAGCCTGGCGCAGCTGCTTCGCGACCGCTTTGACTCGTTCCAAATCGGCAAACGCTTCAAACCAGTCCACTCGCCATTCCACCAGATCGACGGGACTTTCCTTTATTGTTTTCGCGGCCGCCTCGATCCCTTCAGGCGTCGCTTGCACGATTGGAACGATCACCTTCGGCTTTCCCGACCCAATCGTTTGATTTCGAACCGTGATTGTTTCCATTTGGTTTCCATCCTTTCGATTTTTTTTATCTTATCACGATTTTTCCTCGAATGAGAAGAAAAGAAACAAAATGAAAGAGCCTTGTTTCTCTTTCATCGTTTCCGCTATAATGGATACGAAAGAGAGAGGATCTCATGGAAACAAAGAACAAAAATATTTTTCTGATTGGCTTCATGGGCGTTGGCAAAAGCACAATCGCCCGCGCCTTGCAGGAACGACACGATATGGAAATCATCGAAATGGACGACATCATCGCCAAACGCAACGGCATGAGCATTCCCGACATTTTCGAACAGCGCGGCGAGCCGTATTTTCGCAACGAGGAGACAAACCTGCTCAAAGAATGCGAAAACAAACAAAACGTCATCGTCTCGTGCGGTGGCGGCGTCGCCATGCGAAAGGAAAACGTGGCCGAAATGAAAAAGAGCGGAACCGTCGTGCTGCTGACGGCCAAACCGCAAACGATTTTGGAACGCGTTGAGCACAGCCACGACCGCCCTTTGCTTGAAAACAACAAGACCATCGAGCACATTGCCGCGCTCATGGAAACCCGACGCCCCGCCTATGAAAAAGCGGCCGACATCGTCGTCGAAACCGACGGGAAATCGGCATCCGAAATTGGCGAGGAAATCATTCGCCGCATCAATGAATCAATAGAAAGGAATCCCTTATGACAAAACCCATCAGCGGCCACACCGGCCTGCTTTGTTTGCTGGGCAGCCCGGTCGCCCACAGCATTTCCCCCGCCATGCACAACGAGGCGTGCGAACAGCTTGGCCTCGACTACGCGTACTTGGCGTTTGACGTTGACGAAAACGGCATGAAAACGGCTGTCGAAGGCTTGAAAACCCTGGGCGCGCGCGGCTGGAATATCACGATGCCATGCAAAAACATCATGTGCCAGCTCGCCGACAAACGCTCCCCCGCTTCCGAGATTTCGGGCGCGTGCAACACGATCGTTAACGACGACGGCGTGCTGACCGCCTACACGACCGATGGCGTCGGCTTTATGGACGCTGTCGCGGAAAACGACGTCGGCCTCAAGGGAAAAACAATGACCCTTCTAGGCGCGGGTGGCGCCGCCACTGCCATCCTTGTTCAGGCCGCCCTGGACGGACTCAAGGAGATCCACGTCTTCAATATTCGAGACGGCTTCTTCGAACGTGCCGAAGAAATCGTCGATACGCTCAACGAGCGCACCGATTGCCACGTCACGCTGCACGATTTTAGCGACGAGTCCGTTTTGCGAAATTCGATTGCCCAAAGCGACATTCTCGTCAACGGCACGAATGTCGGCATGGCGCCAAACATCGACCGCACCATTATCACCGACCCGACGATGTTCCACAAGGATTTGTTCGTCTTCGACGTCATTTACAACCCGCAGGAAACCAAACTGCTCAAAGACGCGAAAGCGGCCGGATGCCAAACGGCCAACGGCATGTACATGTTGTTGTATCAGGGGGCGGCTTCGTTCAAACTGTGGACCGGACACGACATGCCGGTCGACATCATCAAAGAAAAATACTTTGCCAAATAAGCCGGATTGCCGGCTTTTTTCATACGCTTTGGCGCAAACTGATACCCGATGGGGTCGAATGATTTCAGATCTTTTTTTTGCTTCTCTAAGCTCATCATAAAACATGTCATCCGGGTTTGTACAGTGGAAATCATGCATCAGCTTTCCCAATTCGTCATCGCCCCGGTATTCTCCATTCACAAAGCGGATATGCGCTTTCGTGTTCAATATACGCCGCCATTTGCAGTTGAACCATTCATACGAGTAAAATGGTTCGTTTTGTTTAAGGAAATCCTTCTTCGTTAAAAAGACGACCCAGTTTTCCCGCAGCGCTTTGTGTTCTTCGCCCGGTTTTAAGCCCTGAGAGCCCAGCAGGCACATGTTGTGAAAAGCCCGTTTGCCAAGGAAACGAAGCGTGTTTTCGATCTCGATGTTGTAGACATTGCCATACTGGTCGATGATGAACAAGTCGTAGCGGTCGTTTCGAAAAAACGGGAATCCCTTTTTCACTTCCAGACCCCATTCTACAACGATCAAGTCGGTTTTGCCCGTTAAGATCCGGGCAAGCAGCTGCACGGATTCCCTACTGTGGGAAAAGACGGCGTGCATGAAAAAGTCACTAAACAACGTGAATTGCTGGATCATTAAATAGTATTGATGATTGTTCAAATAAGCGCCTCCAAAAAATTATTTCAATGAAACCAAGATCGCAAAAGATCCATTTCTGTTTTCATGCGGTGCTTTGATCTAAAAAAGTGATGAGGAAAAAATCAAAGGAAGCCATAAAAAGACAAGAGAGGAAAGAACCAGGGGAAAAAGAACGGAATCTTTCGATGTTTGGAATCAGGATCCGCCGGAAGGCGGATGTGGACAAACTATAGCATGAAAAAAATGAGGACGTCAACACGAAAAGCGGAAGAATCCAATTTCCTTCCACTTCTCTCATTGCCAACTCATTGTTTTTCCAAACACTTTAAGTCCGCGTCCTTCCGGCTGAATGGCGAGCTTCCCGGCTTGTTTTGCGCCATGACGCCCACCAGCGCATGCGGGATATAATTGGCGTCCAGACATTCCATCTGCGCTTCATTCAACTGTAAACACATCGCTGCTTTCATCGCCTCGATCTGTTCCGGTTTGGTCGCGCCCGCAATCGGAACCGCCCCTTTGGCCATGAGCCACGCCAGCGACACCGAAGCCATTGAAACGCCAAGCTCGCCGGCGATTTTCTCCACCTCGTCAATGATCTTCCGGTCTTCCGCTTCCGTCTTGTCATATTTGAAGCGGGCATAGGAATCGAGCTCCTTGCGCTTCGTATCCACGGTTTTCTTTCGCGCCAGACGACCACCCGCCAGCGAGGAATACGGCGTAACCGCCATGCCAAAGAAGTTTGCGCACGGAATCATTTCCCGCTCCTCCTCGCGGAAGATGAGGTTGTAGTGACCCTGTATCGACACGAACGGTGTCAGTCCCCGCTCTTTGGCCATCGTGTTCGCCATCGCCACCTGCCACGCGTACGCGTTCGAAATGCCAATATGGCGGATCTTTTTTGCCTTCACGAGAGAATCGAGCGCTTCCAGCGTTTCTTCGATCGGCGTGTTATAGTCCCACATATGCAAAATGTACAAATCGACATAATCGGTTTGCAAGCGCGCCAGAGAAGCGTCCAGACAGCCTTCAATATACGCCATTGTTGTCTGCTCGTTCTCCACCGGTTTCGGATAAAACTTCGTCGCCAGCACAACATCCTTTCTTTGCGCGCCAATCTCTTTTAGCGCTCTGCCAATGAACGCTTCCGAATCGCCATCCGAATACACCGGCGCGGTATCGAAAAAGTTGATTCCCGCCTCCAGCGCGCGTTGAATGATCGGTTTCGTCTGCGCGTAATCCAGCGTCCATTCGTGTTGTCCGTGCGCCGGTTCGCCAAAGCCCATACAGCCCAGACAAATGGGCGACACCATCGTATCGGTCGTTCCCAATCTTTTTTTATCCATAGCGTTTCTCCTCTCCTTTCAACACAAACGCCTCTCCCGGCGCCAGCACATGGATCCGCGCCGGATGCACGACCCAATCCATCAAATCCATTGGATTGCCGTTAAACGGCGTCATATCGGGCGCGTCCACCGTCCCCCAGTGAATGCAAATCAAATCGGCATCCGGATACGCGTTCGCCAGCTGGATCGCGCCCTCCAGCGTGATGTGCCATTCGTTGTCGGCAAAGTCAAACAAAATGACGTCGGGATCGGGCATATGCAGATGGCTGCCCAGCAGCCGGGAATCGCCCGGCATCCAAATCGTGCCATCCTTCGTTTCAATCCAGTACCCGCAATAGTCCTCCTCTTTCCAGTACCGGGTGTTGTACTTCGCCGAGCCGTTTTGCCAGTTGTGGCAAGCCGGCGTCGTCGTCACCTTCAACGAGCCGACCGCGAACGTTTCGCCAATATAGCGCTTGTTCGCGTTTTTGAATCCTTCCTCGACCATCACGTCGCCCACGTAGCCCGGCGCGTGCATCGAATGCACATTGTTCGCGATATCGCCAAGCGTCATCCGGGAAAAGTGGTCGTTGTCGATATGGGTGACGAGCACGCCATCCACCATTCCAACTTCTTCAACCGGCAGCGGATCGTCCACGAGCAAGTCGATATCGAATCCTTCCAAAATCGGGTCGATGAGCACGTTCGTATCCCGTGAGTGGATCATCGCGCCCCCTCCCCCAAGCCAGTACACACGCGTCTGGCCGTCCGTTTCAAACTCTTTTTTCGTCATTGGAACGGCGGCCGGCGCCACCGCCTGTCCTTTCGCGTTCTTTTCTATGGTTCGCATTCCCGCTCCTCCTTCTTTGTCTTTACTATAAGAAAAAAGCGAAACGCCCTCAATAGACATTTCGCCTCAATCGTCCAGTTTATACAAATCGGCCAGCGTTTGTTCCATACCCGTCGCCCGCATTTGGCACACAAGGCGCACCAGCTCGACGGCCGGTGTCGAGAAACCGCCCAAAATCCATGAAAACGTCATCGCGCTCGACGCGTTGGCGTGGTAAATCGTCGCCAGACGCAGCGATTCCGGCAGCTTTTTTCCATACATTCGGGTATGATAAGCCACATCGAACCGTTCACAATGCGTCGTGATGTACGATTTCAAATCGTTCTGCCCTTCCAGAAGCAGCGCCTGCCTCATAAACTCGCCATGCTTTTTCATCGCTTCCAGCGTGCGAAGATAGCTTGGCGCGAAACGTTCAGGAAACCGCTTCTCGTCAAAATCGGGAATGATCACGGTGTCGTACACGTACTGAACGAGCGCCTCCTTGTCCTGAAAGTGATTGTAAAACGTCTGTTTGGACACGCCCGCCCGCTTCGCGATTTGCTGGATGGTCATCTTTTTAAGCGGCGTCTTTTCCAGTTCCCAAAGTAGCGCCGTGGCGATATCCGTTTTTGTTTCTTCCCTTGATTGATTCATTGGATCCATTTTCCTCCTAGTCTTCCAAGCAAAACGGCGTTAAGGCCGAATAAAAGAAACAACGCGGCGCGCGCCATCGCGTAGCGAGGGGAAAAGCCGCCATATTGGAGCTCGACAAAAAACGCAAACGGCCACGACATCAAATCTAGCAAGGAGTACACCAAAGCCACGCCTTTCCTCATACAATACCATGGCACGATCATCCCGGCCGTCCACAAACACAACATCCCGTACGCAAGCGGCGCCACAAGCGGCTCGTTTAGGATGAAGCGGCTCGTCCATGCCATATGTACGATGGGCGCGAACAGAGCGAACAACAGCCAGATCCAGCCGCCATGTGTTTTGCGTCGCCAGATATACAACCCGAGAAAGATGAGCGCGAACAATACTTCCCAAACCACGTCCATATCCTTTTTCCCTCCCTTTTCTTTGATTATAGCAGAAAAAAGCGTTCAAAATGCCGGACATCTTCGCAAGAAACTGCAAAGGATAAAAATATGGATGATGTGGAACGTATCAACAAAGAACAGCGTATCCTGAAGGACAGCTGCCCTTGGTCATGATGCCCAAACCATAGCTCTACGGCAAAAACAAGTCAAAAAAACGATCACAGTCCGCACACATGGTCATTCTCCACGCTCGCGCGATGCAATCATGTACATCATGCCAAACACTTGCCAATGATTCCCGTCTTTAGAATGGAAAGTGCCGATTGGCACCGGCTTTTTGGTCTCAGACAATTTGCGAACCAATCAAAAAAACCGCTTTGCCAACAGGCAAAACGGTCAAATGATTATTCCTTCCACGTGAGCAGTTGTTCGATTTCTTCTTTATAAGGCGGCTTGTTGTCGATATATGGCGTTTCCAAAATTTTCGTGATGGATTCCAGTTTTGGATGGTGCACGATTTTTGCCAGCGTATCGAATCCGATATAGCCCTGGCCAATGTTTTCGTGCCGGTCCTTGCGCGCCCCTTGCGGATTTTTCGAATCGTTGACATGCACGACCGCCAGCTTGTCCAAGCCAATCACGGTGTTGAACTCGTCCAGCACGGCGTCAAATTCGTTGATATCGTAGCCCGCGTCGTGAATGTGGCACGTGTCCAGACAAACTTTGACCCGGTCTTTTTTGTGGATGTTCCGGATGATTTCGGCCAGCTCCTCGAATTTCGAGCCAACCTCGCTTCCCTTGCCCGCCATCGTTTCCAGCGCGATGACGATATCGCTCTCGTCCTGATCAAGCACTTCGTTCAATCCGTCCACGATCCACGCGCTGCCGGTTTCCACACCCGCCTTCATATGGGCGCCAGGATGCAGGACAATCGTCTTCGCCCCGATTTTTCGCACCCGCTTCAACTCCTCGATCAAAAACTCCACGCCAAACTGCGCGGTTTCCGGTTTGACGGAATTGGCCAAATTGATGATGTACGGCGCGTGGACAATGACTCGCTCCATCGAGAAGCCGTTTTCCTCCATGAGCGTCTTCGCCTCGTCGAGCTTGAACTTTTCGATCGGCACACGCTTGGAGTTTTGCGGAGCTCCCGTATAAATCATACATGCGTTGGCGCCATACGAAAGCGCCTCCCGTATGGAGCCCAGCAAATAGTCGGGCGCCTTCATCGAAACGTGGCTTCCAAGATAGATCATCGTTCACCCGCCCGTTTCGCGCGTTGCTTTTCCTTCGCCCGCTCTTTTTTCTGGCGTTGAATGTCCTTTTGGATAATTTCACGCTTTTTCTTGCGGCGCAGCCGGTCGATTTCCTGCTTTTGTTTTTTGCGGTAGTTCGGCTTCACCTTTTTCGATTTCGAACGCACGATTTTCGAGATTTCCTTTTGGAGCGGATCGGCGCGGCGTGTCGCCTTCACCCCAAACGGCTTGAGCGTGATCCATTGCGTGCCTCGCACATCCTTGTGCTCGAACTCGATGCCTTTTTTCATGAGCAAGTCAATCGAACGCTGGTCCGACGGCTTGTACAACGCGATACACGTGCCCTCGCGGTTGGCGCGGCCCGTCCGTCCGGCCCGGTGCACGAAAAACTTCAAATCCTTCGGGAATCCGCAGCTAATGACATGCGTGATGCCTTCCAGGTCGATTCCCCGCGAAGCGATATCGCTAGCCACGATATACGATTTTTTTTGCGACTGGATTTGCCGGATGGCCTGGGCGCGCTGTCTGGATTCCAGACCCGAATGCAGTTCGACCAAGTCGTATCCTTCCTCGCGCATGCGCTTGGCCGTTTCCGCCGCCTCCTGCGTCGTATTGCAAAAGATCAGGCACACGTACGGATTGATGGCCGGCAGCACCTCAAGCAGTTTTTCCGTATACGACTTGTGCTTGCACGGAACGAGAACGTTCTCGATATTCGCCTGGTAGTCCTCGTCCTGGTCGATCCGGACGATTTCCGGATTGTGCAAGTATTTTTTCAAAAACGGTTCCAGATTTTCCGGGATCGTGGCCGAGAAAACCATAACCTGCACGTTTTCGTCAAGTTTGGACAAAATCTGGTCGATATCTTCCAAAAAGCCGAACTCCATCGTCATGTCGGCCTCGTCCACGACGACGGTCTTCGCCGTATCCAGCCGCAGATTTTTCTCGTCCAAAAACAAGTCCTTCATCCGTCCCGGCGTTCCGATGACGATATGCGGCGCCAACGTGCCGATATTTTTATCCATACCGCCCGTAACCAGCTTCATTCGAATGCCGAAGTGGTCGCACAAGCCTTTGAACCGATCGTACAGCTGGTACGCCAGCTCTCTTGTCGGTGTCGAGATGATCGCCTGCACCTTGTCCTGCGTCGGGTCGATTTTTTCAATGATCGGGATGAAAAAAGCGTGTGATTTTCCCGAACCCGTAGACGAGATTCCAATAAAATCCCGGTTTTTGTCTTTTCGCGACAGCATCGCGTCTTGTATAGGAGTCAGTGTTTTAAAATGCTCGTACTCCATGATTTCTTGTAGTTTATCCATGATTGCCTCCTGAAATAGGTTCACGTCTTATTATACCTGTTTTTCGCGCCTGTGGACATCGGGTTGAACCCAAAGTTCGGCTTTTGGCTCGTTTTCGTTTACAAACGTCCGTCGTTTTGCCATAATTTTTACTATGAAAAACAATACGATCATCGAAGTCATGCCGCAAGGGTTCTGCGGCGGCGTGATGAAAGCGATCAAAATCGCCAAGGAAGTCAGAACCGAGCATCCCGACCAGAAAATCACGATTTTAGGCAACCTCGTCCACAACCGCTACGTCAAGCTCGCTTTGCGGCACTGGAACATCGAAACCGTCGAGGAAACAGGAAAAACCCGTCTGGAACTGCTGGATCGGATTGACGACGGCATCGTCATCTTTACCGCCCACGGCGTGCATCCGGATGTCTATAAAAAAGCGGAAGAAAAAGGACTGCGCGTCTATGACGCGAGCTGCCGTTTCGTCGTCCAGACCCAGCGCATCGTCCAGGAAAAGCTGGAGGAAGGCGCGGTTGTCTTTTACATCGGCAAAAACAAGCATCCGGAAGCGGAGTCGATTTACACGCTATCCAGCCGCGTGTACTTGATTGAAACCGAGTCCGACATTCCGGAACTGGACGCCCCGTCGATTTTCGTCACCAACCAGACAACGATGTCCACACTGGACATCGAGCATTTATTCGACGCCATCCGGCGCCGCTACCCTTCCGCCTGCTTCCACAACGAGATTTGCAACGCGACCCGCGTCCGCCAGGAAGCCGTGCTCGCCCTCCAAAATCAGGAAGTCGACGTGCTCATCGTGGTGGGCGACCCCACCAGCAACAACACCGAGCAGCTCGCCCAAATCGCCCGGCTCGCCCAAATCCCGACCGTTGTCAAAGCGGAAACCGTCGAGGACTTGCGCGCCTTCGACTGGAACGGAAAAACCATCGCCGTCACGTCCGGCGCCTCGACGCCAAAATACCTGACCAGCCAAATCATCCGGTTTGTCCAGGACGGCACGCTCGAGCCCTTTGAAATCGAACGCGTTCTTTAAGCGGGCATACGGCTTTGAAACCCCTTTCAAATGGTATATCCTATAAGGGACATAACAAGAACTGCTCATCATTGAAAGGAGTTAGCTATGTTTGCGTTTATTGTGTGGCTTACACAAATGCTTGGAACCGGTGAATAAAGCTTCAAGCACCGATATCCTCCTCAATCCCTTTTATTTAACATGAAAAAAGAGTCCATGGACAATGTCATTTAGTTAAGAAATGGCAGTCTTAGAGGATACATTTTAAAGTGTACCCTCTTTTTTTTTAGATAATTTTCTTATTTTTGTTGACTTCCATCCAAAAACGTGTGGCCAAGTATCATTCATGATACTTGGCCAATTGTTTATAGGCATTCGTCTGGAGGTTACTTATGAACAATTTTAAATCCTTGAAAAAACATCTCAATTCCTGTATCAAAACTATGGATCGCTCCCGCTCTCTTTTTGTCGTTGATCCCATGAAACATTTTACCCGGAAACGGAAACATCTTTTTGGTAATACTTTACTCAATGTCATTCTTCTTGAAGCTGGTTCCTTGAAAGATGAAATTTATAAACTCTTCGGATATCATCTCGATACACCAACAGCTTCTTCTTTTATACAGGCTAGAGACAAGATCCGTCCCGACGCTTTTCGCTCTCTTTTCGATTCTTTCAATCGAAACACCCATATCGTTCCTCTACTCAAGGGGTTTCGCTTGATCGCTGTGGATGGAACCGTTCTTCCTATCCGTAACGAATTCAAAGATGAAAAAACGACGATAATGAATGGCAATCAATCAAACATTCCATTTTCTGCTTTCCATATCAATACGAGCTACGATCTGTTGGAACATACCTACGAAGATGTCATTATCCAAGGTCAGGCTGTAATGGATGAAAATGGCGCTTTCCGTCAGATCGTTGAACGATATCAAGGAAGAAAAGCCATATTCATTGCCGATCGAGGCTATGAATCACTCAATTCGTTCGCCCAAATCAATCATTCCGGAAACAAATTCTTGATTCGGGTCAAAGATATCGGTTCAAGAACGAGTGTGCTTCGAAGCTTTGGTCCTTTTCCGGATACCGAATTCGATAGGACAGTCAAACGAACATTGACGAGGAGACAGACAAAGGAGATAAAGGCACATCCTGAGATCTATAAATTCGTACCGAAAAATCAACGATTCGATTATTTTGGCGAAAGTGAATTCTATGATATGAGTTTCCGAGTTGTCCGTTTTGAAATCAGTGACGGTACATATGAGAGTATCGTTACCAATCTGGATAAAGACGAATTCACAATAACGGAAATAAAGGAACTGTATCATAGACGCTGGGAAATCGAAACATCCTATCGGGATTTGAAATATGATCTTGACTTGAATACCCTGCATTCAAAAAAGCGAAATCTGATCGAACAGGAGATCTATGCAAGGTTGATCCTATATAACTTCTGTAGAAGGATTACCAACGAGGTGCGAATCAAAGAAAGAAAACGGGAATATGAATACCAATTGAATTATGTCCGCGCCTATCATATGATTCGAGATTATCTAAAGAAAAAGGGCAGAACGGATCTGCCCAATATCGAAGAATTGTTAGCCAAAGAAATACTACCAGTCCGCCACAATCGCCAAAATGAGCGGAAGATAAAACCCAAAAATGCGATAGGATTCAACTATCGCTATGACTAACAGTTAAATTATAAACTTAAAAAAATGGAGTGACAACACTTCAGTTTTTTGTCGTGCACATTTCAAAAAAAACCATCTGGAAATTAATCTCCAGATGGTTAAGCCATTTCTTAACTAAATGACATTGAGTCCATGGACTCTTTTTTCTTTCGTTATTCTTTTCCAAGCAGTTTGAACATGTTTTTCTTGTACACTTCCACACCCGGCTGGTTGAATGGGTTGCTTCCGTTCATCAACGTCGTCAAAGCGATCGCCTTGAAGAAGAACATGCACATGTTACCAAAGTCGTACGCGCTCATACCCGGCATCGTCAAGATGATGTTTGGCACGCCGCCGGTTTCCTCATGCGCCATCAGCGTTCCTTTGGCCGCCATCTTGTTGGCCCAGTCGATCGACTTTCCGGCCAGGTAATTCATGCCGTCCTCGTTTTTGTCGTCGTTCGGGAACAACACGTCGATGGCCGGCTGGTCGACATATAAATTCGTTTCAAACAAAACCTTCTTGCCATCCTGAACGAATTGTCCAAGCGAGTGCAGGTCGGTCGAGAAGCAAGCCGAATCCGGCAGGATGCCCAGCTCGTCCTTTCCTTCGCTTTCGCCAAACAGCTGTTTCCACCATTCAGCCACCATTTGCATTTGCGGCTCGTATTCGACAAACAATTCGACGTCGTAGCCTTGATGCTGCAAGATCCGGCGCGCCACCGCGTAGCGATACGCCGGGTTTTTATCCAGATCCGCGTCGCCGTATTCGCCGCTTCCATCGGAAAGACCTTTCATGAAGGCGTCGATATCCAGTCCGGCCGCGGCCATCGGCAGCAAGCCAACCGGTGTGATGACCGAGAAGCGTCCACCAATATTATCCGGAATGACGAATGTCTCATAGCCTTCCTTGTCGGCCAGCGTCTTCAACGTGCCGCGCGCCTTGTCCGTCGTGGCGATGATCCGGCTGCTCGCCTCGGCTCCGTATTTTTTCTCCATGAACTGCTTCAGGATCCGGAACGCGATCGCAGTTTCCGTCGTCGTTCCCGATTTCGAGATGACGTTGACAACGACGCTCTTGTCCTTGATATAGTCCATGACCTGGGCGATGTACGTGCTCGAGAACGTATTTCCCATGTAAATCACTTCGATTTGTTTGGTCGGATAAAGACCGTTAACCATTTCGATTCCAGCTCGAGGCCCAAGGTAGGATCCGCCGATTCCGCAGACGATCAGCACGTCCGCCATGTCCTGGATGCGTTTTGCGCAAGCCTTGATCCGCGCGTATTCCTCCCGATCGTAATCCTGCGGCCAAGTCAGCCATCCGATGAAATCATTTCCCTTGCAGGTGCCTTGAACGAGCGACTCGTCAATGCGGCACACTTCTTCTTGATAGTCTTTGACATTTTCTTTCAAAAATGCATGATTTAAATCCAACTTAATCATTGTGCTTTGTTTCTCCCTTCGTGCCTAAGACGATTTCATTATACCGCTTCTTCGTTCGGTTTTCTATTTTTTACGCTTTCATTTTATTGATTTGCCGACAAAATCACTTCATCTCGTTTTATTCGGAATTTATGCTATAATGCGTATTGATTAGGAGGTATTTTATGATTCCTTCATCGTTGTTCCCTTTGGTGAGCGCGCTGCTGTCCAACGTGGTCGCGCAAGTCGCCAAAACGTTCGTATACTATTATCGTACCGGCAAATGGGATTTACATTGGGTCATGGCGAGCGGCGGATTTCCAAGCTCGCACACCTCGACAGTCACCGCGCTGTCGCTGGCGATCGGCATTCAGGAAGGATTCGACTCGGCGATTTTCGCCGTCACCGCGATCTTCTCGTTCATCGTCATGTACGACGCGTGCCACGTGCGCTACTACAGCGGCAAAAACATCGCGCTGACCCAGCAGCTCATCAAAGACCTCAAGTCGATGATGGGACTTCACCTTGACGATCCGATTTATCAAGAGAAACTCAAAACGATTTTAGGACATAAAAGCGTGGAAGTGGTGGGCGGATTCGGCGTCGGACTCATCGTGCCGATGATCCTGCTTCCCTTATTTATCGCATAGGAGGTTATGATGGCAGAAGAAAACAAAGAAACCGAAATGGAAAAAAACGACACGGCGCCTGTCGAAGAGCAGCCGCAAAACGAGCCGGCGGCCAAAGCACAAGAGGATCCGCAAAACATCGTCGTGGAAGAGGAGCAAGTCGAAGAATGCCTCGACAAGATCCGGCCCTACATTCAACACGATGGCGGCGACGTCGAGCTGCTTGGCATCGACGAGCAAAACATCGCGTACGTCTCCTTCCGGGGCGCTTGCGCCGGCTGTATGATGGCGGCCGACGATTTCAGCGGCGGAATCAAGCTGCTGCTGCTCGACGAGATTCCCGGTCTTCGGGATGTCGTTTTAGTGTAAAACAAAAAAAGGAGCGAAACACTCACTCCCCTTTCGCCAGCAAGGTTGCGTCTTTGCTGGTTTTTATTATGCGCCCGCCGCTCAACAACAAGATCAACGTCACAGCTCCGGCAAACGTGACGATCGAAATCACGATATCCATCGAGATTCCCGCTCTGGCGATCACAACAGCAGCGATCGAGGTGCCAAGCGCCTGTGCGAATTGAATGATCGAGTTGTTGATCGAAACAACCAAATTGGATTTACGCCCGGTTACAAGATTGATTCCCGTATTGAGCTGCAAGCCAATGAACCATCCGTTGAACATCCATACCAGCACAAACAGCACGTTGGCAACGACATAGCGCTGCGACATGAGAATCGCCGCACCGAGCACCGCCTGCAATACGGATCCAATCCACCACGCTTTTTCGAAACCGATCTTGTCGCACACGACGCCGCCAAAAAGATTTCCCAAAAAGCAACAAGCGCCAATCAAGACGAGCAATCCGCTCATATACGGTTCCAGCAAAGGAAACCGTTCTACAAGATAAGGCGTCACATACGTGTAAAACGCCCCATACCCGACAAAGGTAATCAAACTGCCCAGCACGACCAGTAAAACGCGCCGCTCTTTCAACATGGCCAATTCTTGCTTCAAGTGAAGCGAATCGCCCGACGCTTTGATTGTCGGCAGGCAAAACACGAAATACAATACACCCAGTCCCATGATCACAATGAGCGCGAAGTTGATCGACTGCCAGGAAAAATCGCGAATCAACACCCGGCACAACGGCACGCCCGCCATGAGCGATACGGCCGCGCCCGTAATCAGCAACGACAAGTTGCGCCCGACCTGCCGCTCATCCGACAACGCCACGACGCTTGTGGTCGCCACGACGCCATACGTCGTGCCCATCAGGCCAAGTCCAAACCGCGCAGCCAGCAGCAGGAAAAAATCCAGCGCGACGATTGAGAAAAGCCCAAAAACGATATTTCCAAGCAGCGTTCCCACGAGCATCGCGTTGCGCTTGGCGTTTCGCAACAACGCGAGCAATACCGGCGCGCCAATCGCGCCATACGCGTACATAGACGTCAAATACCCGGTTTGCGCGACGCTGATCCCCATCTCGAGCGCGATCCGGTCCAGGATTCCGTTAAACAGCGTTCCCGACAAGGACATCGTAAAGTTCATAATCATAAAGACCCCCATCGTCTGCGCACTCAGTTTCGCTTCTTTGTTTGCCATCATCAAACCTCCCTCTATCTGAAAGTGATTATACGGCTCCAAAAAGCGATTGAATAATACTTATTTTTTATCGAAATCTATGCGAAAAACGAATAGAAATCGTTCCAGAAAAAAAGCGGACGTTCTCATCCGCTTGCCTTGTGGGAGGCACGCTCCGTCACGACTTTTCCCGTCGTCACGCCCTGCCCTTCGTTTGGATAAAAATGGGAGTAAATCACATCCGCCACAAAGACGACGCCTAGCGCGATTGCCACCTTGTTCAGCTTGTCGATTCCGATTTTCCGGAACCAGTTGTCCAGAAGCGGGGCGACGATGTACACAAAAGCCATACCGCCCAGCCCAAAGACGAGCAGCCCCTCGGCGCAAATGCGCCCGTTCAAATTCAGAAAATAGCCTTGATAGCTCCACCATTCGGTGTGGTATACCGCCTGCAAATACACACTCGTAAAATATTCGACAACGCCGCACAAAACGATCGCGTAAAGAAACTCCTTCAACGGTTCCTGTCGCCAGCGGCGCAGCAGCAGCAAAATGAACACGCAGCCAAACCCGTAAATCGGCAGCCACGGCAAATGGAGCACGCCGCGGTCGACGAACCGGCCGTTTTGGATCAAATGGAGCGACACTTCCCAGCACCAGCCCACAAACGACATGAAGAAAAACAGCAACGCCACGCTCGTAACCGTGTAGTTACGTCCCGGATACAACGAACGCAGCACATGCCGGTGTCGTATTTCCGGAATCGGCGACAGCTTGATTGGGTATTCCTTGCGCTCGACTTGCCATTTCATCTCTTTCAAGTCCCATTGCGTGAAATTGTAGCGCTCATACGCCCGCTCCTGGCTGGACAGCCGGAACACCAGGCCGAAATTGCGCTCCAGGAATCCTTTGAATCCCGTGTAGGCGTTTTGGATCGGATTGATTTTCTTCATATCCACGATTTCCTTGGCGTAGGCTTTTTCCAACAGCCCGCGCGGCGCCAGCCGATACAAATACGGGTTGTCAAACACCGTTTCCGCTTTTGGATTTTCCGCCAAATACCCGGCCCGGATCCGGACGAAAAACTCGCTAAAGATCGCCTGCCGGTACGCGTTGGTCCAAAACAAGCTCGACACGCCCAGCGTCGCCACATCGAGAATGTACCATCCAAGCATCGAGAGCGAAATCATGAACGCCTCCCATTTGTGGCCGTTCATCATCGTCCGCGACAAAGCGACGGCCTGCCGGCCTGTCGTTTCCGGGTTTTCCGCCAAAATATAGGGAACGAGCAAATACGAGTAATGCTTGATCCATCCGCCGACAATCGTTAGCGCCCAAAGACACCACAGCACGTTTTTCCAAAGCAGCGCCCTGGCCACGCTCCACCATTTTTTCACCCGGATGAAAAACAAGTACCGATCGAAGGGCACCTTTTCGTAAATTCTGCCTTCCACGAAAAAGCGGCGGTTGACGACGCTGAGCGTCTGCACGACAAACACCCAGAAAAGCGCGTGAACAGTCACTGCGAATCCAATCAAAATCAAGGTGCCCGCTTGCGGCGATCGGGTCAGGGAATCGGCCAGATGCACGAAATAACTCGGAATCGTCCCGTCGGCAATCGTGCGCACGAGTAGCGCGAACACGCCGTTGGTCGTGCCCAGTTCGGGAATCCTGCCAATGTCATGGACAAAGTGGGTCTGGACGAAATTGACCACATCGTTGAGCGCCGGGTTGATCCCGCCGCGAATCAGCAGACCGGTCATGGCTCCCTGTCCGGTGGAAAACACGCTCAAAAACCGGAAGGCGCGCGCTTGCTCTGTGCCCAAATAGGCGGCCACCATGCACACGAACACATACAATCCATAATGCCGCGAAAGATTTTCTCTCGCTCTTTTTTTCATTTCTTTTCGATTGACTTTCATAGTTCCAGTGTACAAAATTTCGAATTTAAGATGCAAGCCGAATACCAAGACATCGTTAAAAAACGGATCCTTTCGCGCGCAAAAAAAAGGAAATCCGCTTTTCTTCAGATTTCCTTTCTTTTCATTCGAGTTCGGACTCGACCGGGGTGACGACGGGATTTCCCTGCGCGTCGACCAGGACGCAAATTCCCATGGCGCCCAAGGTGTTGCTGGCCATCAAATAGTTGACGCCCGTTTCCCGATCTACAAGAATGACTTGCGTGTTGGCTATCCCGTGGCGATACGTTTCCACGAAACGTTCCTGCGTTTTCATTTCAAATCCTCCTTTTCCCCTTCACTATACGCCATTTTTGCGCGAAGCGATGTCAAAGGGATTTGACATTAGCACATTTGCGGCAAATATTCCCGAATCTGGCGCTCCCAGCTCGGCCAGTCGTGCGGCGTGTCGTATCCCCAGAAGTCCGTTTGGATCTGAATTCCCTTGCTCCAGCAAATATCGGCCAGCTTGCGCAAATCGGCGGCGCACTCGTTTTCCCACGCGCCTTGCCCGACGACGAAAACCGCCTGCGCCCGATTGTATTTCGGGATGTAGCCGTGGGCCGGATCCATGTTGGACAAATAACCGCACGGGTTGTTTTGATAGGCGTTGAAATCAACATGCCCGTCGTAAAAATACGGCGACATGTCATAAAGGCCCGAGAGCGCGAGCACTTGCGTGAACGTGTCCGGAAACCGGAAAAACAAATTGCCGGCGTGAAATGCCCCCATGCTCGCTCCCATCACCATCACGCTTTCGCCCGCGTCTTTTCCGGCTTTGGCTTTCGCGCTGGGAAGCAGCTCCTGCATGACGTACTGCACCCAGTTTTCCTGTTTTTCCATGCGCGGCGTCGTGGCGTCAAAGCTCGACCACGATTCCAGATCGACGGAATCGACGGTCACGAATTGAATGCGGCCCTGGTCGATCAAATCTTGAAGGAGCTCGAACATGTGCCGGTCCTCCCATTCAAAAAAACGTCCATCCTGACAAGGCACGACCAGGCATAAACGGCCAGCGTGGCCATACATTTTGAATTCCATATCCCGATTCAGAAACCGGGAGTATTCTTTAAAATAGCGAATTTGCATCATTCTCACCCTTTCCTTTCCCGGTGCCATTATACCATACAATGGCGATTCTTTCGTTTTGAGTGGGTTTCGTTGTGTTTTTAGCAGGCAAAGAGTATAATGGCAGTGCTAAAAATTATGAAAGCGAGTGAAACGATGCCTGAAAAAGAAAAAATCTTAAATATAGCTGTGATTGCCCACGTTGACGCCGGCAAGAGTACGCTGGTCGACGCGTTTTTGCGCCAAAGCGATGTGTTCCGCGACAACGAGGAAGTCGTGGACTGCGTCATGGATTCCAACGATTTGGAACGGGAGCGCGGAATCACGATTTATTCAAAAAACTGTTCCGTCATTCACGATGGCGTAAAAATCAACATTGTCGACACCCCGGGCCATGCCGACTTCTCCAGCGAGGTGGAGCGGATCATCCGGACGGTCGACACCGTCATCCTGCTGGTGGACGCCAGCGAAGGCCCAATGCCGCAAACGCGGTTCGTGTTGTCCAAGGCGCTGGAAATCGGTTTGAAGCCGATCCTGCTCGTGAACAAGATCGACAAAAAAGACCAGCGGGCCGAGGAAGTCGTGGACGAGGTGTACGAGCTGTTCCTCGACTTGAACGCCAACGACGAGCAGCTCGAGTTCCCGATTTTGTATGGCGTGGCGCGCGAAGGGATCGTTCAGTACGATATGGACACGCCAAGCGAAAATATCGACCCGCTGTTTGACACGATTCTCAAACATTGCGAGGCGTATCCCGATTTGGACGAGGAACCCGTTCAAATGCAGGTTTCGGCACTCGCTTACGACGAGTACATTGGCCGCTTAGGAATCGGCCGCGTCTATCAAGGCACGTTGAAGCCGGGCCAGCCGTACATCCGCTGCAATCAGGAAGGGCTGGAAAAGAAGGAGTCGATTTCGAATCTTTTCGTCTACAAAGGCCTTTCGAGAACGCCGGTCAAAGAAGCCCATTCGGGCGATATCGTCGTCATCGCCGGCATGCCGGACATTTCGATTGGCGACACGATTTGCGATCCGGACCACGTGGAGCCGATGGACCACATCGCAATCGAGGAGCCGACGTTGTCAATGAACTTCCACGTCAACACGTCTCCTTTCGCCGGACAATCCGGAAAATACGTGACGTCCAGAAACTTGAAGGAGCGTCTGGAAAAAGAGCTGGAAGTCAACGTCGGTTTGAAAGTCGAGCCGACCGAGAGCGCCGACTGCTTTAAAATCAGCGGCCGTGGCGAGCTGCACATTTCGATCCTGATCGAAAACATGCGCCGCGAAGGGTACGAGCTGGCCGTTTCGAAGCCGGAAGTCATTTTGCACCGCGATGAGAACGGGCAAAAAGTCGAGCCAGTCGAGGAAGTCGTGTGCATCGCGCCTGCCGAATACCAGGGCACGATTATCAACCAGCTGAACTTGCGCAAAGGCATCATGCAGGACATGGAAGAGGAAAACGGCTACGTTAAAATCACGTATACCGCGCCGACCCGCGGCTTGCTTGGTTTCCGGACGCAGTTTATCAACGATACGCACGGCGAAGGCACGCTGGTGCGCCGGATTTCGGGTTACGAGCCATACAAGGGCGAGATCACGCAGCGTATGCAGGGTGCGATGATTTCCACGGAAACGGGTTCGGCCATGACGTATGCGTTGTGGAATTTACAGGAACGCGGGCAGCTGTTCATCTCGCCGCAGACGGATGTGTATGAAGGTATGATTATCGGCGAGTCGGCGAAAAACATCGACCTCGATGTCAATCCGCTCAAAAACAAGAAGCTGACCGCCATCCGAAGCAGCGGACGCGACGAAGGCATGTTCCTGACGCCGCCACGCGTGTTCTCTTTGGAGGAGGCGCTGGAATGGATCAACGATGACGAGCTTGTCGAAGTGACGCCGGACGCGATTCGTATCCGCAAAAAAGGATTGACAGCGCAAGATCGCAGAAACTTGTACCGTCAGAAAATGGCGCAGAAAAACGGATAAACCCAACCAAGAGTCTTGCGAAAGCGGACTCTTTTTTTATTGTACGCGCAATTCCAGCGCGCCGGTAAAATGCTTGGCGTCAATCTCGATCAAATTCGTTCCCGCCTCGCACTCGATCGTTTGAATGAACGATTCCCCTTCACCAAGCACTTCGCTTTGATCCCCTTTTTGCCAGCGAATCTCCAAATTTCCACTTTCCCCTTGCGCCACCGCCTCGATTCGCAATGTCTGCGCCTCGATCGACGTGCCGCCAAATATCGTTTCCACACCACTGAAATCCTTGTAAAAAGCCGAATACGTCCCTTGATACGAATCCTCCAGCTTGCGATCTCCGACCAGGCTTCCATCCGGATCGAGCGCGAGCGTGCCAGTCGTTTCCACGACGGCGTTGTATGTTTCGAGCCATTCCGCTTTCGAACAGCCGCCCAGTCCTGCCAGCAGCACGACTGCGGCACACAAAGTCAGCTTTCGCATGCTCCCACCTCCTTTCCTTCTTCAAGAGTATAAAAAACGATCCAGGTGAAATCATGACGGTTTTGTCGGTTTGGCGAAAAAAAAGACCCGTCTTCGGATCTTTAGAGGTATTGTTTGGCAAGCTGCTCGTATTCGCGCTGTTTTTCGTCATCGTGCTTGTTTTTGTAGGACTGCGCCAGCAGCAAATAGCACGTTCCCTTTTCGGAATCGGGAATTGTTTTGGCTAGTTCGAGCAGCTCGTCGACCAAATCGCCTTTATGGGTAATATACACTTCGTACATGAGCCTGGCGCGGTGCGCTGTCTTCTTGTCGAAGTGCTGCTTGATTTCCTGGTAAAGCGGTTTGGCTTTGCGCCGGTCCTGCTCGTATATGAAGTATTCAAACGCGCGCATGACGATTTCCTTGCGCTGTTCCGGTGTCGTCTTCATGGCGAGCATTTTGTCCAGCAGCGCGTCGATTTGCTCTTTGTCGTTGGTCATTTGCGCGACTTGCAGTTTGAGGTGGTCGCGGTTGTACAGTGGAAACAGCCACTTTCCTTTCCACGAGTCGATCGAGGCCAGAATCCGGTCAAACTTTCCTTCCCCAAACCACTGCATGTACTGGTTTTCCGTCCGGGTCTGGACGATTCGCTTGACGACGGAGTAAATGACGACGCCAATTAGCAAAATCACGCCAAGCTGAGCCCATCCATTCATTGTTTCATCACATCCTTCTGTTCACCAGTATACACGATTGTTTCCAAAAAAACCGGAATCAGTGAAAAAAACCACGATACGCGTCTTTGAAAGCGAGCCACCCAGGCATAAAAATGTAAAGAAAAACCGCCAGCGTTCCCGGCATGCCAAGCATGAATCCCGAGACGACGATGAGTGTTTGCACGACGAGCACGCTCGCGAACATGAACAGTCCGCGGCAATACGACCAAATCGGCCAAAAAAACAAGAACGTGCCCGTCATAAAGTATCGCGGCCGAAACCACTCCTGCACGGTCGCAAGGGAGAAAACCGAGGTGCCTAGCAACAAAAGCAGCAGCGTGCACACCGGCACAAACGCCGCCATCCGGTTGTCGTGCAAGTCGATTTGCCGGCGGTTCGCGGCTGGATTCTCCCGTTTTCTTTTTTCTAAATAAGGAATGAACATAAAAAGAATCTCCTCTCTTTGTGATTCCCGTTCGTTTAAGTCTTGCTTAACTACATACATCATACGTGACTATGTTGTTTTTATCAATTAATCTAAATAAATTATTTTATGGGAGAATTTGGAATAATTATTAAAAAAAACAGACCTCTTTCGAAGTCTGTCGCGAACTATTGATTTTGGGTCGCCTTGAATTTTTCGATCAGCTCTTTTTGCTCGTCGCTCATTTCTTTTGGCAGCGTCACTTTGATTTGCGCGTATTCGTCGCCTGTCGCCTTGGCGGTCTTGACCCCTTTGCCTTTTAGACGGAATTTTTGTCCAGGCTGCGTTCCGGCCGGGATCTTGATTGAAACCGTTCCGTCAATAGTCGGCACGTCGATGCTCGCTCCAAGCAGCGCGTCCGTAAAGTCAACCGGAATTTCCACGTAGATATCCTCGTTTTCACGCCGGAACGTTTGATCCGGACGAATGTGGACGTTCAAATACAAATCGCCATCCGGTCCGCCATTCAAACCGGCCAGTCCTTTTCCGGACAAACGAATCTTTTGTCCTTCGCGGATGCCTTGCGGAATCTTCACTTCGTATGTGACGTTCTTTGGCGGATTGACGCCGTCGTTGATGGTGAAGGAAACCGTTTCCGGACCACCTTGCACCGCTTTCATAAAGTCGATGTTGATCGTGGCGTTCAAATCCTCCCCCTTCATCGGACGTGGCGAGTAGTCCTGGTAAAAGGAGCCCCGGCCCGCGCCGCCCTGGCCGCCAAACATGTTGTTGAGGAAGTCGTCGTCGAAACCAAACGGCCATCCGTTTCCTGGTCCGAATCCGCCTTGCTGTCCCTGGTTGGACCAGGAATATTTATAGGAATTCAGGATTTCCTCGTTGAAGTCGGCTTCGATCGCCTTTTCACCGAATTCATCGTACATTTCCCGTTTTTTCGGATCCGACAAGATTTCATACGCCTTGTTGATTTCCTTCATCTTCGCTTCCGCTTCCGGGCCTTTGTTCAAGTCCGGATGGTATTTTTTCGCCAGTTTTTTATATGCACTTTTGATCTCTTTTTCGGTCGCGCCTTTCGAGATCCCCAATACTTCATACAATCCTTGTGTCATACTTGATCCTTTCCAGAAAAATCCCTAATGATCTCTGATTCCTTTTTATTTTAGCACAATCAAGTCCGGATGGAGTTTCACACGCTTCCACCAAAAAAGTCCGCTTTTTTCAAAGCGGACAAGAAAATGTCAACCGGGCTTCAAAACCTGCCCCATTTGTTCTTCGGCAATGAGGTTCTCCACCTTTTTCGGGCCCCAGACAATGTAGAGAAACCGGTTCTTTTGCGAAACTTCTTCCAAAAAATTGATGAACTCGCTCCATCGTTTCACCCCTTCAAACCGGTGCTCCACCTCCACGATCGCCGGCGTTCGAAACCCAAGGATCCGGCGCTTCAGCTGCGCCTTGTCCATCGGCTCGATTTCCAGCGCCTCGCGCAAGAACTCGTACGGATCCTTTACCGATTCGCAATCAAACAGAATCTTTTTCATGCTGCTCGGCAAAGGCAAGGACGCGTTCAAACAGCGCCTCCAAATCAAATTCATGATTCGAAAACGTTTCGAATTCGCGCAGAAGCGCCGCCATATGACGCTGGTCCTCCTCGATGGATTCGACGAGTTCCGGATGAAGCGACAACTCGTTGATCCGATGGTCGACTTCGCTTGGCGTCTTGCGCAAAATCCGCTTTTTTTCCAAAGAAGCCACCATTTGCGAAACCGCGGCCGCGGATACCTTTAAATAGGACGCCAGGTCCTGCATCGTGATAGGCGTTTTCGCGGTATAAATGTACGCCAGCATATCCAGATCCTTGGATTTCATCGTCGGATACAGCTTCAGCTGATCCTTCCAGGCTTTTCGAATACGCTGCACAATCAAAAGCATGAGCTCGTATCTCCGCTCATTGGACAATTCAGGCTGTGTTTGTTTTTTATCCATTGATTTTTTTCTCGATCGAAGCTAGCTGTTTTTTCGCGATCGCGAGTTGTTCCTGATACGTGGACAGCTTGTTTTTCTCCGCATCGACCTTTTCCTTTGGTGCCTTCTCCACGAATCTTGGGTTCGAAAGCATCTTTTCTCCACGAATCACTTCTTTTTCCAGACGAACGATTTCCTTTTCCCATTTTGCCTTCTCTTCTTCCAAATCAATGAGATCCGCCATGGCGACCGTCAAAATCGCGTGGTCGATCGTCCGGGACAGCACATCCTCGGTTGGCAGCTGGGCGCACACTTGCACATGCGCCATGCCTTCGAGCAGGTTTTTCAGGTTTTCCGGCAGCTCGATGGCCGCGCCTTTTTCATCGTGCAAGGAAATTTCGATCGTTTCCGAAGGCTTGAGGTGGTATTCGTTTTTGATTTCGCGCACCGCGCTGATGGCGCCAATCAGCATCTCCATCCGGTCCATTTCCTGGGCGCTCATTTTCACGTCGACAGGTTTTGGCCACGCTTCCGTGTTGATCGAATCGTCGGCGTTTGGCAAATTCGAATAAATTTCCTCGGCGACAAACGGAATGAATGGCGACAGCAAAATCAAAATGTTTTTGAGCACGAGCGCCAGCGTCGCTTTCGTGCTTTCCACTTCGGCCGCGTTGTCGCTGCGCAGCGCCGGCTTGGACAATTCGATAAACCACGAGCAGAAGTCGTTCCATACGAAGTTGTACAGCTCGTTGCCCGCGATCGACAACTCGTAACGATCCATATTGACGGTCACGCTCTCGATCGTTTCGTTCATCTTTTCCAAGATCCATTTCGACGCCGGCGTCAAGTCGTCGACACGCAAAGGCAAGTCCTGCCCATCCAGCTGCATGAGCACGTAGCGCGACGCGTTCCAAATCTTGTTGATGAAGTTCCACGACGCGTCGATTTTTGTTTCGTCGTAGCGCAAGTCGAGTCCCGGCGCCGAGTTGGTCGTCAAGAAGAAGCGCAGCGCATCCGCGCCCTTGTCGGCGATCACGTCCATCGGATCGACGCCATTGCCAAGCGACTTCGACATTTTGCGCCCTTGCGGATCGCGGATCAAGCCGTGAATGAGCACTTCTTTGAATGGCCGGTTGTTCATGCAGTAGCGGGTCTGGAACGCCATGCGCGCCACCCAGAAGAAAATAATGTCGTATCCGGTGACGAGCACATCGTTCGGGAAATACCGGTTCAGATCGGCTGTTTCTTCCGGCCAACCGAGTGTGGAAAACGGCCACAACGCGCTGGAAAACCACGTATCGAGCACGTCTTCGTCCTGAATCCAGTTTTCCGGATCTTTCGGATCTTCTATGCCGACATAAATTTCACCGGTTTCCTTGTTCGTCCATGCCGGAATCCGATGTCCCCACCACAGCTGGCGGGAAATGCACCAGTCCTCGATGTTTTCCAGCCATTGCTCGAACGTGTGGTTAAAGCGTTCCGGCACAAACGAGATTCGCTGCTCGCCTTGCTGGTTTTTGAGCACCTCGTCGGCGAGCGGGCGCATCTTGACAAACCATTGTTTCGACAAGTACGGCTCCACGATCACGCCTGTGCGCTCGGAATGCCCGACCTGGTGCGGGTGCTCCTCGATGTGGTCGACCACACCGTCCTTTTCAAAATCGGCCACGAGCGCCTCGCGGCATTCGAACCGGTCCATGCCTTCGTACTTGTGGGCC
This sequence comes from uncultured Dubosiella sp., assembly GCF_964018005.1. NCBI lineage: Bacteria > Bacillati > Bacillota > Erysipelotrichia > Erysipelotrichales > Erysipelotrichaceae > Dubosiella > uncultured Dubosiella sp. The sequence goes on from NZ_CAXHOA010000005.1 coordinate 64,735, forward strand.
ATGGCGTTCATCGTGCCGTCGTCGTTCATGCAGATCGGCATGTCGAGTCCATATTTTTTCGCGAGCGCGAAGTCGTTGGGGTCGTGAGCCGGCGTACATTTCATGACGGCCGTTCCAAATTCCATGTCGATGTAGTCGTCGGCCATGATTGGCAGCGCCTGTCCGTTGGCCGGGTTGATGGCGTGCTTGCCAACCAGGTGCTTGTAGCGCTCGTCGTCTGGATGAACGAAGATCGCCTGGTCGGCGAACATCGTTTCCGGGCGCGTCGTGGCGATGACGAGTTCTTCCCCGGTTTCCACAACTTTGTATTTGAAGTAATACATGTGGCCCATGATTTCCTTGTGCTCAACTTCGATGTTGCTCAGCGCGGTGCGGGCTTGCGGATCCCAGTTGATGATGCGCTCGCCCTGGTAAATCAGCCCGTCGTTGTACAGGTCGACAAACACTTTGCGAACGGCTTGCGACAGTCCTTCATCCATTGTGAAGCGCTCGCGCGTGTAGTCAAGCGACAAGCCAAGCTTGGCCCACTGTTTGCGAATGGTGGAGGCGTATTCCTCCTTCCACTCCCACGCCCGGTCCAGAAATTTCTCGCGGCCGATGTCGTAGCGGGAAATTCCCTCGTCTTTGAGGCGGGCGTCGACTTTGGCTTGCGTCGCGATGCCGGCATGATCCATACCGGGCAGCCACAGCACGTCAAAGCCTTGCAGGCGCTTGTAGCGCGACAAGATATCCTGGATCGTCGTGTCCCAGGCGTGTCCGAGATGGAGCTTGCCAGTTACATTGGGTGGCGGGATGACGATACAATACGGGCTCTTCGTCAAATCCCCCGCGGTAAAATACCCCTGGTCAATCCATTGGTCATAGCGGTTTTCCTCCACTTTCGTGTGGTCGTATTTTGGTTCTAGCATACTCTCTTCCTTTCCAAATAAAAAAAAGCACATCCCTAAGGACGTGCTGCACGTGGTACCACCTTAATTCGCATACGGACGTATGCCTCAAGACCTTAACGCGGTCGCACGGTTTCTCCTACTAAGCTCAGAGAACGGCTCCTAAACTACCTTCGCCTGCCTTTCATATCTTCTTCCACCACCCGAAGACTCTCTATCAATCCGTCCAGACTACTCCTTTTATTCAACGCCGTTTCCAATAGTCTATCACATCGTTTTTTGAATGTGAACCTCCTCGTTTGTTTTTTCGTCAAAATCAATTTCTTTCGTGGCCACGCTTTGGGAAAACATGGTGTCGTGCTCCACAAACAGCATCGTGTAGCCGCTTTCTTGCAGCATGCGTTCGATTTGTTCGCGGCTGTCGATATCCAAATCGTTGAGCGGCTCGTCCCACACGTAGAGGTGGGCGGATTCGCACAAACTGCGGGCCAGCATGATTTTTCGCCGTTGGCCGGCGGAAAGCGCTTCAAGCGGATGGGTCAGTTCCGCTCTGGAAAAGCCAAACTTGCGTAAAATCGTCATAAACAAAGTCCGGTCGATGGCGTAGCGCGCGATGTAGCGTTCAATGGATCCTTGCGCCTCTTCCACGGTTTGGGCGACATAGGAAACCGTTAAATCAGCGCTTGCCTCGATTGTCCCTTCATACGGGCATTGTCCGACGATCGCTTTAAGCAGACTGCTTTTTCCCGACCCGTTGGCACCGCAAAGCCGGATCCGCTCGCCTTGCCCGATCGAAAACGTCTGGCTTGGCGTCGACCAGGTTTCATAGACGACGCGAACGCGTGTCAAGTGCATCAACGTCGATTTTTTATAGTCGCGTGTTTGGATGCGCAACGTCTCGGGCTGCTCGTCGCTTTTGATGAGCTTTCGCTTTTCCTCGACGGCTTTTTCCTTTCGGGCTTCGATGGCTTTGGAGCGTTTCATGAGTTTGGCAGCCTTGTGTCCGACAAACCCTTTGTCGGCGGCGCCGATCTTTTGTTTTTCTTTGGCATTCGACCAGCTGCCGGCCATACGGGCTGAAGCCTCCAGCCGCTTGATTTCATGGCGGAGCCGCTCGTTTTCAGCCCGGTCTTTGGCGAGCATGTTTTCATGATCGAGATGCCAGGCGGAGAAATTCCCTTTTCGCACGTCCACGCCCTGGGGTGTCAGGGCGACGACGTGATCGACGCAGTCATCGAGCAGTTTGCGGTCGTGGCTAACAAGCAGAAACCCACGCTTGGATTTTAAATAGGCGCCGAGAATTTGTTTCCCTTTTTCATCAAGATGGTTGCTTGGCTCGTCGAGTAGCACGAACGCGCCTTCTTTTAAGAAGAGGGCGGCTAGCATACAGCGGATTTTTTCTCCTTGCGAAAGCGTCTCGAATGGCTGCCATAAAAGATCGGAGCGCAATTCGAGCCGGGCGCATTCCTTTTGGATTTGCCATGGCTGCGCGCCGGACACATCCTCTAAAACGTCGGTCGTGACCCGGGATGGATCGGCAATGGCGTAAGGAAAAATTTCAACCGGGACGGGACAGTCGACCGTTCCGGTTCCGGAAAGTTTTTTGCAAAGCAGGTTTAGAAGGGTCGTTTTTCCATTGCCGTTTTTTCCGATGAGTCCGCAGTTCCAGTTCGTGTCGATGGAAAAGGACACGTCTTGGAAAAGGGGATCATCAATGGATTCATATTGAAACGTTAAATGTTTGACGGTAATCATCGCCATAGTTTTTCACCTCCAATAACACAAAAGACCGCGAAGAAAACTTCGGCGGTCTTTTGTGAACTGATTTGAATTTGAAAAACGGATCGGCTTTACGATCCTTTGATTTGGCATAGTAAAAAGATGGAAGTTTTCTGTTTTTAAATTTTTTTCGAAACAGAACCATTCAACATCTTCTCACCTCTTTCAAACGTAGTATACGGAATGATTTGCGGAATGGCAAGTCCGAAAATCCATTGTTTTTCATGAAAATTCCAGTTTTAGGGCCACTTTTTCCAGTTTCTTGTCATCATGAAAACGGGCTGTTATGATGAAGGTGCCAAAAGAAACGGCAAGAAAAAAACGGTTAAAACATAGAGAAATTCTATGAAGGATCAACATTAAAATCGTCAAACTTCCTCGACACAAAAGTCGCTAAAATGAACAAAACGATCTTGACGAGCCGATTTGGAAAGAATGAGATGAGGGAAAAACTCTCGTTACAACAAGCGAAATTCAAAAAACCGGATTGAAGAGATCAAAAGAAAAAGACGGAAACGGCATTGAACGATCAACAAATCGAATGAGCAGATCTTGTTTGTAAAGAAAGACGAGATTTCGAAAGGAACAGCCGGAAAGTCAATGAAAAAATGGAAGAAGCAGGATTCCAAAGCGTGTGAACACGGAACGAATCAAACCCAATAGGCGAAGTAATTTGATCCCCTGGCAAACACTTAACAAGTTGTATTCGCCGGGCGCATAGAAAAAGATCTATGTCGGATCGAATGAAAAATCGTCAAACTTCCTCGACACAAAAGTCGCTAAAATGAAACGTCAACAACGATCGAAAACGGAAATCTTTTCATTAAAAAAGATGAGGAGGAAATCTCATCAAGCACAATGACAATATAAAGGAATCCAAACCGATCGACAGCATGAAAATGGCAGCAGGCGGATACGAATGATGAAGAAGATCAATCGTCACAAGCGAAAGCATCTGAAAGGAAAGATGGACGCGATAACCAAGCGAAAAGAATAAGTCCAGGGCATGCGAAAACAGGAAGAGAAAAATCCACATCAAAACGTGGTACATATAGAAGGACGAGAAAACATTCATCCAATAACATGAAAGAGTCCGAAAGGACTCTTTTAATTCGGGCATCCGGTTCCCTTCCTTCTTCTTGCCGGAGTAAAATATCGTTAGAAGAAGAGGTAAAAAACATGATTCAATACGTATTTGAAGGGACAAAAAGCCGGTCCGCCGCCTACAATGACGGCCAGCTCATTGGTTTATGCCAATACCAGGTCGACGGCGACCGCTGGATCATTACGCATACGGAAGTCCAGCCCGAATTTGGCGGTCGCGGTATCGCCCGCGAACTCGTCATGATGGTCGCGCGCAAAGCGAAAGAGCATGGCTTCACCCTTGTTCCCGTTTGCTCCTACGCGGCCAAAGTTCTCGACCAGCAGCAACAGTAAAAGAGTCCTTGCGGACTCTTTTGTTTGTCTTATTTCAAATTTAAACGCGACCGGACGATTCGCGCCTGCTGACGGGTCAGCCCTTCGGCCTGCGTTTGATACGCCTCCTCGATCGGAATGTTGAATTTTTTGGAGAAGCGCCGGATGGCGTCGACCGACGCTTTCACGGCGCCTTCTTTTCGCCCTTCATTTCGTCCTTCCTCTCTTCCTTTTTCAATCAATCCCTGGCTCAAGTTGCACATTTTCCTCACCCTCCTTTG
>NZ_CAXHOA010000005.1:69107-112077 GCF_964018005.1 uncultured Dubosiella sp.
CCTTCATTTCGTCCTTCCTCTCTTCCTTTTTCAATCAATCCCTGGCTCAAGTTGCACATTTTCCTCACCCTCCTTTGGTCTTCTTCCATTGTGAATCCATACGCTCTCAATTTCTCGTTGGCTTTCTTTTCCTCTTCGCACTTAAACAAATAATGCAGCACTTTCAGTGAATCCTTGTCGTCTTCCCGGATCTCGTTTCCGATTTTGAATGTCGCCAGGTTCATCATGCCCTCCTTTGGCTCGTTTCTTGTCACCTGGCTACCTTCTGTTTTCTCGATCCATTCCTTTTTGATTTCCAGCTCGCTTTTTTTGATCCGGAAATCGTTGACGACCCACATCGAATACACCGGCCGCAACGCGTTGTAGTCCACTTTCTTTCCCACCTGGTTACATACCATCGCGGCCACATACAAATTCTTTCGTGATTCCAAATCGTACGCTTTGGGCATGTCCTTTTGGAAATCCGCGTTGCCGTACGCCTGCCATGATTTCTTTTTCATGCCAAACAACAGGTCGGGCTCGACGTAGGCGCCCGAGCTAAACGCGATCTCGCCCGACGCGTACGGGATTTGATCGGTGTCGGTTTCGATATAGCCGCGAATGGCTTCGATGGGGTCCGAAGCCAGAGGCGGCACGCCGTCTTTGATCAAATACGACAAAAGCCGGGTGTCCCGAAGCCATTGTTTCGCCATACGGTCGTACGCCCGTTGCTGCCGGCGCAGGCTTTTCCGTTCTTTTTTATTTTTCTCTTTCATATATATTATATACGACAAAGAGAGGACAAAAGGGACATTTTTTCTCAAAAAAAGTTTATTTTCAAAAAAAGAGTCCACTTGGACTCTTTTGTCTACTCCTGCGCGAATTGCGCGTTGTACAGCTTCGCGTATTCGCCGCCTTTTTCCAGCAGCGCCTCGTGCGTGCCGCTTTCCACGATATCGCCATGCTGCATAACTAAAATCAAATCAGCGTTGACGATCGTGGACAGCCGGTGCGCGATCACGAAGCTCGTCCGGTTTCGCATCACGACATCCATCGCGCTCTGAAGCCTTTTTTCCAGCCGGGTATCTACCGAGCTTGTCGCCTCGTCCAAAATGAGGATCTTCGGATCCTTGATAAGCGCGCGGGCGATTGTCAGAAGCTGTTTTTCCCCTTGGGAAATGTTGGAACCCGATTCGTTGATTAGCGAATCGTATCCATTGGACAATGTGCGGATGTAATGATGGACATTCGCCTGCTTGGCTCCCTCCACCACTTCGCAGCGCAGCGCTTCGTGCCGGCCGTATTTCAGATTTTGCTCAATCGTGTCCTCAAACAGCCACGCGTCTTGAAGGACGAGCCCAAACAAGTCGCGCAAATCGTGATAAGACATCGTTCGAATGTCGCGCCCGTTGATTTTGATCGCGCCGCCGCCGATCTCGTAAAAGCGCAGCAGCAAGTTCGTCAGCGTCGTCTTTCCCGCGCCTGTCGGTCCGACAATCGCGATCGTCTGCCCCGCCTCGACATGGATGTTGACATCGCGCATCAACGGCTCCTGACCATATCCAAACCGCACCCGCTCAAAGTCGATTGTCCGAATCGGTTCGTGAAACGGCTCGCCTTGCGTGTCCATGACTTCGTCCATATCCAAAAACGTGAACAACCGGTTCATTGCCGAAAACGCCGACTGCACCTGGTTGGACAGCTGCGAAAGCTGGGCGATCGGATCGTTGATGTTCCAAATATAGCGAATAAACGCCTGAAGCTGCCCTAACGTGATGACGCCCGCCAGCACTTGCAAACAACCATACAGCGCCACGCACCCGATGGTCACATACGTCACCAACGAAGTCGTCGGCCCGATCAGGCCGGACAAAAACAACGCCTTAAAGCCCGATTCCCGCATCGCCTCGTTCGCTTTTTGAAACCGGTCTTTCGCTTTTTCCTGCTGATCGTAAATGACGATCTCGTTGAAACCCGAATACAATTCGTTGATCGTCGCGTTCAAATCCGCCAGCGACTGCTGCTGGGTGTCGAAAAGCGGCTGGCTTTTTTTCACGAAGCCAAACGAAATCATTGCGATGACCGGCAGCGCCACGTACACCATCAGCGTCATCACCAAATTGATCGTGCACATCATGATCGAAACGAACACAAACGTGCACACCGCGCCAATGACGCGCGACAACGTCTGCTGCAAAGCGTTCGACACCGTTTCCACGTCGTTGGTGATGCGCGAGAGCAAGTCGCCGGTTTCCTGCGCGTCGAAATAGGAAACCGGCAGCCGGTTGATTTTTTTCTCGATGGCATTGCGAATGTCCTCCATCGTTTTTTGAATGGAGTCCGTCAGCAAAAACGCGCTCACCAGCTGGCTGGTGATTTTAATCAAATACACGCCAAGCAACATCAAAAGAATGCGGACGATCACGTTCATCTGAATATGCGCCCCCGGCACGCCTTTGGCCATTTGCGTCACATCCAGCTGAAGCTGAGTCGTGATCATCCCTTCGATACTTGGCATGACGGCGTAAATCACCTGCATGACCAAAACGAGAAACAACCCCGTCAGCAGCTTGACGCGGTGGTCTTTTAAAAAGCCCCACAAGTGAACAAGGCATTGTTTAAAGGTCAGTTTTTTCGGCATACGCGCGCACCTCCTTCTCGCTTAGCTGCGACAACACGATTTCGCGATACACCGCGCACGAATCGTACAAGTCCGGATGCGATCCATACCCCACGATCCGCCCCTCGTCCAAAACGAGAATCTTGTCCGCGTCCAAAATCGTGGAAACCCGCTGCGCCACCACGATAAAAATCGAATCCGGCCGCATCGGCTCCAGCGCCGCCCGCAGTTTGGCGTCGGTCTTAAAATCAAGCGCGCTAAACGAATCGTCGTAAATGTACAATCCGCTCTTCTTTAACAACGCCCGCGCGATCGAGATCCGCTGCTTCTGGCCGCCAGACAAGTTCGTTCCTTCCTCCGCGATTTCCTCCTCGTATTGCTCGTCGCGTTCCAAAATGAAATCCGCCGCCTGCGCGATTGTCGCCGCCTCGTGGACGGATTCAAACGACGCCTGCTCCAAGCCAAACGCGATGTTGTCGTGAATCGAGCCCTTAAACATATGCGGCTTTTGGGAAACGAAGCCCATCTCGCTGCGCAACGAGGACAAGTCCAAATCGCGAATGTTTTTTCCATTCACCAAAATCCGGCCTTTGGTCGGATCGTAGAAACGGGCCAGCAGCTTCACCAGCGTGCTTTTTCCAGACCCCGTGCTGCCAATGACCGCCAGCTTTTCGCCTTTCTTCACTTCAAATGAAATGTCCGTCAGCACGTTTTCCTCGCCATTGGGATAGGAAAACGAAACATGCTCGAGTCGGATATCCTCGATGCGTCCGATGCGTTGCGCCCCGGAAACGATCGTGCTTTTCGTTTCCAGCACGGCCTCGATCCGCTTAGCCGAAACATTGGCGCGCGGATACATCATAAACACCATACAAAAAACAAGAACCGACATCATCGCGTGGAACAAGTATTCAATAAACGCCACGACTTGTCCGATTTCAATCGCTCCTCTTCCAAGCATCAAAGACGAAAGGTAGTAGATCGCGATCGTCGCCAAATTCATCATAAAGAAAAACAAAGGATCGGTGCACGACATCATCTTAAACAGCCGCGTCGTCTGCGAAGTGTACCACTCGTTTTCCTTGGCAAACCGCTTTTGTTCGAACGGCTCGTTGTTGAACGAGCGAATGACCCGGATACCCGACAGGTTTTCCCGCAAGATCCGGTTCATCGCGTCCAGCGATTTTTGCTGGTTTTCCGACAGCGGGGCCGAAAACTTCGCGAACAGCACGACCCCAACCACAATGACGGGAATCGTCGCGAACACGATAGTCGCCAGCGGCAAAGACGTCATCGTCACCAGAAGCAAACTGACGACGATCATGACGGGCGCCAGCATCGCGCTGCGCAAAATCGTCTGCAAAAACACCATGATTTGATACGCGTCGTTGTTCGTTCGCGTAATCATGCTCGCCACGCCGAATTTCTCCATCTCGGCGTGGGAAAACCGCATCGTATGGTTGAACACCGCCTCGCGAATGTCGTACGTCACGTTCGTGCTAATGCGCGTCGAGCAATACGCCAGCAAGCTCGTTCCGCAAACCCCCAACACCGAGATCAACACCACGATCCCAAAAAAGCGGTACAAAACCGAAGGATCGTCCCGGTTGATTCCCTGGTCGATCATCTGCGCGATCAAAGTCGGGATGCCAAGCTCCGCCAACGCGAAGCCAAACACCGACACAAAATCAAGGAGCAGCAGCTTCTTGTACTTTCTTGTAAATTGCCAAATTAATTTCATCGCTCTCTCCTAAAAAAAGAGGGACGGCTCGTCCCTCTAAAATCCAAAGTCAAATTCTTAGTCTACAACGCTTTTCACGTAATCCAGCACTTCTTCCGCCGAATCCAGATTCAGGCAATGATCCGCGAGCTTCTGCATTTCCGCGTAGCTGAGCGAAGTCACGACTTTGCGCGCCTTCAAAATTTGCGTCGCCGACATCGAGAACTCATCCAGTCCAAGACCGAGCAAAATCGGTACCGCGTATGGCTCGCCCGCCATCGCGCCGCACATGCCGACCCAGCGGCCGTTTTTGTGCGCGCCTTTGATCGTCATGTTGATCAAGCGCAAAATCGAAGGGTTGTACGGCTGATACAAGTACGATACGTTTTCCGACATCCGGTCGGCCGCCATCGAGTACTGGATCAAGTCGTTCGTTCCGATCGAGAAGAAATCCGCGTATTTCGAGAATTCGTCCGCCAAAACCGCCGCGGCCGGAATTTCAACCATCATACCAACCTGAATATCGTCCGCCACTTGCACGCCTTCCGCGATCAGTTCCGCCTTGACATCCTCGTAAATGGCCTTGGCCTGTCTGAACTCGTTGATCGTCGCGATCATCGGGAACATGATACACAATTTGCCATACACCGACGCCCGGCAAAGCGCGCGCAGCTGGGTACGGAAAATATCCTGCTCCTTCAGGCACAGACGAATGGCCCGGTATCCAAGGAACGGGTTCATTTCCTCAGGGAACGTGTAGTACGAAAGCTTCTTGTCGCCGCCGATATCCAGCGTGCGGACAACGACTTTTTTGCCTTCCATGCCTTCGAGCACTTGCTTGTACGCTTCAAACTGCTCTTCTTCTGTCGGGAAGTGGTCGTTGTCCATGTACAGGAATTCCGTACGGAACAAGCCGACGCCTTCGCCGCCGTTTTTCAAAACGCCTTCCACGTCTTTGAAACCACCGATGTTTCCGGCCAGTTCCACTTCGTGGTCGTCCGTCGTGATGGACTTCGCGTTGACTAATACTTTGAGGGCTTCTTTTTCCTCTGCATAACGAGCCGCTTTTTCCTCCAGCTCTTTCACTTTTTCCTCATCCGGGTTCACATACACAAAACCATCCAGCGCGTCCAGACCGATCACGTCGCCGGTTTGAACCGCCTCGAGAACGCCCGAGCATCCAACCACGGCCGGAATCTCCAGCGAGTTGGCCATGATCGCCGAGTGGGATGTTTTTCCGCCAATCGCCGTCGCGAACCCTTTGACCCATTCGTTGAGCTGCGCCGTGTCGCTTGGCGTCAAATCGTGCGCCACGATGATCGTCGGCTCGTCGATCGCCGTCAAATCCGGGATCTGCAAACCGAGCAGGTTGCATTTCAAACGGAACGTCACGTCTTTGATGTCCGCCGCTCTTTCCCGGAAATAATCATTATCCATCGCTTCGAACATCGCGACCATCTGGTTTGCCACCGTGTCCGCCGCGTATTCCGCGTTCACTTTCTCGTTTTCGATCATCGACTTGATCTGTCCGGCGAATTCCGGATCGTTTGCCATCATCAAATGCGCATCGAATACCGCGAGTTCCTCTTCGCTCAGCCGCTTCGCCGCGCGCTCCTTGACGCCTTCAATATCTTTTACTGTTTTCGCCAAGGCATCGTCGAATTTTTTAATTTCCTCTACAGGCTCTCCCGCCTTTTTTTCAATGACAACTACCGGTGCTTCCAGCTTGTACGCTTTCGCGACATTCACACCAGCACTTGCCGCAATCCCTTTTAGCATGCTTTATTTCCTCCTATAATCAAGCGCTTTCAAACGCTATCATTTAGCCTAATTTTAACACTTTTTACGAACCCACACAATTCTTAAATCGAAGAATTGGCGCAAACGAAGCCGCAAAAAAAAGAACGACTTCGCATTCTTTACGCGCCCTCAACGAGCTGGCGCCGGCAAATATCGACCGCGTGATCCGAGATGCGCTCCAGATATTTGGCAATCAGCACGCCGTTGGCGACCCGATCCGGCGCCAGTTGTCCCGTACGCGTCAACGCCTGTTTCACCGACTCGAATCGCGCGTCCACCTCGGCGTCCAAAGCGATGATCCGCCGCGCCAGCTGCACGTCCCTGTTTTTGAACGCCACCATCGCCTCCAGCACCATTTTGGCGCTATGGTGCGCCATCCAGTGCAAGCCGGTTTGCCAATACAAAACCGGATCCTCGTTTTGCGCCAAAATCTGGCCGACATGTAGCGACTGGTGCCCGATCCGCTCCAAATCGTGAATGACTTTCAAGGCGCCCGCCACCTGGCGAAAATCGCTACCAAACAAGTTTTCCTTCAATAAAAGCTGCACGCACCGGTTTTCAATACCCTGCTCCAAGTCGTGCAGCCGGATATCCCGCCGCCGCAATGCCGGCAAGTCGAGCGTGGCGCTGCCATTCATCGTCCGAAACACGTCCATCATCATCGTTCCTGCTTCGATTCCCATTCCCACCACACGCTCATCCAGTCCATCCAGACGATCCTTCCCCATCACCATCAACCAAACCGTCCCCGAATGTAGTCTTCGGTCCGCGCGTCGCTTGGCGAATTGAAAATGACGTCCGTTTGGTCGCATTCCACCAGCTCGCCTTGCAAGAAAAACGCCGTCCGGTCCGCGATCCGCAGCGCCTGCTGCATATTGTGCGTCACGATGACGATCGTGTACTCTTTTTTTAGCGTCTGCACCAGCTGCTCGACTTTGGCCGTCGAGATTGGATCCAGCGCGCTTGTCGGCTCGTCCATCAAAAGCACATCCGGCTCGATCGCCAGCGCTCTGGCAATGCAAAGGCGCTGCTGCTGTCCGCCCGAAAGCGCCAAAGCCGACTTTTTCAAATTGTCTTTGACTTCGTCCCAAATCGCCGCCTGGCGCAGCGAGCGCTCCACGATACGATCCAGCTCTTTTTTGTTTTTGACGCCATGCGTACGCGGTCCGTACGCGATGTTGTCATAAATGCTCATCGGAAACAAATTGGGTTTTTGAAACACCATTCCCACTTGCTTGCGCAGTCCATTGACATCCAAATCGGCGATGTTGCGCCCGTCGACCTCGATCGTGCCCTCCAGCCGGCAGCCTTCCACCAAGTCGTTCATCCGGTTGATGCTTTTGAGAAGCGTCGATTTGCCGCACCCGGAAGGCCCGATGAGCGCCGTGATTTCCCTGGCGCGAATCGTCAAGTCGATCGACTTGAGCGCCTGGTAGCTTCCATAAAACAAATTCAGCCCTTCCACTTTGATTTTATCCATGCTCTCTTCTCCGTTCCGCTTTTTTCGCCAGCCACGACGCCAAGCCATTCATAAGCAGCACCACGACGATCAAAACCGCCGCGCTGGCGTATGTTTCATTCAAAAAAAGACCTTCCTGCGACAACGCGTACAAATGAACCGCCATCGTCCGCGCCGAATCCGTGACGCTTCCCGCCACCTGGGCCAGCGTTCCCGCCGTAAAAATCAACGCCGCCGACTCGCCGAACACCCGGCCGGCCGCCAAAATCGCGCCCGACAAAATACCGGGCAGCGCGGCGGGCAGCACGATTTTCGTAATCGTCCGCAGCTTGCCGGCCCCCAGGCCATAGCTTCCCTCGCGATACAACGCCGGGACTTCGCGAAGCGCCTCCTGCGTCGTTTTCATGATCGTGGGCAGCACCATGATCGACAAAGTGAGAGCGCCTGCCAGCAACGACAAACCCATGCCAAAAAACTGGACAAAGAACAGCGCGCCAAACAAGCCATAGACGATCGAGGGAATGCCCGCCAGCGTGTCCACCATCAAGTTGACAAGGTGGACGAACCGGTTTCCCGGCGCGGCGTACTCCACCAAATATACCGAGCCCGCCACCCCAACCGGCAAGGCGATCGACAGCGAAACCACGAGCATGAGCAATGTGTTGACAAGCGCGGGCATCAGCGAGACGTTGTCGCTGGTATACGTCCAGGCAAACAGCGAAGGCGTCAAATAAGGAATCCCCTTCCAGAAGATGATTCCTACAATCGCCAGGGCGATCCCTACCGTCAGCAGCGCGCTGGTCCAAACGACGATTTGACCAAACGAGATCCTTTTTCTTTTTTTTGATTGAATTTTCTTTACCATCCTATGGTCCTCGGTCAACGATTTCACGACGCGATCCTCCTTTTTACCCACGCCATCAACGCGTTCATCGCCAAAATCATGCCAAACAACACGACCGCCGTGCCAATGAGCGCCTGCCGATGCAAATCCGCGGCGTATCCCATCTCCATCGCGATGTTGCTCGTAAGCGTCCGGACCCCGCCCAGCAATCCATTCGGAAGCACGGCCTGGTTTCCGGCAACCATCATGACCGCCATCGTTTCGCCAACAGCCCGACCCAAGCCAAGCACAATGGCGCAAAAGATCCCGCTGCCCGCCGCGGGCAGCACGGTGAAAAACACCGCGCGATCTTTCGTCGCGCCCAGCGCCAGCGCGCCCTCGTACACGGTTTGCGGCACCGCGTGCAACGCGGTTTCCGACACGGAAATGATCGTGGGAACAATCATGATTCCAAGCAGGATGGCGGCCGCCAGCACGCTCATCCCGCTCGTTTGCGTCCAATGACGCAACAGCGGAATCAAAACAACGAGGCCGAAAAAGCCATACACGACCGAAGGAATGCCCGCCATTAAATTGACGATCGCCTTCATCGGGGCTTGCAGCTGTTTTGGACAATAGTACACAAGAAACACGGCACACAACACCCCGACTGGCGCGCCGACGACTAGCGCACCCAGCGTCACCACGCCCGTTCCGACAATCATCGGAAAGATTCCAAACTGTTCCGCGCCTGGCCTCCACACCTGGCCGAACAAAAAGTTCAGCCAGCCGATTTCGTGAATGGCCGGCAAACCATTGGCGAAAAGAAAGCCGCAAATCATAAAGACGGCGACAACCGCCATCCCCGCCGCCATTTGAAATATCCTCTTCGCGCCGTTTTCCTTCCAGGCGCTCATCTGTGGTTCTCCAGCGCCCGCCACGTTTGTTGCGGATCGCGATACACCGAGCGGACTTGTTCCATCGTCAGCGATTCAACCGGATTGGCCGGGTTGACGATGACGACAATGCCGTCTTTCGCGAACGCGATTGGCGTGAGGCCGCGTTTTAATTCCGAAGGCTTCAGCGCTCTGGACGACATGCCAATGGCGGCGGTTCCGTTGGCGACATCGCTCAATCCACTTGAGGAATCCGACTGCTGGACGACGATTTCCGCCTTCGGGTTGATTTGCGCGTAGCGCTCCTTCAGCTTTTCCATGACGGGCGCGATCGAGCTGGAGCCCGTCACCATGATCGAGCCTTGGGGATGGCTCGTTTGAAACGGCAAATCCGTTCCCGTCGCGACATAGCCTTGCTTGGCGATGATGTTTTCGCCTTCCCGGCTTAACACGAATTCGACGAATTCCTCGCCGGCGGGCGGCAAATCGTCTTTGATGGCCAAATAAAACGGCCGGGCGATCGGATACGTTCCGTCTTCAACCGTCTGCACGCTCGCGCGCACCCCGTCGATAGCGACAGGCTTGACCATGTCGTTCATGGCGCCAAGCGACGTATAGCCGATCGCGTACGGATCGCCCGCTGTCGACATCATCATGACCGAGGTCGCGTTCGTGACCGCGATGCCTGGATGGATGGCGTCCACTCCCTTTTCATCACGCAATGCAAACAAATCGGCAAACGCCTGCCGGGTTCCCGAGCCATCCTCTCGCGTCAGCGCGTGCATCGTGGCGTCCGGATCGAACGCGCGCTTTTCCTGCGCCTGCACGCCGCATCCGGTGCAAATTCCCAGTCCTAAAACGAAGATTGTGAAAATCCTTTTTTTCAGACTTTGATTCATAAGGTTCCTTTCCAATGTTTCTATCCACTTTCACGCATTCATTGTATCAGCAACCACGTTAAGCCCTTTCCTGCGTTGTGTTAAACGTGCGTTAAATCCGGACACAAAAAAAAGCCGTGAAAATTCACGACTTACGCTTTGACAGGATGAATCGAGTACACCGGAATGGCCTTGGTGAGCGCCAGGGCGACCAGCGAAGCGAGCACAAGCTCGAACAAGCCGTTCGTGGCGACGGTGTAGGCCATGACGCCAATCAGGGCGTTTTGGGCGATGCCAACCGCGCTCGAATAGTCGGCGCCAAAGAAAAGCACGATCATGCCAAGCACCAAAACCGTATGGCACGCCGTCGCGATGCCGGCCGCCAGCGCGGCGCTTGTGGAGCATTTGAGCTTTTTTGAAAAGAGCTGGAACGTGAGGCCGGCAATGACGCCAAGCAGCACGCGGGGAACGATCGCGATCACCAGGGACAGGAAGTTGCCGCTCATGCCGCCAATCGTGACAAATGGCGAGAATACGAAACTCGTAATCCCCGGCTGCATCGTCGCGTTGATGACCGACGTGATTCCAAAAATCAAGCCCAGCGCCGCACCATAGCCGGTGCCCAGAAACACGGCCGCCAAAATCACAGGAATGTGCATGAGCGTGGCGCTGATCGGCCCGATGCGCAAGTACCCGAACGGGGTCATCAAAAGCATCATCTCGATGGCGATGAACATGGCGAACAACGTCATCTTTTTCAAATTTTTCGATTTTTTCATGTTTACCTCCTACTCTCGCTCTGTATGGATGCGATGTAATAAAAAAATCTTTTGTCTGGTCGTTTTTTGAACTTCGTGTCACTTGATCACGATTTCACAACCACCTCGTCCAGTATAAAAAAAACGAAGTGAAAAATCAACGCGCATTCCCGCTAAATCGAGGATGAAACCGCTTTCACGACTCGTTTTGGAAAAAAGCGACAAAGTAGCGGCCGAATTTTTTGTATTTGACTTCGCCCACCCCGCTGATCGCCAGCATTTCGGCTTTGTTTTGCGGACGGGCGGAAGCCATTTCGCGCAACGTGCGGTCGTTGAAAATCGCGTAAGGCGGCACCCGGTATTTTTTGGACAGCCGCGTGCGAATGGCGCGCAATCCTTCGAACACGTCGTCGGCCGCCGCCTGGGCCGCTTCGGCTTTTTTGTACTGACGCATCGTCAGCGAAGCCGGCTGCTTGAAAAACGCGTTGCCTTTGGGCGTGATTTTCAGCAGGCGGTACGTGTCGTTGGTCGTCTCCACCAGCCCATCCTGCACCATGAATCGCAAGATGTCTTGCAGCTGGCGCATCGTAAAGCCCGACAAGTTGCCATAAAACGCGCTTTGGTCCAAATGGTACTGCTCGATTTTTTGCGAACGGCTCCCTTTGACAAGCGAAAGCACAAGCGTAGCCCCGAACTTTTGCCGCACGCTTTTGATCGCGCCCAAAATCGTATGGACGCTTTCGGATATTTCCACCGTTTCGTATTCATGCAAACAGTTGGAACAAGCCTCGCACCGGGTTGGGGACGGCTCGCCAAAATACGCCAGAATGGCGTGGCGCAGGCAGTCGGGACACAAAGCGTAGTTTTTCATCGCTTCGAAACGGCGCCAGTCCTTGGCGATCCGCTCTTTTTTTTCCGCCTCGTCCACGCCGTCAAAATCCTGGTTTTCAATAAAGAACCGGAGCACCCGCTCGTCTTTGGCGTGATAAAACAAAATGCACTCGGCCGCTTGTCCGTCCCGGCCCGCCCGGCCCGCTTCCTGATAGTAGTTTTCCAGCGACGAAGGCATGGAGTAGTGAATCACGTAACGTACATCCGGCTTGTCGATTCCCATGCCGAAGGCGTTGGTCGCGACCATGACCGGCTTGCGGTCGAAAATAAAGTCTTCCTGGTTGGCGTTGCGCTCCTCATCGGACAGCCCCGCGTGGTAGCGCGTGGCCGGCACGCCGGCTTGCTGGAGCTTTTCACACAGCATCTCGACGTCTTTGCGGCGGATGCAGTAAATGATTCCGCTCTGGCTGGAGCGCTGGCGCACGAGTTCAAGCAGCCGCGAAAACGAGTTGGCCGGGTACTCGACCGCGAAAAACAAGTTTTTCCGGTCGTATCCCGTTTTGACGACTTGCGGATCGCGCATGCCCAAAAGCTCGATCATGTCGCGCTCGACTTGCGCGGTCGCGGTCGCGGTAAACGCGCAAAAACGCCAGCGCTTACTGTGAGTTTCAAAAAACGACTTGATGCGCAAATAGCTTGGGCGAAAGTTCTGGCCCCACTGGGACACGCAATGCGCCTCGTCGATGGCGACCATGGAAATGTCGGCCTGGTCGACGAAGCGCAAAAACGACGCGCTTTCCAGTCGTTCCGGCGCCACGTAAATGATTTTGTATTCGCCGCGCTGCGCCAGAGCGAGCGCTTTGGCGTACTGCCCCGGGGTGAGGGTGCTGTTCAAATACGCGGCGCGGATCCCGTTTTGATTGAGCGAGCGGACCTGGTCTTTCATTAAGGAAATGAGCGGGGAGACAACAAGGGTGATTCCCGGCAGCATGAGGGCGGGAATTTGATAGCACAAGCTCTTGCCCGCGCCAGTCGGCATAATGGCTAGCGTGTCCTGTCCGGCTAAAATGGCGTCGATAATTTCTTCCTGCCCGGGTCGAAACGTGTCGTAGCCAAACTGTTTTTTCAATACGTCGTATTTCATAGCGCCTCCTCTTTGATTTCGGTTTTTTCATTATACCGCAAGATCGTGGCGAAAAAAAAGCAGGAGCGTCCTCCTGCGTTTACCGCTCTTCCCGATCCTGAAACTGGAGCCGGTAATAGTTGGCGTAAATCCCGTTTTCGGCCATGAGCTCGTCGTGGCTGCCGCGCTCCTTGATGCCTTCGTCGTCGATGACGATGATTTCGTCGGCGTTTTTGATCGTGCTCAGCCGGTGCGCGATCGTAATGCACGTCCGCTCTTTGGCCAGCTCGTCCAGCGCCGCTTGAATGACGCGCTCGCTTTCGTTGTCCAGCGCGCTCGTCGCCTCGTCAAGCACGAGGATTTTCGGATCTTTTAAAAACACCCGGGCGATCGCGATGCGCTGCTTTTGCCCGCCCGACAAGCGGGTCCCCCGCTCGCCCACGTACGAATCGTAGCCGTCGGGCAGCGACAGGATGAAGTCATGGATGTTCGCCTTTTTGGCGGCCGCGACGATTTCCTCGTCGCTTGCGCCGTCTTTTCCATAGGCGATGTTTTCACGAATCGTTCCCCCAAACAAATACACGTCCTGCTGCACGATGCCGACCGCCTGGCGCAACGACTCGAGCGTCACGGCGCGGATGTCTTTGCCATCAATCAGGATGCGGCCCTGACTGACGTCGTAAAAGCGCGGGATCAGCGAGCAAAGCGTCGTTTTTCCGCCACCGCTTGGGCCGACCAGCGCGACTTTTCGTCCCGCTTTGATGTGGATGTTGACGTCGTCCAAAATCGTTTCGTTGTCTTCGTACGAGAAGCCGACGTGTTCGAAATCAATGACGCCTTTGACATCCGAGAGTGGCTTGGCGTCCGGCGCGTTCGTGATTTCGGGAATCTCGTCGATGACTTCCTCGAATCGTTTAAAGCCCGAAAATCCCTTTTGGAACATTTCGGTGAACTCGATCAAAATTTCAAGCGGCGAAACAAAGACATTGATGTACAAAGCGAACGTCGCCAGCTCGATGGCGCTCATTTGCCCTTTGGCAATCAAATACCCTCCGCATACGATGATCGTGACATAGAGCAGGCCTTGCAAAAAGTTTGTCCCGCCATAGTACCAGCCCATGATGCGGTAGTTGTCGATTTTGCTGTCGAGATAGCGGCCGTTGGACATCTCGAACTTGCGCCGCTCCTTGTCCTCGTTGGCAAACGACTGCACGACGCGGATGCCGGCCAGCGAATCTTGCAGCGAGGCGTTCACCTCTCCGATCTTGCGGCGGTTGTCCATGAACACGCGCTTCATTTTCTTGTTTTGAAAAAGCGAGAAAACGAAGAGGACGATCGTGACCGCCAGCAAGGCGAGTCCAAGCTTCCAGTTGATAAAAAACAAAATAAGAAAGCTGCCAACGACTTTGACCAGGGAAATAAACAAGTTTTCCGGTCCATGATGGGCGAACTCGCTAATGTCGAACAAATCGCTCGTCACGCGCGACATCATGATGCCGGTATTGTGCCGGTCATAGTAAGAAAACGACAGTCGCTGGTATTGTTCGAACAAATCCCGGCGCATGTCGCTTTCCATGCGCGCGCCCATGATATGGCCCTGGGCCGACACATAGTAGCGGCACACGCTGCGCAATCCATACAGCAAAACCAGACCGAGCGCGACAAATCCCACCAGTCGCAAAATGTGGGTGGCGTCCTGCGCGAACAGCGTCGTCGAGCAGTAATCCAAAATCAGCGGAAACACGATGTCGATGATCGAGATGGTTAGCGCGCACAGCAAGTCGATGGAAAAAACGACTTTATAAGGTCGATAATACGAAATAAAATGACGAATGGTTTTCATAATTCACCTCGTGAACCATTATCCAAAAAAAGGCAAGCTTTTGCAAGGCGGATTTCATCGCGCGCCTTCGTGGCGTTTCCATTCCATCCGGTTTTTTGAAAAGCGGTAAACCGCCTTTCCCTCGTCGGCGAAATACGCCAAATAAGAGCGGATCGTGCTGCCGACCAACGCGTATTGTTCGATGCTCATGACTAGACCATAGGTGTCGAACAGGCGCCTTAGCGCTTCGTCAAAGCCAGTCCAGTCGGAAAGGATGTCCAAAAGCGTCGTTTCGATTTCCTGTACGACGTCTAAATTACATTGAATCAAAGACCGCAAATCGGCGGCCGGGGCGGCGTGGCTTGGAACGAACCACTTCGCCTTGACCGTTTTTAGCTGTTCCAGCGTTTCCTTGTACGCTTTCACGTCGTAAATAAAGCCGACTTTGTATTTGGACAAGGTTTCCTCGCTGGACAGGCAGTCGGCAACGAACAGGACATCGTCGGGCGTTCGAAACCCGATCATATCCAGAAAGTGGCCCGGGAGCGCGATGATCTCGATTTCCTTTGGAAAGCCCGGATTCGACACGTCGACGACATCGCTTGGCTTGGCCATCAAAAATTTGTGACGTAGCGCCTTGCACGGAAACCCGCCATAGAGCAGCGAAGGCTCGAGCACCGGATGCGAAATGAACGCTTTTTCCATCCCCGCCGAAAACACGGGGCATCCATACTGCCGCTGCAAATAGGCGTTGCCTCCAATGTGGTCCGCGTTCGAGTGGGTGCATAAAATGCCTTTCAACGTCCACCCGTGGGCGTCGAGCAGCTTTTTGAGTTTGCGTCCCGCGTCCTTGTCGTTACCGGCGTCAATCAAGTACACGTCGGTTTCGTTTTGCCTCCACAAGCCGATGTTGGTCGGGCCCGGCACGTAAAACGTGTTCGCCCCCAGTTGTTTGATTTCCATATTCCCTTCCTCCTAATAAAAAATTTGATCGTACACTTCGCAATCCGTGTCGCCGATGTTTTCGTACGTATGCTCGACATCGGCCGAAAAGCGCGCCGCCTCGCCGGGGTGCACGATGACGGTTCGCTCCGGCAGCTCGATTTGAAGCGTGCCGGCGATGACGCTGACAAGCTCGACGACGCCCTGGTCGTGGGCGGACGATGCATGCCGGCATCCGGGCGCGAACCGGATCCAAAACATCTCGTAGTTTTGGATTGGATCATAGGCGAACAACGGACACGCCATCATGGCGCCTGCCTCCTCCTCGATGGCGTTTGTTTGGTCCGGCGTGGCCAGTTCGATGGCGCGCGGTTCGGGCTCGATGAGTGTCGTGAGGGGCACGCGAAATCCGGTCGCCAGCTTCCAAAGCGTCTGGATCGTGGGCGACGCCTCGCCACGTTCGATTTTTCCAAGCATCACGGCGCTGACACCGCATTGACGGAAGGCGGTGTCCAGCGTCCAGCCCTTGCTTCGACGAATTTGACGTACCCGTGTGCCAATAAAATCCGGTTTCTTACTCATGATTATATCCTTTCTTATCTATATTCTATATTATTATATATTTTGAATAAAAAGAAGAGAAAAGAAAAAACCAGTTCGTGAATATCCAAACCAGTCGTCATGTACCCTCTTCTCCATCTCATGCGCTTATTTCAGATACCTGGGGGGGCGTGTAGCTTCCAATGATTGTTCGCGTTTCCTTTTTGCGATTTGAAATCTTTAAATCGAAGAGAACAGAATTGCTAATCAATTATTATTTTAACAACTGAAACAAGCACAACGATCAAAAATATTCGTCGAAAGGCGTTTTTTCTTATATCTCCATTGATTTGATATTATTATCACTACATGATACATTAAAAACACAGGTAGAAATACCATTCGGGCTGTCCGAAAGGTCTAGGTCCCACCAGATGGCGGAGAGGTTCTCCGCTATTTTTAATTTAAGAAAGGAAAGAGAATGAAAGAACTTAGCATCTTTGTTGATGAATCAGGTGATTTTGGTAAATATGACCCTTGTTCTCCTTATTACCTAATAGCCTTGATTTATCACAATTAAAATATTGATATTTCTTCCCCTGTAGAACGACTCAATTTCGATTTACGGAACTTCGGTTTTCCTAACCATTGTCTTCCGCCGAGAAAAAGAATATAAACATTTACATATTGGCCAAAGAATCCAGCTATTAAACCAATTTTATTTCTTTTTAAAAAAATTGAAAATTCATTATTCCATTATAGAGTTTGAGAAAAAAAACTACACGAATGAACTTGATATGATTTCTCAACTATCCAAATCTTTAACTTCCTCACTTTGCAGAAATAAAAATTACCTAAATGAATTTGACAATTTAATCATTTATTACGACAGAGGGCAGTCCCAAGTAACAAAAATATTATGCTCTGTTTTCAGTACAGTTTTTCCAGATAAAACAATAAAATTTAAAGAAAAAGTATCTCCTGAAAACTATAAATTATTTCAAGCTGCCGATGTAGTATACACTTTTGAACTCATTGCCCGAAAAATCGAGCAAAACAAAATGTCAAATTCAGAAAAAAGATTCTTCAAGTCAAATAGAGATTTCAAGAAAAATTACTTCAGAGTCGTCAAATCAAAAAAGATATAAATCAATACATATAAATTTCAATCGTCTTCAGGCCAGAAAAAACTTTTAAAGCGTAAATTCAAGACGATAAAACAAACGCGTCTTTGTCAAACATAACAAGGGCAGTCCATTCAGCAATTCACACCTTTGCATCGAACGAAAAAAAGCCAGACGGCGCACGTCCGTCTGGTCGTTTTCATAAAGATTTATTCGTCTTTTTTGAATTCGTCTTTGAGATCCTTGATTTTTTCCTCAGCTGCTTCGCGTGCGGATTTGATTTCGTCGCGGACATTTTCCTTGACTTCTTCGTATCCTTCGCGAGCGGCTTCCTTCATATCGTGCAGATCCTCGCGTCCTTCCTTGCGGATTTCACGCTCGGCGTCTTTGGCGACTTTAATGCCGTCTTTAGCCAAGTCGACTTCCGCTTTTTTCTCGGCCTTGGCGGCGTCGATTTCCTCGCGGCGCGTTTCCCGGTCTTCCCCGCGCGTATCCTTGCGGACTTGACGGATTTCTTCGCGATCCTCTTTCGCGATTTCACGTTTGGCTTCGCGCGCCGTTTTAACGTCTTCTTTTGCGAGATCGACTTCCGCGTCTCGTTCATCGCGTGCCGCTTTGATTTCGTCGCGTTCGGCTTCCTTGCCGTCTTTGCGTTGTTCGCGCGCTGCGTCGATCGCCGCTTTTTCGTCGGCTCTTACTTCTTTTTTATCGTCTTTGTATTGTTCGTAATCCATATGCTCCTACCTCCATCGTTGTTTTTATTGTAGTGCACTCAACCGGGAAACACCAATGAAGTGATTCTCAAATCAGGAATCCGCGTCCCGGACCGGATTTTCGTCGCCCAAGTCGTACAAGGTGGAAGGATCGCTGCTCGAATGCCACGCCTTGTAGATGACATTGCTTTTGGGATCCGCGAACGCTTCCTCGAAATATTCCCAAAACTCGCCGGGCGTCACAATGCCTTTGCTGCCATGAATCGCCGGGTCGATTCGATTGAGCAAGTCGGCGGCGAAAAGCGAGCAATTCGTGCCAAGGATCCAATACGTCTTCCATTCCCCGCTTTTGAACTTGTAAAACTGGCTCCCGGTCCGGTACCACAACCGGCTGGCGTAGTCGTTTTCATAGGCGGAAAACGACGTGTCGGGATCGGCTTGGAGCGCTTGCTCGTAAGGCGATTGCCAATGGTATGTCTGCTCGTGGATTTCATCCATCAGCGCGTGTAGCTCTTTTTTTTGAGCTTCGGTCAGCGTCAAGCCATATTCGAACATCGTCACCCCCTCGTACAGACACGTGTTGTTGATGTAGTCGCGATCTGGACACAAAAACAAGATGCCCGGTCCAATCGAGCGAAACAGCTTTTCGTTGGCGGTATCGTAGTTGCCGTATGAATACGTCATACCTTCGTAGGCAATCGTCATGTGGCCGAACACATGAACGCCCGACAGGCCTGTATGGACAAAGACGCGCAAATCGACCGGCTCCTCGTTTTTTCGTTCCGCCTTCCGTTCCGGTTTGATTTGAAGCTGGGCGTGCGTGATGACTTCCAGCACGAAAAACGGCAAGACGGCGACCAGCGCGACGGGCAGCGAGCTCCAGTGTCGAAACGAGTAGTAGCGCGTCGACTGAGGATGCGAAAACGAAACCATCTCAAAATAAAGCTGTCCGGCCTGGACGATCAAATACAAGCCGACAATGTATTGAATGTATTTCAGCGAGCCCAAGCCGCTGCGAATGGTCGCGAACAACAGCAGCGCGTAGACGATGAGCCGCAAGGCGTCGTACCACCAGGAGGCCGCTTTGTCCTGCAAGTCCAACACGGTTTGCACGAGAAACGCCACCACGTTGACAAGCAGGTAAACCGCGAACACGCCGACGATGACGACTTCCCCCGACTGGCGGTGGATCCATAAAAAAACCGTGAACGCCGTGATCAAGGCCGCTTCCAAAAAAACGAATCCCCTTTTTTTCACGAATGCCTGATACCAGACGAACAGCGCGGAAAGCGAGCAAATCGCGGCGCACACATACAAAAAAATGTCGGCGTTGAACTCCGGCAAAACAAGACACGTCAAGCCGGTTCCGGAAAGAACGAGAATCCCGAACACGGCGATGGCCCGCCGCCAGTTCGTGATTTGGTGAAGAGAAATTGACTGCATAAGTTTCATGGTTTTATTTTAACGGGAATCGCCCGCTTTTTCTAGCTTGCTACTTATGGCCGGCTATACCAAAATGTTTTGAAATTTAAAAGTTTGTCTCCCACAATCATTCCGCATTGCATCAAAATTGAAAAAACCGCAAATATCATGCTAATGTAAAATCAACCTTAAGGTCTATGTGAACAACACGAAGACAATTCGTCAGAGCGCTCTTTGAAAACCGAACATGAGGTAAATAATATGCTAAAAATTAACGCTTATTCCGATGTATCCCATTTCTTTGAAACAGATTTGGGCGCAGCTGTCAAAGCTGTCATCCTTTTGATCGTCGCCTTTATCGTGGCGGCGATCGTGAAGTCGATTATC
This sequence comes from uncultured Dubosiella sp., assembly GCF_964018005.1. Taxonomy (NCBI): domain Bacteria; kingdom Bacillati; phylum Bacillota; class Erysipelotrichia; order Erysipelotrichales; family Erysipelotrichaceae; genus Dubosiella; species uncultured Dubosiella sp. Next base: position 88,945 of record NZ_CAXHOA010000005.1, read on the forward strand.
GTGAAGCTGCTGTCGAAAACGAAACTCGCCCAGGCCAAGTCGCCAGAAGGCGAAGGCAATCAGGGGGCGAAAGCGATTGAGCTGATTGCCAAACTCGCGCAGCTAATCGTGTTCCTGCTCTTTGTTCCTGGTATTTTTGAAACGCTGGGCATGACGCAGGTTTCAGCGCCGATTTTGAACATGCTCAATAACGTATGGGTTTATGTTCCAAACATCATTGGTTCCGTCATCGTATTGTGGGTTGGCTTCTATATCGCCAAACTCGTCCGCGAACTTTTGATCCCGGTTTTAAATAAGCTGGAAATCAACAAGCTCCAAAATCTTGCCGGTATCCAGGTGGACGACCAAGGCAAACTGTCCAACACGATCGCGTACATCGTCTATGTTCTCATTTTGATCCCGATCATTATCGCGGCGTTGTATGTGCTGAACATCCGCGCGATTACCGATCCGGCCATCGCGATGCTGAGCATTATCTTCAACTACATTCCGAACATTTTCGCGGCCCTTGTCATTATCGTCATTGGCTGGATTTTGTCGAAGTTTATTGGCAACATCGTGGCCCGTCTAATCGAGGCGTCCGGACTGGATGCCAAAGTCGAGAACCTGATGGGTTCCAAAAATAAAAACTTCATCCTTTCGAAAGTTACAGGAAAAACAGTCGAAGTCATTTTGGTTATCTTCTTTGTCGTTGAAAGCTTTAGCGCCCTGCATCTTGGTATCCTGACAAGCATCGGCCTGGCTGTCATCGACTACATGCCATACGCATTAAGCGCCTTCCTGATTTTGATCGCTTGCGTCTTTATCGCGGGCATTTGCTCGAAAGCGCTTCGAAACAACGAACATCCTTCGCTGGCGATTTTGGTTCAGTACCTGATTTACACGATTGGCGCGTTCATGATTTTGAATGAACTCGGCATCGCCAAGGAACTGGTTGACAGCGCGTTTGTCATCGCCATTCTCGCCCTCGGCATCGCCTTCGCGATCTCGTTTGGCGTCGGTGGCCGCGACTTCGCGAAAAACGTTTTGAGCCACTTCCAGAAAAAACTGGATATCGAAGAGGCTCCGAAAAAAATCGACGAAGACAAATAAATCTTCTTGATTTCCTATCTTTTTACCATCGAAAAAGGACGATCCGTCGCGGCCGTCCTTTTCTTTTACAAAATCGCTTTCAGCCGCCGCTCGATCCGCTCGAGATCGTGGATGGCCGCGTCAAAATCGACGAACAAGTCCGCAAACAACGACTCGATGTCGGTTTCGAACGCCTCCGGGACGACTGGCAGCTTTTTGGCTTCGCGCAGCATCCGCTTCTCTCCGGGATGCGTCGTTCCATTGAGTCCAAACAGCAAGTCGAAGTACGACTCCACGAACGCGGCCGCCCGGTGATTTATCGCGGGCGTGTCACGGCGCGCAATCACCTTTTTAATCTGGCCGGCGTAGTTAGGCAGTCCGTCAAACAACAGCGCCTTTTGCCGGCGAACGATGTTTTCCTTCAATTCGGCAGGATATGGCACCGTGTATTTTTTTTGCAGAGCGGCAAGTCGTCCATGGCGGTCGAACAAGATCTTCGTTTTGAGAAGGTTGTTCCACAAACACGTGGTGTAGGCGTTTTGCGCCTGGTGGTCGATCACGACGTGCCGCACGCTCTGATCGAGGTCGTCGATACGCCGGTACAAAATGTCGATGGGCGTCCCGTCCGTGAAAACGCCGTCGTCCTCCCGTTCCCAAAACGTGTTGTCGTATTCCATGATCTGGAACAAACCGGCGAAGATCACTTCACGCTGCGCGATCGGGATATCGGCGCGAACGTAGACGTAAAGATCGTAGTCGGAGCCCGCGTCCGCCTTTCCGGTCGCTCTCGAGCCGCCAAGCCCGATGGCTTCCACGCTTTCACACGCGCGAAACCGGTCGACAAGTTCCGAAAACGCTTCCTTTTCCTTCATTTTTTCTCCTCCTTTGTTTGCCTTTTATTATACCTTTTCTTCCGGATTTGAAGAAAAAAATTTGACAAGACACCTTTTATCGCCGATGATGGAGAAAAAGGTGGTGGTAAATTGCGTTCTTTGTACATCGCGCAAAAGCTTTTTTCTTTATGGGGAACGTACGACGTGGCACGTGAGGATGGAACGATCGCGTATACGATCAAAGGCTCGCCTTCTCTGACCCGGAAACTCACGATTTATGACGGAAATGGCCAGCCGGTTGGTTTGGTCCATCAGGCTTTCCTGTCCTTGCTGCCCTGCTTTGAAATCATCCGCAACGGGGAGAAGCTGGGGACGATTCAGCAAAAGCTTACCTTGCTTCGGCCCAAGCTCGTTATGAATTACATGGGCTGGCAGGCGGATGGCAATGTGTGGGGCTGGGATTACGAGGTGCGCGACGATGCCGGAGGGCTCGTTGGCACGATTCAAACCGAGCTTTGGCACTTGAGCGACCATTTTTCTATCCATTACGAGCGGGAGGAAGACGCGTTGCCGCTTCTCATGCTTGTTTTGGCGATTGACGCGTTGCAGGACTCCGCTTCGCAGGGTTGAAATGTATCTTTTTGATCATACCAATTCTGAGCTTTACTTCGGTTTATTAAATAAAACTGTAACTTTTCATTTAAAACCGCTTTTCTTGGAGCGAAAACACAGTATAATAAAAATGGGACTCCGGTCCCGCATGTGTATCGCTGCACGAGACGCGATGGATAAATGCTCGTGTTCAAATGTGAGCCGCTGCACGAGACGCGGCATACAAATGCTCGTGGTCACATGCAGAGCTTCTTTATGAAGCTCTTCCAGGAGATTTACCGATGTTTGTTGAAGAGAATCATTTTTACTTCATGAAAGACTCGTATTTCCGGGATTTTCCGGAAGCCGGTCTGATGCCGAACAAGATCATCGTCAACAACGCTGTCCATGATCGTCCGGCATATTTTGCCTTGCGCGATTCTACAGACCCTGAGATCTTATGGTTCATCCCTATCTCTTCTAAAATATCGAAATATAAACGGATCGCAGAAGAGAAAAAAAGAAAATTCGGTCGTTGCGACACGATCGTATTTGGAGATATTCTCGGTCATGAATGCGCATTTTTGATTCAGAACATGTGTCCGATCACGTCACGTTACATCGAAAACGAATATATGGATCACAACCATTATCCGGTACGGATCCCGTATCGGCTTGAGAAGACACTTTCCAAGAAAGTCCGCCGCATCCTTTTGCTGGAAGGCCAGGGAAAGCGAATCACATTTTCGAATGTAATGAAGATCAAACACGACATGCTCGAAAGAGCGAAAACAGGCAAAGCGCCTTCCGCTTATTGAGGGCGCTTTTTTTGCTTTCAAAACCAGGAATGATCTCTCTTTTCTATGTCATTTTTTCATAAAATGAAAAGTTTTTTCACTCCATGAATTCTTCCGTTTTCATTCGCAATTAACTGTGTTAAAATAGGTACAGGTAAGAACTTTACCGAGGTAAACCCCTATGCAAAGAAACAACGTAAAGCAACGCATTATTGACACTTCTTTTGATCTGTTTCGTGAAAAGGGCTATAAATCCGTCTCGGTAATGGACATTTGCAATGCCTGTGGCATCACGAAACCGACCTTTTACAAGTTCATTGATTCAAAAGACAGTCTTTTGAAGTACTTTTCTTCGACTTTGACTGCGCAAATCCCAGAGGAATGGTTTCATATCGGTTCTTCGACGGATCATCTACAGCAAATTATCGACGTGTTTGATCTTTATTATTTTCATACGGAGAAATTGGGTATCGACTTGTATACCGAGGTCTTCGCCGCCAATTTGAAAGAATATCAAGGCGCATTCAACGATGTGTTCCGGTTCAACGCGTGGATCGAGGATTTGATCCGCCTGGGACAGGAAAGCGGACAAATCAAAAATCCGTCCGATCCGCATCGCCTGATGAGTTCCCTCATCGCCCTTTCGTTTGGCAATGGCGCCTACCGGTGCATGTATGCCGATCCTGACCAAAGTATGAACAATTTGTTTCAAAGTGGGCTCAAAGCCATTCTTTGTGCCGAACCGGAGGAGGTGCGATGAACAAGCAGGAAGACAAAAAAAATCTGATTATCCAAACCGCTTTGGCGATGTTCCTTAAAGAGGGCTACGACCGGGTATCCGTCATGGACATCTGCAAAACTTGCGGGATCACCAAACCGACGTTTTATAAATACGTGACTTCGAAGGAGCAGCTTCTTCGATATTATTTTCGCGGGACCGTGGAGGATTTAAGCGCCTGCATCCGGGCGATGGACCCGACCAACTACTGGGAAATCGTTTGCACCGGATTGACTTTTACGATGCAGAAAAGCGTCCGGCTGGGACCCGGGCTCTATTCCCGCTACTGGATCCTGAATTTCAATGAAAAAAGCGAGGCCCCGCCTTATATGAGCGAAGCCCGCACGATGACGATCGAGGCCATTCAAAAAGGCCAGAAAGCGGGACAAATTAAAAACCCGAGCGATCCGGCGCTTCTTTATTTGACTTGCCGGAACGTCGGTCTTGGCTACGCGTTGAAATGGTGCATGTCCAATGGCGCGTTCGACTTGATCGACCGATGCCGCGCCGATTTCGCGGCGATTTTGCAAGTCGACGACCATCAGCAAAAAAAGACGTTTTGAGACGTCTTTTTATTTTAGGCAGATCGCGCACCCCACGACACCCGGCCCCGTGTGGGTTCCAATGCTTAAAGAAAGCGGGGCGTATCGAACTACGGTTTTCGGAAACGCTTCCTGCAGCATGGCGGTCCATTCGTCGATTTCGGCTTGGCTCAGCCGCGTTCCGGCGGCGCCGACACACAATTCGCTCCAGTCGAACATGGAAAACCTTTCTTCATAGTCTTTTTTTAGCGCTTCGATCATTTTCGTTTTGCAGCGTCGCATGCTGCGCGCCTTGGAAAACGTGTCGAGCTTTTCCCCCTGGATCGTCAAAATCGGCTTGATGCCAAGCACGGAGCCAAGCAAAGCCGCCGCCGGCGTGATCCGGCCGCCTTTTTTTAAATATTCCAGCGTGTTGACCGCCAGATAAATCGACGAATACAATCCATCGTCTTCCAAAATCTTTTTAATTTCTTGCGGATCCACCCCTTCATCGGCCAGCCTTCTCGCTTTGAAAACGGATTCCTGGAGCGGAATGGAAATCCGGTGGTCGTCCACCACCACCACTTTTCCATCGTAATCCTGGGCGAGCATCGTGGCGGTTTGACAGGAATTGCTCAAACCCGAAGTCATTGGAATGTGGATGATGGCGTCATAGCCTTGTTCCAGCAGCGCATCCCAGCGCCGCAGGACATCCCCGGGAGCGGGTTGGGACGTCGTGATTTTTTGTCCGGAAGCCAGCCAGTCGTAAAACGTTTCCTCGTCGATGTCCACGCCTTCATAGCGCGTCTGGTCGTCAATGATGACCGGCATCGGAATGAGCTCGATGCCGTGCTTCTTCGCTTCCTCGCTTGTAAAACCACTGTTCGTATCTGTCACTACTGCGTAACGCATTGTCTATTCCTCTTTTCATTTTCTTTTTTATATGTTACAAAGTGTATCAGTGAACACATTGTTTTTCAATTCGATCCGTGCGAACTGTAACAGAAAGGAAGGATTGTGTAACATGGAAAAAAGAAACCAGCGCAATTTATTTTCCCGGGAATGCATTGTGATGGCGCTTTTGCGACTCATCAAGGAAAAGCCGTTTTCCTCGATTTCGATTTCCGAGCTCACCGCCAAGGCCGGTGTGTCCCGCGTCACGTTTTATCGCAACTACACGAGCAAGGAGGAAGTGCTGACATCGTACATTCACGACATTTTAGGCGACTATGTCCAAACCCACGCCAATGGACAACGGCATGGCGGCACGTTTTACGACCCGCTCCACGTCGCCCACTCTTTGCGTTACTTCGATCAGTACCGCGACTTCATCGACGGCTTGATTCAATGCGGCTTCGGGATTCTCTTTTTAAACGAACTCACCGCGCTGGCCTGGAAAATCTGGAATCCGCAACGCGATCCGCAGCTGCAAATCCAACTGACCGCCTACGTCGGAATGCTGTATAATCTGTACATCGCGTGGAAGGACGGCGGTCGAAAGAAGCCATTGAATGACTTGATCGAGGAAGCGCATGCCATTTGCGAGAAAGCGTTTGGCCATTAATCTCCACCAAAAAAAGACGAATGCTTTTTGATTCGTCTTTTTTTCGTCTTAGTCTTTTTTCGCGTTTGCGATAATGCGCTGCGCGATGTTGTCCGGAACCGGATCGTAGCGGTCCATTTCGATCGTGTACGTTCCCAGACCTTGCGTCATGGAGCGAAGCTCCACGGAGTAGCGCGCCATTTCACCCATTGGCACTTGCGCCTCGATGATCTGGTCGTTTTCATCCGGCGTCATGCCCATGATCGCGCCCCGGCGTTTGTTCAAGTCGCCGATAATCGTGCCGGTGTACTCATCCGGTACCCGGACCGTCACGTTCATAATCGGCTCAAGCAGGATCGGACGGCATTTTTCCATCGCGTCCTTGTACGCCAGCCGTGCCGCCAGCTTGAACGCCATTTCACTGGAATCGACATCGTGGTATTTTCCATCAAGCAACGTCGTTTTCACATTGACCATCTTGTAGTTGGCCAGCGTTCCTTCCGCCGTGCATTCGCGAAGTCCCGTTTCCACAGCCGGGAAGTATTGTTTTGGAACGGCGCCGCCAAACACCTTTTCGGCGAAAACCATTTCCTCCGCGTCCGGATTCGGCGCGAATTCAACGAACACATGTCCGAATTGTCCATGACCGCCGGATTGTTTTTTATGGCGCCCCTCGCCGATCGCGGTTTTCGTGATCGTTTCGCGATATGTGATTTTTGGATCCGACAGCAGGACGTCGGCTTTGAATTTGTTTTTCAGCTTGTTGACAATCACTTCCAGATGCTGATCGCCAATACCATACATGACGGTTTCCTTCGTTTCCTTGTTTTGTACGACTTTGAATGTCGGATCTTCCTCTTGAAGGCGGGCCAGACCATTGCTTAGCTTGTCCTCGTCATTTTTCGTTTTCGGCGTGACGGCCTGCCCGTAAAGCGGCTCGGTAAACGAAATCGGATCCGCGATCAGCAGTTTGCCTTTTTCGCAAAGCGTATCGTTGGTTTGCGTATTTTGCAGCTTGGTCAAGGCACCGATATCGCCCGTGAACAGTTTTCCAGTCGCGGTTTGATGCTTTCCTTTGATAATGAAGATCTGGGCGATTTTTTCCGGTTTGCCGTTGTTCGCGTTCACGACGCTCGAATCCGAAGCCAGCACGCCTGAAAGCACTTTAATGTACGAGATCCGTCCGACAAAAGGATCGACGATCGTCTTGAACACTTGTGCGGTCAGCACTTCCTGCTCGGTCGTCAGCAGCTCGACTTTTACGTCGTTTGGCGTGGTGGCTGTGTAAAGGCCTTTTTCCGAATACGTCGGGAAATACGTCACGATCAAATCCATTAATCGTCCGATTCCGCGCGACTCAATCGCGGAGCCGGAGAAAACCGGAATGATTTCGCCATTGCGAACGCCAATGCGCACGCCGCGCGTCAACTCGGCGTCGGTAAATTCCTCACCGGAGAAAAATTTTTCCATCAGCTCGTCGTCGCCCATCGCGACCGCCTCGGCGATTTGGTCTTTGTACATCGCCACTTCCTCCAGCATGGATTCCGGAACCGGCTGCGCCACGGAATCCGACGCTTTCGGTCCGTGATGATACCACGCTTTGTTTTTTAAAATGTTGACCGTTCCGACATAGACGCCATTTTCAATGATTGGCACCTCGAACGGAATGACGCTCTTTCCAAATTCCTCATGCAGAGCGGAATACGCTTTTTCAAATGACGTGTGTTCCTCATCAAGCTTGTTGATGAAGAAAATCGTCGGCTTCTTGTCCGCGATCGCCTTTTTAAAGGAAATACGCGTGCCTGGCTCCAATGGATTTTTGGCGTCCACGACGATCAGCACGTTGTCGCCGACTTTTTCGCCCGCTTCTTTTTCGCCGATAAAATCCAAATAGCCCGGTGTGTCGATAAAATTGATTTTGCAGCCGTCCCATTCGATCGGAACGATGGACGTGTAGACGGACAAGCCGCGCCGGATCTCTTCGGCGTCAAAGTCGATCAGCGAGCTTCCCTCGCTCGTTTTTCCGAACCGGTCGGTCGCGTCGGTATAATAAAGCATGGCCTCCAAAACCGACGTCTTGCCGGCTCCGCTGTGTCCTACGACACTTACGTTTCTAACTTCAGAACTCAAATAGTCTTTCATGATGGTTTCCTCCTATTTCAAGATCGGCTCAAGTTGAGCTCTGCAATGTTCGCGCACGTAATCGAGCGCCACATTTCCTTGTTTGTCTTCCATATCTTTGTCCGCGCCAAAGGCGAGCAGCTTTTCAACAAGCGACGGGTATCCCCCGTACGCCGCGCGCATCAGCGCCGTGCAGCCGTTGTTGTCGAACAAGTTGACATCCGCGTTGCGCTCGAGCAGCATCGCGATCGTATCCCGTTTGAACGCGATGCACGCCTCCATCAGCGCGCTTCGTCCTGCCTCGTCCTGGGCGTTGATGTCCGCTCCGTAGTCCAGCAGCGTTTCCACGCAGCGATCCTGCCCGAGAAGAGCCGCGCGCATCAGCGCCGTGCGCCCGTTGTCGTCTTTGGCGTTCACGTCCGCGCCGGCATCGAGCAGCGCTTTGCAGATGGTTTTGTTTCCTTTTTTCGCGGCGGCCATAAGCGCGGTCTTTCCTTTATTATCCGAGGCGTTCACGTCCGCGCCATTGTCGATCAGCACCTGCACGACGTCTTTGCGGTCGCGTTTCGCCGAGCGCATGAGCGCCGTTCTGCCGTCGCCGTTTTGGTAGTTGACATCCGCGCCGGTCTTGATTTGCGCGCATACCATCGGGAAATCGCCATTTGCGCAGGCGTCCCAAAATACTTTGTTAAAATTTTGATCCATGATTGTGTTCCTCCCTATACGTTCCAACAAAAAACTGGAATGGTTTGGTCGCATCCCAGTTATGGCCTCAAAAAAGAGGCGGTTTCATTGATTCTCGATGTGTTCGCAACATTGTATTTTGTCATTTTAACCACCTCTTCCTGTTACTGGTTCTATTGTAACCGCTCTCATTCTGGCGTCAAATCAAGAGCGGGAAAGGACATTTTTTTTACCGATTCCACCATATGGCTCGCCAAACTTTTTTTCTGTATAATGAAACCGACTGAAAGTCAAGAAAGAAGGAAAAGATATGATCAAAATCGTTTTTTTCGATATGGACGGCACGCTGCTCGATTACGGCGCCGACATGCCGTCTGCCTCCACCATGCTCGCCTTGCGCGCCTTGCAAGACAAAGGCGTCAAAATCGTCGTAGCCACCGGCCGGCCGCCTTACGCCACGCCCCGCTTCCCCGGTGTGGAATGGGACGCTTCGATTCATTTTAACGGTTCCCTCGCCTTCGTGCACGACACGATCGTCCACGCAACCACGATTTCCCCCGCCGACATTGAAAAGCTGCGCCATTGGAGCCAAAAAAACGGCAAGCCGGTTTTATTCGCCGCCAAACAGGAAATGCGCGCCCCTTTTTTCGATCCGCTCTTGGAAGAGTACATGGCGATCGCCCGCCAGCATTGCGAAGTCATCGAGCCGGAACGTGATTTGGAAACGTTTCTCGACCAGCCGATTTACCAAGGCATGATCGCCATGCCGGTTACGGAAAAAGAAACTCTTCTCGACGGACTAGAAAGCGTTGACATGGTTGGCTGGTACCCAACCGCAAGCGATCTCGTTCCCAAAGGCAGTTCCAAAGGCGCAAGCGTCCAAAAGGTTCTGGCGTATTTCGGGTTTTCCAAAGCCGAGGCGATGGCGTTTGGCGACGGGGACAACGATTTGGAAATGCTGCAAGCCGTCGGTCTTCCGGTTTCCATGGGCAACGCGACCCCGGCTGTCCGGCAGGCGGCTCGCTTTGTGACCCGTTCTGTCAAAGCGGATGGGATCGCCTACGCGCTGCGCCATTTCGAGGTGCTCGCATGATCAAAGTCGCTTTTTTCGATATCGACGGCACGCTGCTGCCCTTTGGCGCTTCCCGCCTTTCAAACGATTGTGCCCGCGCCTTGAACGCGCTGCAAAAAAACGGCGTGAAGCTCGTCATCGCCACCGGCCGGCCGCTTTCCGTCGTTCCCGTATTCGACAATGTCCGATTTGACGGGATTTTATGTTTCAACGGCCAAATGTTTTTCGCCAACGACGAGTGCGTCTTTCAAATTCCGATGGATCCGCAGGAAGTCGAGCAGGTGATCGCCAACGCGCGACAGGCAGGATACGGCGTCTGCCTCGCGACCGAAAACGGCATGGCGATCAATTTCGCCAACGCCAACTTGCGCCGCTACGTCAACAACGATTCCCTCGTCGACTTGGCGCGCTTTGAGCAAATGCGCCAGGAGCGGGTGTATCAAATCCTAGTCGGCATGCACTACGACGACGCGCCGGTTCTTTTACCGGCAACCCGCCAAACAAAAGTGACGTACTGGTGCGACTATGGACTGGACGTCATTCCAAAGGATGGTGGCAAAGACCAGGGACTCCTTCGAGTCGCCCATCATTTTGGCGCCGAGCCTTCGGAGACGATCGCGTTTGGCGACGGCCTCAACGATTTGGATATGCTTCGCAAAGCTGGTATCGGCGTGGCGATGGGCAACGCGATGGAAGGATTGAAAAACGCGGCCGATTTCGTCACGCGAAACGTCGAAGAGGAAGGCGTCGTCTGTGCGCTGCGCCATTTCCATCTCATCTAAAAAAGCTGGGTGCCTCGTTGCGCCCAGCTTTTTCCTATCCTTGCACGTTGTCGTAAATGAAGAAATTCATCCCCTGCTTCATCCCGTTGACGACAACTTCCTTTTGCCGCTGGACGCGCCGCTTCAAGCCCTGGTGCTCGTAAAAGCCGTAATTGCACGACGTGTCCGTAAACAAGTAAAAGTTGTCCACCCCGTTGTACGAAAGATAACGCATCCCTTCCTCGTACAGCCTTTTCCCGATGCCCTGTCCCCGGCACGACTCGCTCAACGCGAACAACGCCAGCTCGCCGGCGTATTTCGTTCCGGCTTCCTTTAACAGCTCCTCGTCCACGCGGCTGACCGAGCCAAAAATGTCCATCACTTTTCTTCCTTCCGCGCTCAGAAGCAGTCGAAGGATCGCCATGGACTGCCGCCAGCGACTTTGAAACGTTGGCCGGTGGCTCGCCGCGTCTTTGACCAAAATCACGCCTTGCACTTCCCCGTCCACGATCGCCACCCGCGAAAACGTGTAGTTCGTCAAACAGCTCGTCAGGAAGACGCGCGCAAGCTGTTTCGCCGTTTTGGGCGAGCATAAATCGTCGTAGTGCCACGTCTTTCGCACAATGTCTTCGAGCGCTTCGAAATCCTGTTCCTTGTATTGTCTAAAATAAACCCCCATCGTTTATCCTCCTTTTCTTGACAAGCCCATCATAAAGGTTACAGTAACTGTAAAGTCAAGAGGAGAAACAGAGATGAACGATAAAAAAATGACGATTTCCCAATTCGCCCGTCTGCACGATGTCAATAAGCGCACATTGCATTACTATGACGAGATCGGCTTGTTTTCGCCCAACGCGAAAAGTGAAAACGGCTACCGTCTGTACGATTTCCGGCAAAATATCGACTTTGAATACATCCAGATGCTCAAAGAGCTGCGCATGCGCATCGACGAGATTCGCGCGTACCAGCGCCATCCCAACGCCGATGCCTTGCTTTCCATCCTCACCCAAAAACAAACCGAGGTGGAAGCGGCCATTCGAAAACTCAAAGAAACGCAAAACGTCCTCGAGTCTTTAAAACGCCGTCTTTCGTTTTGTGATCAGCTTGTCCATTCCACCATCGAGGTCCGAACGCTTCCGGCTATGCGGCTGCGCGTGCTCCCGTTCCACTACGATCAAAACGACATCGAACAAGTGTACGCGCTGGCGAAAGAAAACTGGGGCAGCGCGCAAATCCGCATGGGCATGGGCGAGTACATCCGCGTCGACAAGATCATGGCGCGCGACTGGCAAACCTACGACGGCATTTACTCGATCGCGCTGGACGACGCGCCCGATCATGAGTGCGTGTCCCTTCCTGAGGGCCCTTATGTCTTCGCGTGCCACAAAGGCGACTGGAGCGAGCTGTCCTCGTTTTACGAGCGCATTCTCTCGTTCGTGAAAGCCAACCGCCTCACCCTTGGCACCAACGCGTACGAGTTTGGCTTGAACGAGTTCGCCATCGCTTCCATGGACGAGTATGTGACGTTCCTTTTCATTCCGATCCTCCATGAAAAAAACCACGACTAAGCGTGGTCTTTTTTAGCGTTTCGCGCCGGCTTTGGCTTTTTCACGGCCCCGTTTTGGAAATTTCTTTTCAAATGGAATTTCCTTCGCCTTGCGGGTGCTGTTTTGTTCGATTCCGAACGTCACCTGGCCTTTGGCGGCGTCGACATCGGTGCAAAGCACGTTGATTTTTTGTCCGATTTGGAATACTTTGCCGTTGTTTTCGCCAACAAGCGACATCGTATCCTCGTCGTAGTTATAGTAGTCGTCCATGAGCGTATGCATTGGAACAAGACCTTCGATCGTGTTGTCCAGTTCGACGAAGAAGCCAAAATTCATGACGCTGATAATCGTTCCTAAAAACTTCTGTCCGATTTTGTTTTCCATAAATTGCGCCATCTTGTAGTCGTTGACCGTCCGTTCCGCGTTGACCGCGTCTTTTTCCTTTTCGGAAATATGGGCGGATTGCGTGCGGACTTTCAGCTTGTCCTTCTCGTATTGGCGGGCGTCCTTGTTTTTGTCGAAACAGTAACGGCGCAGCATCCGGTGCACGACTAGATCCGAGTAACGGCGAATCGGCGACGTGAAATGGCAGTACTCGTCGAGCGCCAATCCGAAATGACCGATGCAGTCCGCGTCGTAACGGGCTTTTTGCATCGTGCGCAGCGCGACAAGCGAAAGCACTTCTTGCGCTGTCTCGTCGTCAATCGTTTCCAGGAACCGCTGGATTTCCAACGCGCTGACATCTTTTGGCAAATCAGCCGGCACATTGAACACTTTCGCGATTTGATACAGCGTTTCGACTTTTTCCGGATCTGGTTTTTCGTGAACCCGGAACACGCCCGGGAACTTGTGCTGATTCAAATAGTTGGCCACGCACACGTTGGCGAGCACCATCGCTTCTTCGATCATTTGCTCGGCGTAGCCGCGCTCTTTGACCTGAACGTCGATTGGCTTTCCTTTTTTATTCAAAATAATTTTCGGCTCTTTCGTTGAAAAGTTGATCGAGCCGCGGTTTTTCGTTTGTTTTTGAAGCAGCTTCGTCAGCTGTTCAAAGTTCAGCAGCATTTCTTTGACGTCCGCGTATTCCGCCTGCACTTCCGTGTCCCCTTTCAGCACGCGGTTGACGTTGTTGTAGGTGCACCGTTTGTCGGAATGGATGATGGAAGGCACGATATCGTATTTGACGACTTTTCCGTTGTTGTCGATATCCATCACGCAGGACAAGGTGAGGCGATCCACGTCCGGGTTCAAGGAGCAGATGCCGTTGCTTAGCTCAAATGGAAGCATCGGGACGCAGCGGTCCACGACATATACGCTCGTTCCCCGCAAATACGCCTCCTGATCGAGCGCGCTGTTTTCCTGCACATAATGGGATACATCGGCGATATGGACATACAGACGGTATCCGTCTTTCGTTTTTTCCAGCGAGATTGCGTCGTCGAAGTCTTTCGAATCGTCGCCGTCGATGGTGACGGTCAGCAAATCTCTGAAGTCGGTTCGTCCTTGGCATTCGGATTCCGTCACATGGTCGCTCACTTCTTTGACTTGTTCAATGACGGGTTCCGGGAATTCCTGACGGACTTCGTTTTCATAAAGCAGCGCGGTCACATCGACGCCGGCTTCGTTGGCCGGGCCGATGAGTCGAACGATTTTCACTTCCAGCGGACGCGAGTATTTTTCGATTTCCACGACCGCTTTCACGTTGTTGGACAACGAGAATTGTTTTAGGTTTGTCACTTTAAAGGAGGTATGCAAATCGACATCCGAGCGGAAGCGCCATCCATCCCGGTCCCGATAAAACGTTCCGGTGATGTTTTTCACGCCACGCGAGTAAATGTGAACGACCCGATTGCCTTCTTTTGTCTTGTGGACAAGAACCTCGTCGCGGTCAAACGCATCTTTCGCGTTGGATTTTGGAACGTAAATTTTCCCTTCCGGATTGATGATGGCCAGCTCGAATTTCGAAACGTCTTTGACCCGCCCGATAAAATACTGGTCGTTGTCGATCCAAATATAATGGGTGTGGTCGTTATAAATTTTTCTTTCATCTTCAAGCGTTTGAAGCGTTTCCATCAATTCCTTGATTTGGGCGCTCGTATGCAAATCGAGCGCCTGCTCGATTTGTTGAAGCGTCATCTTTTCATTTTTTTGTAGCAGTGCATTGATTTCCTGACGCATGATGTTCCTCCTTTTCAAAGAAAAAAGGCCTGCCGGCCTTTTGAATTACACAATTTGCAGTGCGATAACAAGTGCGAAAAAGAGGATCCCGCACACGAGTGTGGCGCGGCTGATAACCTTTTCCGGTCCTCGTTCTTTTGTCACGGCGAACAAGTTCAAGTCCCCGCTTCCGGTAAACGCGGAAGAAAGACCATCGGATTTTCCACCTTGAAGCAGTGTCAAAATAATAATAATTCCTGATAAGACCATTAATAGTATGTCTAATGTTTGTTCCATAGTTTTATTCCACTCTTTCCACTAACTTTCTAATTGTATCAGCATTCCTCGTCGTTTTCCAGCCAATTCCAATCAAAATCCATTAAACTTTGACCGACGTGGGTCGGATAAATTCCCAGGCGCTCCACGTCTTCCCGACGATGGACACCCGTTTCGACAAGAAACGTTTCTACACCCGTATTGTACCCCAAAGCAATATCGGTTTCCAAGTTGTCGCCCACAAGGATGATACTTTCCTTGTCCAGTCCGAAATGCTCCAGACATAAATCGAGAATCGGCGCGTACGGCTTGGCGATTTGCGGCGACTTTTGCCCGGTGGCGTATTCAAAAAGCGCGACGACCGAGCCGTTCCCGACCTCGAAGCCGTTTTCCTTGGCCAGGATGCGGTCGGTATTCGTGCCAATCAGTTTCGCTCCGTTCAAAAGATGACCAAGCATTCGCGAGTATCCGGCGTAGTCCATCTCTTTGTTTAATCCGATAAACACGAAATCCGGATCGTGGTCGACGAGTTCAAACCCTTCGTCCAGCAACGCCTCTTTCATGCCGTTTTTTCCAATAAAACAAGCTTTTCGTCCGGTTTCACTTTTTCGCACGTAGCGGGCGCTCGCCATCGCGGAATTGAAAAACTGGCCGGCTTCCACATGCTCATAGCCCATGTCCAGCATGTGCTGGGCGTTTTCCTGGCGCGTGCGCATCGAGTTGTTTGTCAAAAACACATACGGAACATTCCGGGCCGCGCACAGGTCGATAAACGCTTTGGCGCTTTCGATGGGCTGCGTCCCCCGATACATCGTTCCATCCAGGTCCAATACGATTGTCTTCATGTTCACTCTCCCTAAAAAGAAAGTCTAGGCGACTTTCTCGATATCGGCATAGGAAATGTCGGTTGGCGTTTCGCGGTTGGCGAAAATCACGAGAACGGTTGCTTCTTCCTTTTCGTCGTTCATCGCCACGATTTCACCTTCGGAGTCTTCAAAACCACCACGCAAAATACGAACGGTGTCGCCTACCTTGAAGTCGACTTCCCGTTTGTGCTCCAGCTTTCCAAGTCTGGAAAGAACGGAATCAATTTCTTCCTGCGAAACAGGGAACGGCTTGGCGCCCTTTCCGCTGGATCCGATAAATCCGGTCACGCCTGGCGTGTTTCGCACGACGTACCACGCCTCGTCGGTCATGATCATTTGCACGAGCACGTACCCGGAAAACAAGTTGTGAGTCTTTTCCACTTTTTTGTTGTTTTTGTATTCCGTTACTTTTTCCTCGGCGACAACGACTTGAAACAAGGAATCTTCCAGGCCCATTGTTTTAATACGGCGCTCCAGATTTTCCTTTACGCGGTTTTCCTGTCCTGCGTATGTGTTGACGACATACCACTCTTTTTTTAAATTACTATCCATGTTGTTCTGCTCCATTCCTTATATTCATGCAGCCTCGTCTTCAGCCGGCTGCTTCTTGACCGTTTCCATTATATCGTATTCATGGAAAAATCCATATGGATTCCCTTTTTCTTTTCCATTCGAAAAAGAGCGCGGTCGGCGCTCTTTGGTTTAGAGTCCTACGATCCAGCTGACAAGACTGGACGACGCCAGCTCGCAAAGAAAGAAGTACAAGCCAAATAAAACCGTGAACAGGATCACGGAACCGCTTGTTCCCATCAATTCTTTAAACGTAGGCCACTGGACCTTTCTCAATTCGGACCAGACTCCTTTTGGAGAATACGTCCATTCTTTTTTTTCGTTGCTCATGATCTTTCCCTCTATTTCGTTTCGCGGTGCAAAGTGTGCTTCCCGCATTTTGGACAAAACTTTCTCATTTCAAGACGTTGCGTGCTTGTTTTCTTGTTTTTTGAAGTCGAGTAATTTCTCGAAAAGCATTCTGTACAAGTCAAAGTAACCTTTTCAGCCATATAAATCACGCTCCTTACATCATAATAATATACAATGATTATTCATCCACTGTCAATTCCTGGCGACTGAAAGCTTCAAATTTTTCCAGGAGCCGTCGAATGGACTTGATTGAACAACCACAATGACGCGCGATCTCCCGCTGCGAATATCCATCCAAATACATTCGAACCGCCTGCTTTTGAAGCGGCTTCAAATCAATTTTTTCCAAAGCCATCTCCAGGCTGATTTTGCTTGTGATCAGCCTGCCGCTGCTCGCGCTGCGATCCTCGATCAGATCCTGCATGGAAACGCTGGCGTCCTCACCCGGACGCCGGTCCAAATACACGATGTGCTCCTGCGTGAGGAGCGGATCGTTTCGAAACGCCGTCCGGCCCGCGTCAATCAGGCGATTGTGGAGCGCCCGCAAATAAAACGTTAAAAACGACACCTTGTGGTCGTACCGGTATTTTTCCAGACAATCGACCAAAAGCAAATCGGCCATGCTCAAAAACTCCTCCCGGTAAACCGGCTCGGTTTTTTTGTATTCCATCTTTTTTTGGTACACGTTCATCACGCCCGGACGCAACATGGCGATCAATTCAGCCAGCGCTTCCTCGTCTTTTTGGAAATAACGGTAAATCAGCTCGTTGATGTTGTCTTTCAAACGACTACCTCTTGACCGGCTGGCGCTGATTCAAAATTTCGTAGAGGAGCACGGCGCAGGCAACCGAAGCGTTCAGGGAGGAAATCGAGCCAACCATCGGCAGTTTGACCATATAGTCGCATTGCTTTTTGACCAGCGGTGAAATGCCTTTTCCTTCGGACCCGATCACAAGCACGGTCGGGGAGTCGTACATACCTTCGCGATAATCGCGGGCGTTGTCCATATCGGCGCCTGCCACCCAATAACCGGCTTCCTTCATTTGTTTTAATGCCTGGGAGAGGTTGTTGACAATGGCGACCGGGACGGTGTAGGCCGCTCCCGTGCTCGCCTTGATGGCGGTCGGCGTCAGACCAGCGCTGTTGTGTTTGCATAAAATGACGCCATCCACGCCGGTGCAGTCGGCGCTTCGCAAAATCGAGCCTACATTGTGCGGGTCCTGAATGTTGTCAAGCGCCACGTACAATCCCGGACGATCTCCTTTTTTTCGTTGCAGCAGCTCGTCGAGCGTGTAGGTGGGGATGTCTTTTACCTTGGCCGCGATTCCGTTGTGAATGCCCTGGTCTGTCATTTTTTCCAGCTCTTTTCGCGACACGGTCTTGACCGGGCACTTCAGCTGGCGAACCGCCTTCAGCACGCTCTGGTCTTTGATGTTGTTTAAAACGTACACTTCCTGGATTTGTTGAGGATCTTCTTTGATTTGATTAAAAACGTTTTTCCCATATACGATCATTGTATTGTATCTCCTAGTTCTATGATGCGTTTTATGAGCTGGTCCATTCGATCTTCGTGTTTGTACAAATACAAGTATCCGATCACGGCTTCCAGCGCTGTAGAACGCAGATACGTCTTTCCGTCGGCGTTTTTCGCCTTCGAGTGGATCGTGGCGTTCCGTCCGCGTCGAAGGATTTCCTTTTCCTCTTCATTGAAAAAATTCTCTTTCTCCAGCTGGGCCAAAATGGCCGCCTGCCCTTTGGCGCTGTTGATTTTCGCGCTCTTTTTTTGCAGAACGTTGGCTTTGGAAAATCCAAGATCAAGCAAATGACGACGCACCGCCAAGGTCATTACCGCGTCCCCCATCCAGGCAAGACTCGTGGCGTTTTCGGTAACGATTTCCATTAGAGAATCCCTTTTTCCAGCAGCTGGGCCCGGTACAAATCGGCTTGTTCGTAGTTTTTTTCCTGGACGGCTTCTTTCCACGCCCGGTAAACGGCTTTGTCTTCCGCCGTCATGTGCACAAATTCCAGACAGATGCCTAAAACGTCCATCATCTTTTCCAGCGTCGCGGTTTGCGCGGCCAGCGCGGCGCAATCCAGCGGCTTCTGACGCTGGGTCTGATTGATCTTTTTCACGCATTCCAGCACGGCTGTGATTGCATTTGGCGTGTTTAAATCGTCGTTGAGCGCGTCGATAAACGGTTGCCACAGTCCGCTGTCCAGCGTCGCATCGGTTGTGGATTCCTCGTTGACTTGCAGCAGGATCTTGGCCTGCTTGTAAGCCGTGAAAATCTTTTTAAGCTCTTTTTGTGCGCTTTCAAACGCTTTTTCATTCAAATTCAACGGAGCGCGGTACTGGGCGGAAATCATAACCCAGCGAATCACGTTTCCTCCATACAGAGCGATAAGATCTTTTGCCCACCAGACATTGCCGAGCGACTTGCTCATTTTGATTCCGTCGATGTTGATCATTCCGTTGTATACCCACATGTTCGCCAGATGCGTGTGGTGCAGCGACTCGTTTTGCGCGATTTCGTTTTCATGGTGCGGAAATTTTAAATCCAGTCCGCCGCCATGAATGTCGATCAGCGGCTTCTGGAACACATCGTTGATCATGACGACGCATTCCGTATGCCATCCCGGTCTTCCTTTCGACCAAGGCGAGTCCCATTGGATGCCCTTATCCGTTTTTTTCCAAAGGGTGAAATCCAGTGGGTTTTCCTTTTTCTCGTTTTCGTCGATGCGCGCGCCTACCATCAAGTCCTCGACTTTTTGGTGAGAAAGCTCGCCATACTTCTCGTTGGAATCGACGCGGTAATACACATCGCCATCCACTTCATAGGCGGCGCCGGCTTGAACGAGGTTTTGGATAAACGCGATGATTTCGTCCATCGTGTCTGTGACTTTGGGCGCGACATCCGGGCGGTCGGCATGGAGGTCGGCGCGGGTCTGGTCGTACGCCTCGATAAACTTGGCGGTGATTTCTTTTTCGGTCGTGTTGTTTTCAATCGCGGTGTTGATGATCTTGTCGTCGACATCCGTATAGTTCGACACGTAGGTCACGTCCATTCCTTGCGCCTGAAGCGCCTTTTTCAATGTATCGAATACGATGATCGGACGCACATTGCCAATGTGTGGATAGTTGTACACGGTAGGTCCGCATACATACATGGAAACCTTTCCTTCTTCGATTGGCTGAAGCGGTTCGATCGTTTGAGTATAGCTGTTGTAAAGCTTCATCCTTTATTCCCTCTTTCCTGTCCGAGTTCGATTGTTAAATCTTTAAATTGCTGGAGCAGATCTTCGTCGATTCCAGCTTCTTTCATTTGTTGGATATAATTGGCGTCAAGATCGTCCACGTCTTTGGTGATCTCGTCGCGGTCTTCATCGGTTAATCGTTGTTTTAACGGCATAATCTGACCTCACATTCATTCTTTTAGAATACCTTAGTCCCTTTCATTTTTCAAGAATGGTTCCACGGCAAAAAAAAGGCATCGAGAACGATTCGATGCCTTTTAAGCAATCTCCAACCCGGAATTAGTCGCCTAATTCAGAGAAGTATTTGATTGTACGAACCATCTGGCTCGTGTAGGAGTTTTCGTTGTCGTACCAGCTAACGACCTGAACAAGTGTGTTTCCGTCTCCTGTAGGCGTGCACATTGTTTGTGTTGCGTCGAACAGGGATCCGTATTTCATACCGATAACGTCGCTCGAAACGATTTCTTCCGTGTTGTATCCGAAAGATTCAGTTTGTGCAGCGGCCATGGCTTCGTTTACTTGATCAACAGTAACGGCGCCTTCAACTTCTGCAACGAGCAAAGTCGTCGAACCTGTAGGAACAGGAACACGCTGTGCGGAACCGATCAGTTTTCCGTTCAATTCAGGAATAACAAGACCGATCGCTTTGGCAGCACCTGTCGAGTTTGGAACGATGTTTACAGCTGCCGCGCGGCTACGACGTTTGTCGCCTTTTCTCTGAGGACCATCCAAAGTCATCTGGTCGCCAGTGTAAGCGTGAACCGTTGTCATGATTCCGCCTTTGATTGGAGCAAGATCGTTCAATGCTTTTGCCATAGGAGCAAGGCAGTTCGTCGTGCAGCTTGCCGCAGAGATGATCTGATCCGATGGTTTCAATACTTCCTGGTTAACATTGTAAACAACTGTAGGAAGATCGTTTCCGGCTGGAGCCGAAATTACGACTTTACGCGCACCAGCGTCGATATGAGCCTGTGCTTTTGCTTTCGAAGTGTAGAATCCTGTACATTCAAGAACTACGTCTACACCAAGATCTTTCCAAGGCAGTTTGGAAGCGTCTGCTTCTTTGTAGATGGTGATTTTCTTTCCGTCAACTGTAATCGAATCTTCACCAGCCTCTACTGTGTCGGCCAATTTGTAAGTTCCCTGTGTCGAATCGTATTTCAACAAATGGGCCAGCATATCCGGGCTCGTCAAATCGTTGATCGCAACTACTTCATAGTTCGGATCGTCAAACATTTGACGGAACGCCAAACGTCCGATACGTCCAAAACCGTTGATTGCAACTTTTACTGTCATGTCAGTAAATCCTCCTTTTATTTAATTCACTGTAATTATAGAAGTATGTGAATTAATTGTCAATGTTAATCGGGGAATTGAGAGCGTTTTCAAGTTCATATGCAAAGTTTTGACAATAAATGTAAATCATGTAAAATGATTGAAAAAGGAGGAATTTATATGAACACAAATGTCCTGCTCGACCTTCTTGAAAACAACGCGAGACTCACCTCGCGTGATCTGGCGGACATTCTTCTGGAAGAGGAAACCGAAGTCAAAGAAGAAATACAGCGCCTGGAAGACGAAAAGATCATTTGCGGCTACCACACGGTCATCAACTACAACCGGGCTTTGAAAAATGAAAAAGTCATGGCTTTTATCGAAGTGGACTGCGTGCCGCAACGCCATAAAGGATACGACAAAACGGCGATGAAAATCGCCAATTACCCCGAAATCGACACGATGTACTTGTTGTCGGGCGACTGTGACTTCCTCTGCCTGGTGCAAGGTAGAACGATGTTTGAAGTAGCCCGCTTTGTTTCAGACAAAATCGCCTGCGTGGAAGATGTGCGCAGCACGAAAACCTTATTTGTTCTCAAGCAGTACAAAACCAACGGCATCATCATGAAAGACGCCGAAAACGATGAGCCGAACCGATTGGTGGTGACTCCATGATGAAGCCAATCAACCCAACGATCGAAAAGCTGAAGCCGAGTGGAATCCGAAAATTTTTTGATTTGGCCAACACGATGGAAAACGTGATTTCGTTTGGTGTCGGCGAGCCCGATTTCGACACGCCGTGGCACATTTGCGAAAACGCGGTGTATTCCCTTTCCAAAGGCAAAACGCACTATACAGCCAACCGCGGCTTGCTGGAGCTTCGAAAACTGATCGCGGAATTTCACGAAGTGCGCTACAACCAGTTTTACGATCCCGAAAAAGAAATCGTCGTGACTGTTGGCGGATCGGAAGGCATCGACTTGGCGATGCGCACCTTGGTGGAGGAAGGCGATGAAGTCATCGTCATGGATCCAAACTATGTGGCGTATTTACCCGCTGTGGAAATGGCGAAAGCGATCCCGGTCCCGATTACCTTGACAGAGGAAAACGAGTTTAAGCTCAAACCGGAAGCGCTGCTGGCGGCGATTTCCCCTAAAACAAAAGCGATCATCCTCAATTTTCCAAGCAATCCAACCGGAGGGGTCATGACGCGCGAAGACTATGAAAAGCTCGTGCCCATCATTTTGGAAGCCGGAATTTACGTGATTTCCGATGAAATCTACGCGGAGCTTACTTTTGATGGCGAATTCGCGTCGTTGGCGCAGTTCCCTGAAATTCGTGATCAGGTCATTGTCATCAATGGCTTTTCCAAAGCCTTCGCGATGACCGGATGGCGTTTAGGCTACGTTTTGTCGAATCCGTTTTTGAGTTCGCAAATGACAAAGATTCATCAATACATTATCATGTCCGCTCCTACACCGGCGCAATACGCCGCGATCGAAGCGCTTCTTCATGGACTTCCGGATGTGTCTAGCATGAAAGCGGAGTACTTGAACCGGCGTAATTTGCTGGTAAGCCGGCTTAACCGGATGGGCTTAAAAACCAATATGCCGAAAGGGACTTTTTACGTATTTCCTAACATTTCCGGAACCGGACTGGATAGCGAAACGTTTTGTTCCCGTCTTCTCGAAGACCAGCATGTCGCCTGTGTCCCCGGAAACGCATTTGGCGAGCATGGAGAAGGATTCATGCGAATGTCGTATGCATGTTCCCTGGATGACATTAAAGAGGGCTGTGACCGCATTGAGGCCTTCCTGAAGCGCATTTAAAAAAAGAAAACGCAGCGTAAGAAATTTTTGGTTCTTACGCCGCGTTTTTGTTTGCCAAATAAAAAAAAAGAGCCGAGCAACGTCCTATTTTCGCAGGCGTCTTGCCAACTATCTTCGGCGCTCGAGAGCTTGACTTCTGTGTTCGGCATGCTTGACAGGTATTTCCTCTCCGCTCTTGCCACTCGTTCTCTTCTCTTTTCCTGTTCGATCTCTCAAAACCAGAAACACGCCTTCT
>NZ_CAXHOA010000005.1:117134-159366 GCF_964018005.1 uncultured Dubosiella sp.
CAACTACTTTTTATATCTTTTTTAAATAAATTTAGATGACAGATAAAAAGAGGAAAAAGGAGGGGTTTTGATGGATCTTTCTCATAACCGTCCAAAACTTCTTTTATACATTTTTAATTTTCAGACAACAAAAAAAGAGCGTTTCCGCTCTTTCTCACGATTCAAAGATTCCTTTTCCAACCCATGAAATCAACGAATAAACGATGGAAATCACTGTCAATCCCCCGATTGCGGTACAAGCGCCAAGCATATCAATGAGCACATCGCGCTTCGACATTGTCCTTCCCATGACATCGCCTTGATGGAGCTCGTCGAAAACCGCAAACACACCACATGCGAGGACGGTGAGAAAAATTCTGGAAAGCTTTTTGCATCCAAGGATAGCCAAAGTGATATAAATCATCGACGCCAACGCGAAGTAAATCGAAAAATGGGCTAATTTGCGCACATTTGCGTTCCAGTCGCTTCCATAAGGTGAAAAGCGGATCACGATTCCTTTGATTCGCTCTGACAAGGCCACCCCTTCCGGTGTGTTTTCCAGGCGATCCTTCACTTCCTGTTTCAATGATTCCGTCACACTTTCACTGCGAACGCTGGAATCAAAACCATCCTCGTTGGATAATGTATAAATCGAAAGCATAATGATTCCAGACAGCAGCACAAACAACATGGCGCAAAGAATCCGCAACACGATATTTTTTTTCTTTTTCATACTCGCCATTATAGCCGACAATGGGCAAGCTGACAACATTTCGTCCATAGATCCATTAAAAAAACCCGGAATCCGGGCTTTTTTGGTTATTCAGCGGTTCCTGTCAGTTCCGCCATCGCTTTTTGATAAGCGAGTGTCTTGTTGTGGGCGTCTTCTTTGTCTTTGCCAACAATGCAGAAATAGAATTTACATTTTGGTTCCGTTCCACTTGGACGCACCGCAATCCAGCTTCCATCCGCCAGATAATACTTCAACACATCCGATTTCGTGAAACCGGTCAATTCCGTCGTTTCACCATTTTCGGTAATTGTGCATTCGTTGTAATCCTCGGCGCGGACAACTGGCGTTCCATTGATTTCCTTTGGCGCGTCTTTTCTTAAATCCGCCAAAATTTGTTTGATCCGGTTCGCGCCCGCTTCGCCGGAAAGCGTAAGAGCCACTTGGCTTTCCTCATACGTGCCGTGCTGCGCGTACAAATCGTTTAAAACATCGACAAGGTCTTTCCCTTTTTCCTTGTAGTAAGCGGCCGCTTCCGCTAGCATCAAACAAGCTTGTGGAGCGTCTTTGTCACGAACAAACGGTTTGATCAACGAGCCATAGCTTTCCTCGTAGCCAAACACATAGTTCTTCTCGCCTGTTTTTTCATATTTTGCGACTTTTTCGCCAATGAATTTAAAGCCTGTCAGCGTTTTCTCCGTTTCAACGCCATGCGCCTTTGCGACTTTCTCTCCAAGGTCGCTTGTTACAACA
Organism: uncultured Dubosiella sp.; assembly: GCF_964018005.1. Classification (NCBI taxonomy): domain Bacteria; kingdom Bacillati; phylum Bacillota; class Erysipelotrichia; order Erysipelotrichales; family Erysipelotrichaceae; genus Dubosiella; species uncultured Dubosiella sp. The sequence continues at coordinate 118,597 of NZ_CAXHOA010000005.1, forward strand.
GTATTGAACATCACCGGATTCGAAGGCATGATATCCTTTTCTTCCATTTGCGAAAGGATGTACTCAAGTAAAACAGCGCCCGATTGGTTACCGGTCATGACAACATATTCGCCATCGTGTTTTACTCCAACACCCATCCGGTCCGCATCTGGATCGCACACCAAAATGATATCGGCATCGTTGTCGGCAGCGTATTTCAATGCCAGTTCGTAAGCGCCCGGCTGTTCCGGGTTTGGCGTAGGCGTGTTCGAGAAATCCGGATCTGGCGAGCATTGCTCTTCCACCGGAATGCAATGATATCCAGCCCGTCTGTATACGACTTGCACCGGAATGTTCGCCGTTCCATGCTCCGGAGAGAACACGATTTTAATATCTTTTTTCACTTCTGGATTCAACTGAATTCCAAGAACTTTCGCGTAGTACGAATCGTCCACTTTTTTTCCAATAACTGTAATCCGTTTTTCCTCTTCCGGTGTGACATTCGTGTCGATTGCCAGTTCGTCTTCGATCGCATTAACTTGATCAATGACTTGGGCAGCAAGAGCCGGAACGAGCTGGCATCCTTTTTCGTCATACAATTTGTATCCGTTATATTCTTTCGGATTGTGGCTGGCCGTAATCATAATGCCGCCAAAGCAGCCCAGCTCCCGAACCGCGAAGCTTAGCTCCGGTGTCGGACGAAGCGATTCGAACACGTACGATTTAATACCGTTTTTCGCCAGCAGCTTCGCGCTGTCAAACGCGAATTCCCGCGACATGTGACGATTGTCGTAGCCGATTGCGATTCCCGCTTCGCAAGCCGCCTCCCCATGCGCTTTGATGTAGTTCGCAAACCCCTGGGTCGCCTTGCGAATCGTATGCAAATTAATTCGATTCGTACCAGGCCCCAGCAAGCCGCGCATTCCCGCCGTACCAAATTCAATCAGTGTGTAAAAAGCGTCGTTTTTTTCTTCCGCATCCATCGCTTTCAACACATCGAGATATTGAGGGTCCAGATTTGGATGTCCTACCCATTTTTCATATCTTTCTTCAACAACAGACATTCTAATTAATTCCTCCTCATTTTTTTCATTATAGCATCTAGCCGTCGATTTGTAATCGTTTTCATAATGAAACCTTTAAGAAAAAAAGTCTCAAACGAGACTTTTTTGTAATTCACTTTTTTCTGAATTAAGCGATGATTTTTTGTGCGCGCAATACTTCTTCGATCGCAGCGACAGCAGCATCTTCGTCCTCACCAGTGCAGCTAATCGTGATTTCAGACTGTGTCGGGATTCCCAAAGACATAACGCCCATGATCGACTTCATGTTTACTTCGCGTCCTTTAAAAGCCACGTTGATATCGCTTTTGAATTTGCTTGCAGCGTTTACCGCTACAGTTGCTGGACGAGCGTGAAGTCCAACTGGATCAATCACAGTTACAGTTACTTGTTTCATTATGTTTTCCTCCTAAAATCTAAGTGTATTTTATGCCATTTCATGCAATAAAACAATACCTATTCCAATATTTCTGATTCCGCTTCCATTATTGGAATATTTGACATTTTCAATTTTTGCGCGAAGACTCCGCTCCCCTCCACAAGCCGTCCGGAAAACGTTCCATCGTATACTTGATGGACTCCGCAGCTCGGCGAGCGCTTCTGCAAAATCACAAGATCGCAATCCTTTACCTGCTCCAAAGCGGCTTGCGCACCTTTCAAAAATTGCGCCGTCACATCATCGCCGTCTTTTGTCAAAATCCGCTCTCCAACCTTTTCGCAAGGTGTCCGCGGCGTTGGCAAACCGCCAAGCTGTTCCGGACAAACCAAAACGATCTCATCGTCCTGAAATTTTTTTAAAAGGGATGGCGCGTAGTTGCTTTCGCCGTTGTATTTACAGCATTTTCCCGCCAGACAGGCGCTCATTCCGATCTTTCTCATCTTTTAAACCAATTACTGGCCCATCAATTCGTTATACAGCAGCGAATACGTTCTGGCGCTCTTCTCCCAGGAAACATCCGAGTTCAGCGCGTTCGTCATCAACGTATCCCAATCCTCTTTCCGGTTGTAGAACACGTCGGCCGCGTAGTACAAGGTATGCACGAGATCGTTGGCGTTGTACGCCGCAAACGAGAAGCCGTTGCCGCTCTTGTCGTATTCGTTGTATGGAGCGACCGTATCTTTCAAACCGCCGGTTTCGCGCACGAGCGGCAGCGTCGCGTACCGCAACGAGCAAAGCTGGGACAGTCCGCAAGGCTCAAACAAGCTTGGCATCAGGAACAAGTCGGACGCCGCGTAAATGCGATGCGCCAGCGACTCGTTGTATCCTTTATAGAAAGCGATCTTTCCTTTATTCGAGTTTTCAAGCTCGCGGAAAGCGTCCTCGATCTTGCTTTCACCCGAGCCGAGAATAACCAGCTGAATCGGCGCGTTCGAAATTGCTGCCAGCTGCTCCATCATCAAATAAAAGCCTTTTTGCCACGTCAAACGGGACACGCATCCCACCAGCATGACATCCGGATTTTGCTCCAGGCCCAATTCGGCTTGCAAGCTCTTCTTATCCAGCGCCTTGCCCGCTTTCAAGTTGACCTTGTCAAAGTGGTAAGGGATCTCCGGATCCGTTGCCGGGTTCCAAAGCTTGATGTCGATTCCGTTCACGATTCCCCACAAATCGTATTTACGCATATTGAGAACCGCTTCCAGATGCTCTCCGTACTGCGGCGTCAAAATCTCCTGCGAATACGTCGGGGACACCGTCGTGATCTTATCCGAATACAGGATACCGGACTTCATAAACGAAATGCCGCCATCGAAGCGGACGTTGCCGTTGTCCAGCAAGTAGTATGGCAGACCTAAGCAGGAATCGAGCATTTCCGGCCCGAAATTGCCCTGGAACGCCAGGTTGTGGATCGTGTACACAAAACGAATCGAGCGATAACGCGCGTCGAAATCGTGGGTTTCCTTCACCATGCAAGGAATCATTCCCGTATGCCAGTCGTGGCAGTGAATGATATTCGGCCAGTAATTCAGCTGGTTGAGCATCTCGATCACGGCCTTTTGGAAATAGGCGAATCGCTCGCCGTCATCCTGATAGCCGTACAGTGTGTCACGCTCAAAATATCCTTGATGCTGAACAAAGAAGAAACAAACATTGTCCACCATCTTCGAATAAATGCGCACAGGCACTTCCTGATAGTTGATGGATACCGTATATTCCGCTGTAAAATGAAGATCTCCCATATATTTGTCCGCGATCTTCTTGTATAGAGGCATCACGACTTTCACCTCGTGACCAAGATCGCTCAACGCGGCCGGCAGCGAACCAATTACGTCCGCCAAACCACCGGTTTTAATAAATGGCAAGCCTTCGGAAGCGGCCATTAAAATCGAAGCCATTAAACAGTCTCCCTTCTTCCGATATAGAGAGGACTTTCTTCCGTACCCTCCAAGTCTTTTTTATGAATGATCCGGGCGCCTTTGTCCACGATCACGTTTTTCAAATTCGCGTTGTCGCCAATCACGGCTTCCGGCAAAATAATGCATCCGTCGATTTTCGCTTTTTTACCGATTTTAACGGCGCGGCCGATAATCGAGTTGTGCACGTTTCCGCTGATCTGGCAGCCGTTCGAAACGAATGTACGGCTTGTCGTTCCATCGTTCAAATAAATCGAAGGCGCGGAGTCGTAAGTACGCGTATAGATCGGCCAGTTCGGATCGCTGAAGTCTTTCATGTTCTCATCGTTGAGCATTTTCATGTTGCTTGCGTAATACGATGCCAAATCGTAGATTGGATACACGTGTCCGCGATAGTTGATCGCGCGAATATCCATTTCGCTGCACGAATCGTTCAAAATATCTTTCAGCCAGTACATTGAGCTTGTCGCACGGGCTTTTTTCACCAGGTCAATGAACACCTGCTTGGACATGATGTACGTTCCCAAGGATAAATTGCGCACTTTTGTCGCACCCAGATTTTCCTCGATCGCCAAAACGCCTTTCTGCTTGTTCAACGACAGCACGTCGCATTTGAGGAATGCCTCTTTCGCGTTGTCGATACGCTGATACAAAATCGAAACATCCGCTCCGCTGGCCACATGCGTATCCAGCAGATCCGAGTAGTTCGCTTTGTAAATGAAGTTAACCGGCGCGATGATCACGTAGTCGTTTGGATCCGACTCGATGTCGTTTAAATTTTCATAGTACATTTCCACATCCGGAACGGCATCCGCCCGCGTTCCATCCGGGAAAACCGGCACCAGCCCAAGGTGGCCGTGCTTCGAGTTGATATTGTAGTGGCGTCCCGATCCAATGTGCTCAAAAAGAACTTTCGGGTTCCCGTTGACATACACATCAATATCGAACATACCGGAATTGGTCATGTTCGAAATCGGAAAGTCCACCAGACGATAGCGTCCAATAAAGTTGAACGCCGCGATCGGTCTGTATTTTTCCAAACCTTCCACATAAACATTTGTATTGTTATAAGCAATGATTCCTAACGCGTTAAACATATTCGTTCACCCCTATTCACCTTTCCGCACACGCTTTGCGACCAGAGCGATTTCCTTGCTGTCCAAAGAACCCACGGTAGCTTCAGGATCGACTTTTACTCCTTCGGCGACGATGGCGCGGTACACTTTCGCACCCGCTCCGACATGAACGCCCGGCATGAGGACCGACTCGCGGACATCCGCGCCCTCTTCAATCGTCACATTGTTGAAAAGAACGGAATCCTTGGCGTTTCCTCGAATGATGGCGCCTTGGTTGATATAGCAGTGTTCCACTTTTCCATTCGGACCTACATAGTGCGGCATCGTCGGGATGTCCGCTGTGTAGATCTTCCAGTTTGGATCGTCCAAATCGAGTTCGTTGTTTTTGTTCAGCAAATCCATGTTGGCTTCCCAAAGCGAGTCGATCGTTCCAACGTCTTTCCAGTACCCCTCGAAGCGGTAGGCGTACAGACGCTTGTCCTGATTCAGCATCGAAGGAATGATGTCGTGGCCAAAGTCATGGCTGCTTCCTTCCCGTTTTGCGTCCTCGATCAGCTCCTTGCGCAGCAGCTTCCAGTTGAAAATATAAATTCCCATGCTGGCCAAATTGCTTTTTGGCTCCGCCGGTTTTTCTTCAAATTCAATGATGCGGCTCTCATCATCCACATTCATGATTCCAAAACGGCTCGCCTCTTTCCAGGAAACCGGAAGAACGGCGATCGTCGCGTCCGCGCTGTTGGCCTTATGGTCCGCCAGCATTTTGTCATAATCCATCTTATAGATATGGTCGCCCGAAAGAACCAGCACATAATCCGGGTCGAACGTATCAATGAATTCGATGTTTTGCGTGATAGCATCCGCGGTTCCGCGGTACACATCGAATTTCGTTCCATCTTTCTCACTTGGCGGCAAGACGTACACGCCGCTTCCTCGCGTATCCAGACCCCAGCGCTGTCCGGCGCCCGCGTATGCGTTCAACTCAACCGGCTCGTATTGCGTCAAAACACCGACAACATTGATATTCGAATTCGCGCAGTTGCTAATTGGAAAATCAATAATACGATACTTCCCACCAAAGTAAACGGCTGGTTTTGCGGTCTTTTTTGTCAGCTCATACAGACGCGTACCACGCCCACCCGCAAGTATCATCGCGAGCATATTATTTTGTTCCATATGTATCCTCCTATATACTATTAAGCTTAAAAAAATTATAGCACTTTTCAAATGAATTAAAAATGCTTTTTGGTTCAATTTGTAATCGTTTACAAAACAAAATCTACAAGTATTTTCCAGTTGTAATGCTTTTCCTAGGACAAGAAACTTCTTTTTTCAACAAAAAAAATCGAACGGTTTAAATGTACCAAATATTTGCATACATTTGCAACAAATATTTTTGATAAATGCGCTTTCATTTTTCGTGAAAAACATCACAAATCAACAGAAAAAAAGCCCTGTTTTCTCAGGACTTTACAAAAATCAAAAGATCGTTTCCACACAAAACCGTCGAACCATCCGGCACGATATACGAGGCGCCCCTCTGAATGCACACCAGGCGCTGAACATCCCCTTCAAGAGAGGACAACGGCTGTCCGATCCGCTCGTCCCCCTCGTCGATTCGCTCCTGATCCAGCAGCTTTCCAGCCGAATCGAATTTCGTTCCCGTCACAATCAACGTATCCAAAGGACGCAAAACGAAATCCCCGTCCGGTACGTGGCGTTTTCCATTTCGAAGCACGAGCGCCACAGCCAGTCCCGGCGGCAAACCGAGCTTTGCGATCGTCCGATTCGCGAAACGCGACGTCTTGTCCAGCTTCACTTCGCAAAAACAAAGATCGCCCTCCTCGCTGTAATCGTTAAATGTCTTAAACACGCTGTGGCTTTGATCCACCATATCCAGCTTTCTGGCCGCCCAGGGCAGCAGCGATCCCTGAATCACAATCGAAAACAAAACGACGCCAAACACTAGATGAAAAACATCCAGGCCGAATTCGGCTTGATCCACCATCGCCATAATCGCGAACACAATCGAAGCCGCCCCGCGCAAACCGGCGAAACTCACCAAAGCGCTTTGCCGCCACGGCGCCTTTTTCAGTCCTAAAATCAAAAACACCGCCAAAGGCCGGGACAAAACGGAAAGCGCGAGAAAAACCAAAAAGGAAACCGGCAGCATTTTGAAAATCAGCGCCGGCCGCGCGAGCAGGCCGAGAATGAAAAACAAGACGATTTGCATCAACGCGCTCAAGCCGTCGAAGAAATGCACCAGCTCCTTTTTTTGACCGATTTTCGCGTTGCCCATCAAAATGCCGGTCACATACACCGCCAAATAGCCATTGCCACCCAAAACGGAAGCCAGTCCGTACGAAGCCAAAGCGCAAGCGAAAATGAAAATCGTCAAAAAGCCGGCGATCTCCAAATCGACTCGCCGCAAAAACAAACGCCCGAGAAAAAACACGATCCATCCCGTCAAAAAGCCGACAACGATTTGAACGACAAGCATCGCCACCACGCTCGAAGCCGACATGCCGCCCTTCATCATCGTCAAAACGATGAGAACGAGCATATAGGACATCGGATCGTTGGACCCCGATTCCACCTCCAGCAAGGAGTCAGTATGATACTTTAACGAAAGGTTTTGCGAGCGCAATATGCTAAACACGCTTGCCGCGTCGGTCGAGGAAACCAAGGCGCCCACGAGCAACCCGGTCAATGGGGCGAACCCCAAAACGAAAACGCAAAACGCCGCGGTCGCAAACGCGCTGATCGCCACGCCGAAACTCGCCAGCAAGCCGGCCGAAACAGCGGTTGATTTCGCTTCCTTCCAGTTGGTTCCAAACCCGCCGTAAAACATCACGATGATCAGCGCGCAAGAGCAAATCGTTTCCGTTAGCGAATAATCGTCGTAACGCAACGTCGAGAAAGACCCGTTGCCTAGAAAAAGCCCGAGGACGATAAACCCCAGCAGCATAGGCAGCTTCACTTTCGAAGTCATTTTTTCTACGACGACCGCACAAAAAATGAGCACAGCCGCCATTAAAATCCACATTTCCATCATAGTTCCATTATACCCTGCCGAAAAGAAAACGAAGGCGTTCATACACCTTCGTTTCGATTATTCGCTTCGTAAAGCTTCCACCGGATCTTTTTTCGAAGCCATGCTGGCCGGAATCAAGCCCGCAAGCATCGTCAGCACCAAATTGATCGCCACTAAAATCGCGCCACCCTGCCATGGCAGCACGGCGATGTTCGCCACATCCGTATAGTGCTGCACGATCATGGAAATCGGCAAGTTGAGCAAGACGGTGATGCCCACGCCAATCAGACCCGCGATCAAGCCGACAATGAATGTTTCCGCGTTGAACACCCGGCGCACGTCGCGCTTCGAAGCGCCCATCGCCCGCAAAATCCCGATTTCCTTTTTGCGCTCCAGCACCGAAATGTACGTGATGATCCCAATCATGATGCTGGAAACGATGAGCGAAACCGACACGAATCCAATCAGCACATACGAAATCATGTTGATGACGTCGCTGACCCCCGAAAGCATGACGCCAATCATATCGTTGTACGAAATGACGTTTTCCTCGTGGCCGAGCGCTTCCTGCTCTTCGTTGTACGCCGTAATCAAATCGCCCAGCGCCTCCTTGTCGTCAAACGAGGACGCGTAAATCGAAATCGAGCTTGGCGTGTCGCGGTCGACGGCCCCCAGCTTGATCATGTTGGACGCATACGTCGCGTTGGCGTTTTCGCTCATCGTGTTCATATACTCCATCAGCTGCTTTTGATCGAGCTGCGCCAGCTGCATTTTTTCGGCATCGCTGAGCGCGTTGGGATCGAACGCCTCGTCCGAAAAGGCGCGGCCGGTAAACACATTGATTTCCTTGTTTTCTTTTTGTTCCCGGACAATGTCGCTTTCGTTCGTCTTTTCAATGATATAATCCTGCATCGCCTGCGGATAGTACACGCCGCCCATGCTCGTGTGCGAAACCGTCGACTGCGCCGGCCGGATGATTCCGACGATTTTGACGTCCAATCCATCGCGAACGAGCTGGTCGACAAACGCCTCGTCCTCGCTTTTGTCGATCCAGAGATTTCCCTGTTTTTCGTAAAACGCAGAATTGAGTACGAGCTTGAACGTCGTGTCCAGCAATTCGTCTTTCGTATACACCACACTTTCGCCCGGCTCGATTTCGTCGATTTTTCCCGCTTGCAAATCGTTGTAGTTGTCCACCAGTTCATCCTGGTCCATCAAACCGAGCGAATACATCGTATAGTCGCTGATCTCGTTGTTTTCATCCACCTCGATCACCACTTCGTCATAGTTTTCCGGCCAGTGTCCATCCACTAGTTCATACTCGTCGTCGCGCAAAGCCTGGCTGTCTGGCAGCCGGTTCCACACCTCGTTTCCCGCGTTCATCGAACTCGACAAAAACTGCTCGCGCAGCGACATCATGTCCGACATCCCGATGGCTTCCATCAAGCCGTTGGGCGCCACTTGCACAAGTCCCTTTTCCGTTTTCGCGTTTGGGTTGTAGGCGTGGATCGTCAAATCGTAGTCGTATTCGATCGCTTTGGCCAGCGACCGGAACGCCTCGCCGTCTTTGGACTGCAAAAACGTCTTGAATTCGGTTAAGTTGTTCGACTCGGTCTGGGCGATGGACGACAAAATCTTGTTCGCGAAGTTTTTCGTGTAAATCCGGTCATCGTCGTGGCCGGTCCGCTCGTCGCCCATATCCATCATCGCGCCCATCAGCACCGACATGTCCATCGTATTGTCCTCGATCGTAATCGGATACGACGTCATCGTGTCGTTTTCGACCGATGTGATATACGACTGCACGCCATTGGACAGCGACATGATCAGCCCGATGCCAATGATGCCAATGCTGCCTGCGAACGCCGTTAAAAACGTTCTGCCCTTTTTCGTCATCAAATTGTTGAGCGAAAGCGACAAAGCCGTCCAAAACGACATCGAAGGCTTTTTGAGCGCTTCTTTGCCCGCTTCCTCCAAATTCTCTTTCTCGTCGACCGGCTTCGAATCGCTCACGATCTGCCCGTCTTTGAGCTCGACGATCCGTGTCGAGTACACATGCGCCAGTTCGGGATTGTGCGTCACCATCACGACAAGGCGGTCCTTGGCGATTTCCTGAAGCAAATCCATGATTTGCACCGAAGTCTTTGAATCCAGCGCTCCCGTCGGCTCGTCCGCCAGCAAAATATCCGGATCGTTGACAAGCGCTCTGGCAATCGCGACCCGCTGCATTTGTCCACCCGACATTTGCGTCGGCTTTTTGTTGAGCTGGTCGCGCAAACCGACTTTCTCCAGCGCCGCGACGGCCCGCCGCCGGCGTTCCTCTTTTTCGACGCCGGTCAAAGTCAGCGCCAGTTCGACGTTGGAAAGAACGCTTTGATGCATGATCAAATTGTACGATTGAAACACAAAGCCGATTCGATGATTCCGGTACGTGTCCCAGTCTTTATCCGTGTAGTCTTTTGTCGAGCGGCCGTTGATGATCAAGTTGCCCGCGTTGTAGTTGTCCAACCCGCCAATGATGTTCAAAAGCGTCGTTTTCCCGCACCCGGAAGGCCCCAATATGGAAACAAACTCGTTGTCACGAAACGTAATCGTCAAATCGCGAATCGCGTGGACAAGTCCGTCCCCCGTGACATAGTCTTTCACTAAATGCTCACATTTCAGCATAAATTTCTCCTTTTTGATTGAGCCTATTATACACTTCCAGCCGTCAAAAAGTCCATAGCGCGTTATACATTCCAGCGCCGCCGCATAAATTCGCCCAAATCGCTCAAACACGTCATGACGAGCACAAGAAACACGCCGGGAACAACGATCATCCACCACGTGCCCGCCAGAAACGCCTGGTCGGCCATCGACAGCAAACTTCCCCACGAAACGCGCTCGAATCCGATGCCAAGCCCCATGAAGCTCAACGTCGACTCAAACACGATCGCGTCGCGCACGCTCATGACCAGCATATAGGCGATCGACGGAAAAAAGTTGGGAAACAAGTGTTTTCGCAGCAAATAAAACGGACCGGCACCCATCGCCCACGCCGCCTGTACAAACGGCTCGCGCCGCAGCGTTTGCACTTCCGCGCGCACGACAAGCGCCAGCGGGATCCAGCTCGTCAAACCAATCACCAGCGCGAGCGACCACACCGAGCCTTCTCCTCCCAGCGACTGAATGAGCACCACAAGCAGCAGCGAAGGCACGCTTAGCACGATTTCCATCCCCTTGCAAAGCAGGGCATCCACCTTCGAACTCGAAAAGGCGCACGTCGTTCCGACCACGATCCCGACGATCCCGCTCACCAGCGCGCCCAAAAAGCCGATGGCCAGCGACACCCGTCCGCCGCTCCAAATCATCGCGAACAAGTCCCGGCCCAAATGGTCGGTACCAAACCAGTGCAAGACACCCGGGGCGATATTCGCCTGTCCCAGCTCCATGCGCGGGGGTTGCGCCGACGCCAGCGAACAACCAAAAACGACGAGACCAAGCCCGGCAAACGCGACGACTGGAAACCGCTTTTTCCTTTTCCTCATAGCCATTCGCCCTCGCTTTCACGAAGGATTTGCGTATCGTCCTGCGTTGGATCCAGACGATGGGCCAGCGCGTTGACGAGCCCGTTGGCCATCAAAACGACCGTCCCGCTCAGCAGCACCGTGAGCATGAGCACGTTGTAGTCGTGGTAACGCGCGCTCTCGTACGCCAGCGCGCCAAGACCCGGATACGAAAACACCATTTCCACCACGTATGTGCCCCCTAAAATATGCGGCAGCGCGATCGCCATCAACGACAAGTAGCTTGGCAGCACGTTGGGCACGCCATGACGCCACACGATCCGCCCAAGCGACAAGCCGTTCGCTTGCCCTAGCAGTACATAGTCTTTACCAAGCTCCTCGAGCAGGCGGTTTCGCACGAGCGCGGCGTAATACCACACGTGCGAAATAACAAGGACAGCCAGCGGCAGCACGAGATGGGCGAGCCGGTCCAGCACGTCGCTCTGGCGGCCAATCGTGTACGCCCCCGACGCCGGAAGCCATCCCAGCGTGACCGAAAACACGAAAATAAGCAAAAGACACAGCCAAAATTCCGGCACGCACGCGGATACGGTGCCCGCCTTCACAAGCACGCGGTCCAGCCACGTTCCTTCGTGCAGCGCGCAGCCGACCCCGATGAGCAAACTAGCCAGAAACAGCACGATGTACGCCGCCCCGCCAAGCAAAAGCGTATTGCCAATACGGGCCGCCAGCACGTCGCCGGCAGGCTGCTTATATTGAAACGAAAGGCCGAAATCACCATGGACGGCGCGTTCGAGCCAACGTCCGTACTGAACGAGAAGCGGCTCGTCAACACCCAGCCGTTTTCTAGCTGCCGCCTTTTGCGTCTCGCTCATCTTTTCCACGCGTTCGCCATAATACGACACAAGCGGATCGCCAGGGGCCAGGCGCGCGATTGCGAACGTGACAAACGACAGCACGAACAGCGAAACGAGAAACACGCTGATTTTCTTTCCGATTCGTTTCATGACCTCTTTCCTTTCCATACCACATGCTCCAAGCTGACTTCTTCGTACGCGCCATCTTTTTCAATGGGCTGTTCAAATAAAAAGTCATCCCGCCGCGCCTCGTCCACGTGGAGCGCCGCGGCGATGAGCGCTTTCGTGTGCGGATGGCGCGGATCGCCAAACAAGTCTTCCGTGCGCGCCTGCTCGACGATACGCCCGCCATACATCACCCCGACGCGATCCGCCACGAAACGGATCATATCCAGGTCGTGTCCAATCAAAAGTAGCGCGAAGCCCTCCGTTTCCTGCAAGTCTTTAAACACATTGACGATTTGCGCTTGTAGCGACACGTCAAGCGAGGCAATCGGCTCGTCGGCCACGAGCAAGTCCGGCTCCAAAGCGAGCGCTCTGGCGATGGCCAGCCGCTGCAGCTGGCCGCCCGAAAGCGTGGCGCATGAACGCTCCATCAGCGAGATGTCGAGCCGGCAGCGCGCCAGCAGCGCTTTCAACCGCGCCTCGTCGACCGGCCGCCCCGTGATGCGAAACGGCTCCTGCAGCACTTCGCGCACCCGGCTTTTTCGATCGAGGCTCGCCGCCCCTTCCTGAAAGACAATGGCTCTTTTTTTCGCGAGTTCCCTTCGTCTGGTCCGGTTTGGCTTTTTCGAACACGGCTGGCCGTCGATCCAAATCGAGCCCTCGTCCCACGTTTCCAGCTGCATGACGCAGCGCGCCAGCGTCGTCTTGCCGCAGCCGCTCTCGCCAATCAAGCCGTACACTTCGCCTTGATGAATCGTCAAACAAACGTCGTCCAGCGCCTGCACGCTGCCATACGCCTTCGAGACGTGTTCGAGGCGCAGCGCCTGTTCATCGCGCATCGGATGCTCCTTTTGGCACCGCGGCCCAATGCGTCGAGGAAAACGGCCGCATCGCCTCCTCGGAAAACGCGAAGCCGGAAAGATCGGGCAGCCGCGGCTTTCCGAGGTTTCGCGAAGGCAACGCGTCCAGCAGCGCTTTCGTGTACGGGTGCAGCGGATGGGCAAAGACGTCTTCCTTTGTCCCGATTTCGACGATTTTTCCAGCGTACATGATCGCGACCCGGCTGGCGAAGTGGTACGCGGCCGCCAAATCGTGGAGCACCAAAACGATCGTCATGTGGTTTCTCTTATGCACATCGGCGAACAAGTCGAGGATCCGACCCGCGACGGTCGGATCAAGCGCGGTCGTCGGCTCGTCCGCCAGCAAAACGGATGGTTCCTTGAGCAGCGCCGTCGCGATGACGACACGCTGCTTCATCCCGCCGGAAAGCGCGTGGGGATACTGCGACAGCACCCGCGCCGGATCGTGGATGCCGACTTGCTTCAACGCGTCGAGCAGCCGCAACCGGCGGGCCGGTTTTGAGAGTTCGGGCCGATGCAGCTTGAGCACCTCGTCCATCTGCCGGCCGACTTTCATGACGGGATCGAGCGCGGTTTGCGGATTTTGGAGCACGACGGCAAACGCTTTTTTCCGGATGGTTCGGCTTTCCTGTTTCGAACACGCCAGCAAATCGACCCCTTCATAGCAGATCGCGCCGCTGTGAATGACGCCTTCCTTGCACAGCAAGCCGGCTATCGTTTTGCACAGGACGCTTTTTCCGCAGCCGCTTTCCCCGACAACGCACAAAATCTCGCCGGCCTGGATCGTCAAATCGACGCCACGAAGCGCCCGCAGCTCGCCTTGCGGCTGTAAAAACCGCACATCCAGATTTTCAACCTCGATGATTTTCTTCATTCCTCTCTCCTTTCAAACGAAAAGGGGAAACGTGTCCCCTTAACTGATCGTCCATTGCTCGATGTTTTGGAAGATGCCCACGCCATGATGGCCAAGCACCTGCTCTGGAACGATGCCGCGCACCCGGCTGTCGGCGACGTAGTCGGCATCCACGTAGCAAATGAACGTAAACGCCGGATCTTGTGTCAGCGCCTGCAAAAAGCTGGCATACGCTACCTTGCGCGCCGCGGGATCGGCGCTGCTTCGAGCCGCCTGCAAATAGCGGTCGACATCCGCGTTGGTGTACGACGCGTAGTTGGCCGCCTGCCCGCTGCCGAACACCTTGAACGTGTGGTCGTCCGCGTCAAACGGCGATCCCCAGCCGATAACGTACGCCATCTGCTTGCTCCAGTCGACTTGCGCGGGCACGTCAATCGAACAGTCGATACCGACATCGTTGAGCTGCTGGGCGACGATCCGGGCAATGTCCTGCCGGACTGAATCGTCGGCGGGCGCCACAAGCGTGAAACCGATGATTTCTCCATCCCGCTCATAAAAACCGTCCTCGTTTTTGACGCATCCGGCCGCCTGCAAAAGCGCCTCGCTTTTTTGCGGATCGTAGTCAAAGCGTTCCATGCCTTCGTCGTTGTACTCGTTTTTCTGAATCGGGGAGTAGGCCGCCTCTCCTTGCCCGAGCAACACGCTTTGCACGATGGCGTCGCGGTCGATGGCGTAGCTGATGGCCGGGATGATATCTTTGTTTTGGTGCCAGTACGGGTTGTTGAAGTTGTACAATATGCCGCGGTAGTCGGCGGTTTTCATATCGTAGACGTCGAAGCCTTCCATGTCTTTAAAACCTTGGGCATCCTTGGGCGCCAGCTGGGCCAGATCCACTTCTCCGCCTCGCAGCTGCAAGGCCCGGGCGTTGCTGTCGGGAACGATCTTGAACACGACGTTTTTTATGTTTGGCTCCCCGGCAAAATACGCGTCGTTGGCGCGCATCGTGATCGCCTGGCCGGTTTCCCACGCTTCCAAGGCGTAAGGCCCCGTTCCGACGGGATGGCGGAAAAAGTCCGACGTCTGCATGTCTTCCCCTTCCAGGCAGTGCTTTGGCAAAATCGGGATCGACATATAGTCGATAAACGCCACGTTTGGCTCCGCCAGCTTGAAAATCACGGTTTGCCCGTCGGGCGTCTCAATGGATTCGACATCCATAAAGTTGGCCGCGTTTTCCGATTCGTTGTCCGGATCCATGATGGCTTCGATCGTGAACTTTACGTCTTCGGCCGAAAATGGCTCGCCATCGTGCCACGTCACGTCGTTTCGCAAATGAAACGTCCATGTTTGCGCGGCCTCGTCGTACGTCCAGCTTGTCGCCAGGGCGGGCACGACATCGTTGTTCTCGTCGTGGGCCGTCAGACCGTCGAACAACAGCAAATTGATTTCGCCGTGCTCGTCGACGATCGGGTCAATGCGCGTATAGTCCTGCGACGCGTAAACAAGGGTGTCGGCTTGTTTTTGAACCGGTTTTTGGCAGCCCGCCAGCAATCCGAAAGCCAGAAGCCCGGCAATCCATTTCCTCTTTTTCTTTTTCATTCAACTCTTCCCCGCTTTCTTTTCATTTTTTTATTGTATCCGTTCGAGTGGACTTCAGGTCAACCCTCTCTTTGCTGCAAAGCGTAAATCGACTTGTTCCGGTTCACTAAATACGCCACCGAGCAAACGATGAAAAAAAGCGGAAAATACTGAAACCCAAACACTTCCATCCCGATCATAATTGGCGCCAGGTACGTGTTCGTGCCCGCGCCAAACACCGCCGCGTAGCCAAGGGCCGCGCACATCGTTGGCGGAATGCCGAAAACGCCCGACAAGCAAAAGCCCAGCGTCGCCCCGATCGCGAACAACGGCGTCACCTCCCCGCCCATAAAACCAACGGAAAGGCACAAAATCGTCATAGCGAATTTACAAATCCAGTCGTACCAGTACACGGTTCCGTATTGAAAGCTGGCCGCGATCAAATTTTCGCCCAGCATGCTGTAGCGGCCATTATGCAGCACAAACAACAGCGCCGCCGCCACGATCGCCCCCAAAAAGACGCGCGTGTAAGGATCGGGGATCCAGGCCGCGATTCGGGCTTTTATCTTTCCGAGCCCCCAGGCGAACGCCCCGCCCACGATGCCAAAAACAATGCCTAAAACCACGAGCGGAATCATGACTTTCCAATCCAGCTTGTACGCATAGACGACAAGATCATAGCTGCTTTTGTACAACCCGAACTGGCTGGAAAGCCACGCGGCGCTAAACGAAGCCGTCAGCGTCGGAGCCATCGCCCGAAATTTCAGCACGCCGGCGACCAGCACTTCCATCGCGAAAAAAATCGCGGTAAACGGCGTTCCGAACAAGCCGGAAAATCCCGCGGCCATGCCGCAAACTAAAAAAATCGTCTTGGCGTTCTCGTATTTTTTAAAGCGCTCTCCAATCACGTGGGAGACGGTCGCGCCGATTTGCATCGCGACGCCTTCCCGGCCGACGCTGGCGCCAAACAAATTGGAAATCCACGTTCCGGCCGCCATGAGCGAGATCAGCCGTTTTGGAATGTGCCGGCTGATGCCTTGCGACACTTCAAAAACAAGATTCATCCCTTTGATCGCGTTCTTTCCCCATTTTTGAAACAAGTAGACGATCAACAGCCCGGCGAGCGGCAGCCCGAGCAAAAGCTTGCTGCCGACGCTTTCATGAATGTCGATCATCGCTTTCAAACCGTAGCCAAACAGCACCTCAAACACGGACACAAGCAGCCCGATTCCGATGCCAAGCAGCGAGAGGACGACAAGCTCTTCGTAATTTTGCAAGATTTTTTTTAATTTACCCCATACACTTTCCATACCTACCTCCACAAAAAAAGCCGGATCATTCCGGCTTTTATCATACTACAGTTCGAGTTCTTTTTTCCAAAGTCCGTGCAAATTGCAGTACTCGTACACAGTCACTTTTCCGTTTTTGTCTTTGACGTCGAATACCGCCACCGGTTTTTCTCCCGGGATCAGCGATTTGCGTTCAACGGATCCATCCGGATATTCAACCCAGATGTTCGTAATGAAGTGCTCTGGAAGCATTGGATGCTCGATTTCACCAACTTGAACAAACAGCTCGTCGCCTTCTTTTTTTACCGCCGGCACGTGTTTTTCCTGCGCTGCGTCCGTCGATCCGGCTTTCAATTCAACCATTGGCTCTTCGTTGATCGTCAATGTCACTTCTTCTGGCGCGCCAAGCACTTCGACAAGCTCGCCGTTTTTTCCTTTAAATAATTTCATTGTATATCCTCCTGGAGCGATCGTTCGCTCTGATTTCTTTTTAAACCATTTCCATTATAGAAAAAAAAGATCAAAATGTCCATTCGATGAACTTGCGTTGCGGTTTTTCGGTTTTTGCGCTATCGTGTTCACATGACAACATTTCACGTACAACCTGATGGCCGCGTCCTCGTCCGCCCCGATCAAAGCATGACGATCGCCACGTGGCTGGACACCTTTAAAATCTCGAAGGCGGCGCAAAAAAACATCGTTCTTCCTTCCTCGATTCACCCGAACCGTCCTTTTTCCGTCACGCTCAAACGCTTCGATTCGCCAGTCTGGCACGAGCAGGAAGCGCGCATCGTGTATGAAGACGACACCTGCCTTGTCGCGTACAAACCGGCCGGATCGCTCGTGCATGACGATGGCAGCGGCGCCTGCACGCTGGAAGATGGCGTCAACGCCTATTTGGCCCGCCAGGGCTTTCCTTTTCGGGCCAAGGCGTGCCATCGGCTCGATGTCGAAACGTGCGGCCTGGTGCTCTTTTGTAAAATCCCGTTTTTACAAAGCTTTTACGACGCGCAGTTTCGCGACCAAACCATCCAAAAAGAATATTATTTGATCACGCAGGGGCGCCCAAAACAAAACCAGCAAATCGTCGAGCTGGCAATCGCCCGCGACCGCCACGACGCGCGCAAAATGATCGCCCGTCCAGGCGGCAAGGAGGCGACCACGATTTTTCAAACCTTGCGCGCCGATGGCGGATTCGCGTTGCTGAAAGCGCGCATCGTGCACGGACGCAAGCATCAAATCCGCCTGCACGCGGCACAAAGCGGCTTTCCAATCGTCAACGATCCGTTGTACAATCCGAACAAAAAACATGGCGTCCTGCTGCTGCAATGCTTTCATCTCGGGTTTGTTTCCGCCCAAAACAAGCAAAAGACCGACATCGAAGTCGGTCTGGATCCGTCTTTAGCGCGCTTTGCTCAAGTACATATGCAAGGCGTACCACACCTGGGCCAAGACGTACTGGATCTCGAAAACGGTTTTTAGCGGTTCGTAAACAAGCGGAAGACGCCCTTTGTTTTGAACGAGAACCATATGGAAGAAGTGTAGCACTTCTTCTTTTTTTCGATTGTGCAAAAACTCGTGAAGCGCCTTTGGATTTTCCAAAGCCGCCGGTTCGGGCAGGCTGGCGAGCCGCTCGTCCAAATCGCGCAAAAAGTGGTTGAAATCATAAAGCCGGACCGGATCCATGCCGACTTCGAACGCCAGGCATTCGATAAGGCGGCCATAGCGGTACGCCTCGGCGTAGCGGTTGGCGAGGGGCGCGGGCTTGTATCCAAGAATGCGCATGTACGCCTTTTCCGTCAATTCAAACGAAACCTCGATCCGCCCATGCAATACGAGATCCAAATACTTCTCGCACATATAAATCTTTGGCCAGCTGCTTCGATCAAACGTAAACAAATAGCCGCAAAAACGATCATAGTACTTCATCGTTTCCAAGTAACCGATGCGCAAAGAGCGAACGGCTTGCGCCTGGCTGAAATCGAGGAAGTTGCCAATGGGCAGCAGCGGCTGGATCCGCTTGATCAAACGGGAATCGTCGTCGATACGGCGAACCCGTCCCGGACCATGCACGTCGATGACGACAAAGTCATCGGCCCCCATCGTCTGACAAAGCTGGATGGGAAGGTTGTTTTCAAAGCCGCCGTCGATATACAAGTCGTCGTGGATCTTCGCCATCGGAAAAGCGGGAAAGCACGAGGCCGAAGCCAAAATGATGTCGACCGCGTCGTCCTTTGTCATGTCTTTTTTATAAAACGCCTCCCCTTTCATCGTCGTCACATTGAAAGTCATGCACGCGAAGTCGATTGGCGAAGCCATAAACCGGTCGTAGTCGAACATGCGGCTCAAGCTGTCCCGCAGCGGTGAAATATCGGTTCCCTCCTTCATATAGCCGCGAAGAAAAGCGAACAGCTGGTCCCGGTTGGCGACGATTTCTTCAAAATTTTCCGGAATCGCCGGCATGTCGGCCACAATATGGCTAGGCTGCAATTCGTGAACGAATCGAATGAGCGGTTCGATGGTTTGCTGGGTGTATAAGGCGCCGACAATCGCGCCGATGCTTGTGCCGCTCACACATTGAAACGAGATCCCGCAGTCTTGAAACGCCTGCCAGGCTCCCACCTCATAGCATCCGCGGGCCCCGCCTCCACCAAGGACGAGTCCGTGGATCTTCGATTGATTTTGTTGTTTTGAAGTCATACGCCCAGTATACCATACCCCTTGTCTCAAAGCAGGGTGGACACTACGACGCCTAGCGCCAGGCACGACACAAACGGAACGAGCGGGCATCGGCGGACTTTCACCAAGACAAAGCCGGCCAAAACGGCAATCAGCAGGCACTGGTTCATCGCCGCGGGCTCCAGCAGCGCCGCCAACTCGAACAAATACACGACGTCCGCGTATCCGATCCATTGCGTTCGGATCGCCCACAAAGCAAGGGCGGTTAGCGGATAAGCAAAAGAAAGCGGCTCGATGGCCTGAAACTGCGCCCAGACCAATGGAACCGAAAGAAGGATCCAGCGCTTCGGAATGGTGTAGGTTTTGTAGTCGATCCGGCCAATCCAAAGCCAGTAAATGAGCCAGAGGCTCTTCCAAAAAATATTCTCCATACCTTTATATACGACAAAACGCAAAAAAAAGTGACCTGCATTGTCACTTTTTAAACTCATTTTGCTCCATTTCCATTTCAATCGGGTCGATTACGATGCGATACGCGTCCAGCTGCATGTCCTCTAGGCGATGGCTTCCGTATTTGCGGTCGCCAACGAGCGGAAAGCCTAGAAACGCCATGCAGGCGCGGATTTGATGAAACCGTCCGGTCACAAGCTCCACTTTGATCCACGTCGCGTCTTTCTCGAAGCGAAACGGATGGACGCGCATTTGCGCTTTCACATACCCTTCCCGCGGCTGGGCGCTTACTTTCGCGATGGTGTCGATTTTTTTCAAATACAGCGTCACGTCCATGTCGTCGCGCAAATGGCCTTCGACTTTGGCGTGGTAAAACTTGTGAACCAAATGCTGTTGAATGGCCGCGTTGATCTCCCGCGCCGCGTACGCGTTTTTGGCGCCAATCACAAGGCCGGATGTGTTGCGGTCAAGCCGGTTGCAAATGCAGGGGGCGAAATGGTTTTCACGCTTTGGATCGTACTCGCCTTTTCGATACAAGTAAGCCCGTAAACGCTCCACGAGGCAGTCCTGCCCTTCTTTGGCGCTTTGGGAAAGCAGGCCCGCGGGCTTGTCGGCGACCACGATGTTGTCGTCCTCGTAGACGACATCGAGATTGGAATTGAAGAGCACTTTTTTTTCTTTTTGCACTAGCACGTCGTCGGGCAAAAAAAGCAAAATCACGTCGTCGGGCTGCAAGATTTGCGCGAAATCCGCACGTTTGCGGTTGACCTTGATTTTCTTGTTTCGAATGGCTTTGTACATCATGCCCTTTTTCAGTTCGGGAAACGTCTTCTCCAGAAACTTGTCGAGCCGCTGGTTGGCATCGTTTTCATGAATCCGTATTTCTTTCATTGCTTGGTTCCTCATCTATATCGTCTGTATTGTACCACGTCCTTTTCCTTCTGCCTGAAGTTGTGCATTTTTTCACGAATTTTGGTTTCTTGTCCGGCCGTTTTCCGATATAATAAGTAAAGCAAATGAATAGAAGGAGAAATTATGAGAGGAATCTATAATTCAGTGACCGATATTCGCCGGAAAGTCTTTTCGGAAATCGCCCGGATGGCTTACGCCGACGACATCGACTACGCAAAACGGATCGAAGAGATCCCTTACGAGATCCTGCCGGGAACGAAGGCGAAATATCGCAACAGCATCTTCCTGGAACGTGCGATCATTGGCGAGCGTCTTCGTCTTGGAATGGGGCTTCCGCTTCGTGAAATGGCCGAATACGGCGCGCTGAGCGACGGCATCGAGGAAAGTGTCATTGCCACGAAATATTATGATGATCCTTTGATCAATATAATCAAGTTCGCGTGCAACGCGTGTCCGGAAAAAAAGGTCTTCGTGACCAACGGCTGCCAGGGATGCCTTTCCCATCAATGTACGGAAGTGTGTCCAAAAGACGCGATCCACATCGTGAACGGCCGCTCGCTGATCGACCAGGACAAATGCATCAAGTGCGGACGCTGCATGGACGCATGCCCTTACTCGGCGATCGTGAAAATCGAGCGTCCTTGCGCGGCGAGCTGCGGCATGAACGCGATCGGCAGCGACGAGGACGGCAAGGCCGTGATCAACTACGATAAATGCGTCAGCTGCGGCATGTGTCTGGTGAACTGCCCGTTTGGCGCCATCGTGGACAAAGGACAAATCTTCCAGACCATTTACTCCATCAAGGAGGGTGACGAGGTCATCGCGGCCATCGCGCCGGCGTTTGTCGGCCAGTTTGGTCCAAGCGTCACGCCGGACAAAGTCAAAGCCGCTTTAATGTCCCTTGGTTTTGCGGACGTGGTGGAAGTGGCGATCGGCGCCGACTTGTGCACGATCGAGGAAGCGGCGGACTTCCTGGACAAGGTGCCTGAAAAACAGCCGTTCATGGCAACGAGCTGCTGCCCGGCATGGTCCGTTATGGCGAAAAAGGAATTCCCGCAGTTCGCCCCTTACATTTCCATGGCGCTGACGCCAATGGTTTTGACGGCGCGCATGATCAAAAAAGACCATCCAAATGCCAAGGTTGTCTTCATCGGGCCTTGCGCGGCGAAAAAACTGGAAGCCAGCCGCAAATCCGTGCGCTCGGATGTCGACTTTGTGCTCACGTTCGAGGAAGTCATGGGCATGTTCGAAGCGAAAAGCATCAATTTGGAACAAATCGTCGCGGAGGAACCATTGCTGGCCGGAACCAACGATGGTCGCGGATTCGCTGTCAGCGGCGGCGTGGCGAAAGCCGTGAAAAACGTCATCGAGAAGGAACATCCGGAAATGCAAGTGAAAGTGCAGGCCGCCGAAGGCTTGAAAAACTGCAAGACGATGCTCATGATGGCGAAAGCCGGCCGTTTGAACGGATATCTGCTCGAAGGAATGGCTTGCCCGGGCGGCTGTGTCGCCGGCGCCGGTACGCTGCAGCCAATCCCGAAATCGAGTGCGGCTGTCAAACGGTACGCGACCGAAAACGAAAAGAAGACGTCGGATGAGTCCGCTTACGCCGATCGTCTCCATGAATTATCAGAAGGTTAAGATCCAAGCCATCCTAGCGGATGGCTTTCTTTTCATAAAGGAGTCACTATGAAACGTTTCAACTACTACAAAGTCGCCGCGGCGACACCGCCTGTCCACATTGGCAACCCGAAAAAAAACGTCGACGGCATGCTGGAAATCGCCCGCGGGCTAGACACCGACACCCAGCTGGTCGTCTTTCCCGAGCTGGCCGTCAGCGGCTACACTTGCCAGGACTTGTTTTACGAGGAAGCTTTGCTGGAAGCCTCGCAAGCCGAGCTGCTTCGCATGGCCAAAGAGCTGCCCGCCAACCTGGCTTGCGTCGTTGGCGTCCCGCTCGTTGTCGAAGGAAAGCTCATCAACGGCGCGGCGTTCCTTTTCAACGGAAAGGTGCTTGGCGTCTATATCAAATCCCACATTCCCGGGTATAACGAATATTACGAGCCGCGCTGGTTCACGCCGGCGCGCGAAATCCAGACGCGTCAAATCACGCTGGGTAACCAAACGGTTCCTGTAGGCGATCGAATCCTCTTTTTGGACCGCGCCTCCAAAGCGTGCATTGGCATCGAAATTTGCGAAGACTTGTGGGTCGCCATTCCGGTGAGCTCGAACCATGCGCTAGCCGGCGCCAACGTTCTTGTCAACTGCTCGGCATCCAACGAAGTCATCGCCAAAGACGACTATCGCCGCGAGCTTGTCCGCCACCAGTCCGCCGCCACGTACAGCGGGTATGTGTACGCCAGCGCGGGACGGGATGAAAGCAGCTCGGATCTTGTGTTCAGCGGTCACGACCTTATCGCGGAAAACGGCGCGATTTTAGCGCAGACGACGCTGTACGATCCGCAACCCGTTTTGTATGGCGAAATCGACTTGCAGCATTTACGCACCGACCGGCTCCACTTTAAAACGAGCCTGGAACAGCCGGCTTTGGCGGATTATCGCGTCGTCGAGTTTTCCTCTTCCGTTCCGGAAACCATCGAGCTGACGCGGCGCATCGACGCTTATCCTTTTGTGCCGTCCGATATCGACCAGCGCATCGCGCGCTGCCACAAAATTTTAACGATTCAGGCGTGCGCGCTGGCGACCCGGCTAAAAAAAATCGGCTGTACCGACGTGGTGCTTGGTATCAGCGGCGGACTGGACTCGACTTTGGCTTTGCTTGTCGTGGCCAAAGCGTTCAATATGCTCGGCTATGAGCCAAGCCATATCCACGCAATCACAATGCCTGGATTTGGTACGACGGCGCGCACAAAGTCGAACGCCGACCAGCTCATGGAAATCTTAGGCGCGAGCGCCCGGGAAATTTCGATCGTGGACGGGGTGCGCCAGCACTTCGCGGATATCGGCCACGACGAGAGCACGCGCGACATTACATATGAAAACTCGCAAGCCCGCTACCGGACGATGCTTTTAATGGATCTGGCGAACAAGCACAACGCCATCGTCATCGGAACGGGCGACTTGTCGGAGCTGGCGCTTGGCTGGTGCACGTACAACGGCGACCATATGTCCATGTACGCCATCAACGCTTCGGTCCCAAAAACGCTTGTGCGCTATATCGTGGAATCCGTCGCGATCCAGGCGCAGCAGGAAGGCGATACCGCCCTGGCCACCGTGCTGCTCGATATTTGCGACACGCCGGTGTCCCCGGAACTTCTCCCGCCCCAGCAGGATGGAACGATTGCCCAGAAAACGGAAGAAGTGCTCGGCAGCTACGACTTGCATGATTTCTTCCTGTACCATATGCTTCGGTTCCATGAATCGCCGAAAAAGATTTTCGCGTTATGCTGTCTGGCGTTTCCGAAAGTGTCCAAAGAAACGATCCGGCAGGCGATCACGACTTTTTACCGCCGCTTCTTCACGCAGCAGTTCAAGCGCAACTGCATGCCCGATGGCGTCAAGGTCGGCTCGATTTCCTTTTCCCCGCGTGGCGACTGGCGCATGCCAAGCGACGCGGACCGCTCGCTGTGGATGGCCGAACTCGATCAAATCGACTAAGGAACCCCGATTTTTGCCGTTTCCGTTTGGAAACGGTTTTTTGTAACTCAAAAGGGGCTGTAACGGGTAAGTAAAAAAATATCCGGCTCCCGAAATAAAAAAAGGACCGAGTTGATATCAAAATGATCATCAACCCGGCCTTTTTTGGTATTATTTATGTGTGCCAAAATACCTAGTCCATAGTAACGCACTTCAGCCATCTTTTCAATTCCCTTTGTCATTTGTTTATGATGATTCCATCCCTCGGGATGATATCTCCAGAACCGTGAAGGAAGTCGTAGAGGGAGTCAACGTGTTTAAATATATCGACTTCTCTTCCCGTCATGACTGCGGTTACGATGGTTTGAAATTGCTCCAATGTATCCTTCTAGCTTATACCCTCAAAGGCTACGCTTCTCTTCGCGATCTTGAGGATCTGTGTAAATTCGATATTCGTTTTCAATTCATCATGGATGGCCTCACCCCTTCTTTTATGGCTTTTCAACGCTTCATCGCCAACAATCTTCGGATGTCTTTAGAAGATCTTTTTGTCGAGTTCAATCGTTATTTTGAAGCCCATGACGACATCCATACCGACATCCTTTATATCGACGGCACCAAATTTGAGGCCAACGCCAACAAGATGACTTTCGTATGGATGCGCTCAACGAAGAAGTATCGTCAAAAGCGCTGGGTGAAGATTATGGAACGCATCAAAGCTTTCAATGCATACTGCCAGAAAGAAGCAGTCCCCGTCAAACTTTCGGTATTGAAGGAATTTTCTTTCGAATATCTTGTCGAGATCGTCGACACGATCAAGGGACTCATGAATCAGAGGAAAATCGAGTCAAAACATGGCAAAGGACAAAGAAAACATCCTTTCCAGCGTTTTAAGGAAGGCTTTGAAGAAGACGCGGATAAGATTCTGAAATACTCGATCTACTATCGGCTGGCCGATGGAAGAAACAGTTTTTCCAAAACGGATCCAGGCGCTACGTTCATGCACATGAAATACGATTACTACAATCACACCAATGTGTTCAAGCCCGGATACAATGTCCAGATGGGAAGCAGCAACCGCTATATCCGCCATATCTATGTGTCTAGCGACGCCAATGACCTGAACACCTATATCCCGTTCATGGAAGGATACAATATAGCCTATGGCGACTATCCAACGAAAACACCGGCCGATGCCGGCTATGGAAGCTACGACAATTATTCGTATTGTAAAGAACACCATATCGAGCTTTTCATGAAGTACAACACATATCGAAAAGAGCAGGAAAAGGTCACAGATAAAAACCGGTTCAAAAGCTATCAGATGAAACCGGATGAACAAGGAGAAGTCCTTTGTCCAGCCGGCCACACCTTTACATTCATCAAGGAAACCACGGATAAAAGAGGACGATATGAACGAAAGACCAAACACTATCAAAATGCGCATTGTCCGGATTGTCCGTTAAAAGCGAAATGTACGAAAGCCAAAAAAGGGCGTACTTTGAAAATCACTGAAAAACTGATCGAGTATCAGGAAGAAGTCAAAGCGAACCTGGCTAAGGACGAAGGAAAAGAGCTGATGACGCAACGAAGTGTCCAGGCGGAGGGGATCTTCGGAGAGATCAAGCAGGATTATCAATACGACCGATTCCGCCGTCGAGGAGAAACCGGCGTCAAATTGGAGCTTCTACTTGTATCAATCGGTCATAATCTGCGCCGATATCACAGGAGCAAGTTTCCAAAGAAGAAACAGTGCGAAGCCTGAAACCATAAAATCAATCGAAAAAAGCAGAAAAAGTGATATTTCTTTTTAAGTGCGCCAAAAAATGAGGCGCGCTTTTCTTTTTGGCATAGATTCTGTCATTTTCGAAAGAAGCAAAGAAAAAAAGAGCTGCAACGCTCTAGTGATTTCTAAAAATCACTGATTCGTTACAGCCCCCCAAAAAGCTTAAGCGGAGTGATCATGAAAGGCCCTCCTGGTTTAAACTAAAAACGTGGTCTGCCAACTACGAAAGAAGAAACCAGGAGGGCTTTATGCAATGAACACAAAGAATATGTCCAATGACTTACACAGTTTATCACACACAAAATGGAATTGTAAGTACCATATCGTGTTTGCGCCAAAGTATAGAAGAAAAGCATTCTATGATGCAAGACGATTGGAAATAGGAAAGATATTAAGGAATCTATGTGAATGGAAAGGAGTGAACATAATAGAAGCGGAAGTATGTTGTGATCATATCCACATGCTCATAGAAATACCGCCAAAAATGAGCGTATCTGGATTCATGGGGTATTTGAAAGGAAAGAGTAGCCAAATGATTTATGAAAAATGGTCAAACGCAAGATATAAATATCGGAACCGAAGTTTTTGGTGTCGAGGCTACTACGTGGACACGGCAGGAAAGAATACAAAGAAGATTCAAGAATATATTCAAAATCAGTTGAAAGAGGATCAAGTAGCCGAGCAACTGGAATTGGAATTTGAAGATCCGTTTACGGGAAAACGAAAATAAGTGCAATGGGCAGACCATGAAAGCGCGTTGACGCGCAGCTTTGAGAGCAGGGCTATGCCCGCATCTGAAAAACCACCGGCTTAGCCGGTGGATATTTATTTCTTCCCTATTTGCTAAAGATGTGCTAAAGTAATCTTGTCGTTTGAAAACGACATTCCAATTCCCTTCTTATGAATTCTTTTTATTTTTGTACGATCATTCCGATCGAATTTATTTATTTATGCTTATTTTCATTCAAAGGAGAAATCAATTCATGAAAAACATCAATCAAAAAGAGATCGTTGATCTCATCCAAACGCGGCTACCGTTGTTTTTTGGCGACCAGAAGGAACGTTTTCAAGTCGAGTTCCACACGATGCGCAAGGAAAACGTCGAATACGAGGCGGTCAGCGTCACGTTGTCGGGCCATGGCTTTGGGATCCAAATTCCAGTGGAAGTCATCAAGACGTGTCTAAAGCGCGAAAACAACCTGGACAGCCTGCTTCAGGACGTGGCCGCCCAGCTGCGTGCCGTCTGTCGCCAAATGCCAAAAACGGACCAGCTTTCTTCCCTTCTCACGTCCTACGAAGCGATGCGCGAACGCGTGTTTATTCGTCTGCGCGACCTTTCTCTTTGCGAGCCATTGCGTCAGCATGGCGTGTACACCCCTATATGCGGCCCGCTTGTCGCGACGTATCGGGTCAAAATCGGCCATGTCGCGGGAAGCTTGCAGTCGGCGGACATCGCGCCGGAAATGCTCGAAACGCTGGATATTTCCAAGGAAACCTTGCATGCGCAGGCGTTAAAAAACCTGCAGGCGGAGCGTCCGCTGCTTGTGAAGATCGGCAACGCCCTGAAGGAGCGTAACAATTTGCTGGTGTCAAAAAAGCCGCTGAAAAGACACAGGCTATACATTTTGACGCTGGATTCGTATTTGAATGGAGCGCGCGTCTTGCTGCGGGATGACGTGCTCGCGCAAATCGGCGAGCAATTCGGCAGCGATTTCTATATTTTCCCTTCTTCCATTCACGAAGTTCTCATCTACGCGAAAACGGGTCAGGAAAACGAGCGCGGAATGCTTCAGACGATCGCGGCTTCCAACGCCAATCCATTGACGGTGGATCCGCGCGATGTGCTGTCCAACGACTTGTTCGTGTACGAACGAGATAAAAAGAAGGTTACCTGCATTGCCAGCGACTATACCAGCGAGGATTTCGAACCGGTGCTTTTCGAAATCGGCGACAAGGAATCGGATGAAAAAATCGCCATCGGCTCGGTCCAGATGTTGCAAGAGAAGGATTCAGATCTCCTTCATTAAGACAGAAAAAAGCGTCGAAAGGAATTTACGCTTCCTCGTTCGACGCTTTTTTTGATTTAGCTGGCTTCTTTTCAAACTCTTCGATTTTAAAGCCAAAAAACTTATGGCCGCGGAACACTTGCTCCTGCAGACTTCCTTTGGCTTTGAATGGCTTGCCTTTTTTGGATAAGAACTCTGTCGTGATTTGCTGGCCGGCGACAAGCGCTTCGACTTCCTCGTCCGTGAACCGATGCTGGCCGAAAACTCGTTTGAACTTGACGGGATTGCCATTCCAGGTGCATTCCACGTATTCGGTTTCGTCTTTGACCGGATTGCCGTCCAGATCGAAATACTCGGAAGGCTTGAAGCCATAAAACTTTCGTTTTTTAAATGTCTGCTCTTCGAGTTTTCCTTTCGCTTTGACTTCCTGTCCGGCTTTGGTTTTAAACTGCACCTCGATCACTTCCCCGTTTTTGAGTGCCTCGATTTGTTCCGGGGTGAAGACGGTGCCCGAAAATTCTTTTTTAAACTCGATTTCCTTTCCGTCGATTGTCGTTTTGACGTAGTCGTCCGGATTGCGCTCGTATGTTTTGTGAACGATTTTTTTCCCGTTCTCTTTCATTTGCTCGAGGTCTTGCATAACGAGCTGTTCCATTTGATCGAGAAACGCGTTCGGATCGGCCTGGCCCAAACCGACTTTTTGCATTTGTTTGACAAGCTGTTCCGTCATTTCCAAATTGCCGATGTTCGTTCCCGGCAGTAGCTGGTACGAGATGTTCCCATACTCGCTCATCGACAGCTTGCCGCGTGTTTCCACAAGCAAAGGAAAGCGCGTGTTGGCGTTGGTCACATCCGCGTAAATGCTCGTGCGCGTCGCGCCGGTTCCAACTTCGTATTTAGCGAGCTGTTTCATCAGCCACTTCATCGTTGGCGCCACAGGCTTTGGCGGGAATCCTTCGTACGTGAAAGGATCGGCGTGGGTGCCTAGCTTCTTATTCGTCTTTTCCTCTTCTTCGCTGGAATCGGAAGCGTTGTATACCGCTTTCCATCCTTTGAATTTTGGAATATCGGTTGTCGCTTTGTAATCCGGATATTTTTCCAGATGGCCTTTTTGCTGTTCGTACTCGTAGTTTGGCGCCAGCATCGCCAAAAAGTTTTTCGCGAGCAAAACGTAAATCTTTTCGGCACCCGCTCCGTACTTTTTCAAATCGGATAACGATTTAGGCACGTTGGGCCCTGGCCGGTTGGCACCATGCGCTCCCTGCGCCTTGACGTGCGACGCTCTCGCTTTGCGATACGTAAGCAGTTCGGGCTTGACGCCGACGATTTGCGCGATCTGGTCGGCCAGGGGAAGCAGCTCCTGAAACTGTTCGGGCGTGATCGTCTTATCCTCGGTTCGCGGATAGCTGACGATTTGATCCTCGTACATTTTCTGGTACGTGGACAAAACTGTTTTCGCTTTCAGCCCCTGGGTGGAGAGCTGGGCGGACAATCCCGCCAAATCAAGCAAGCGGGGCGGCGGCGTCTTTTTCAATGTCGTCGAGTCGACGACAACCGGGCTGGATTCGATGGCGATATCGACTTCCTCCGGCGTTTTGAACCGGGCCGCTTTCGACTTGATGAACATATTGCCATTCTCGTCTTTGAACCGCAATTCGTAAAACGGCTCCTTTTTGTAGCTTTCGACTTTTTTAAGCTGATCCCCGACCATCTTGACCATGGCCGATTTCAGCCGTCCCTGCCGAAGCACCGACTTGCCATCGCCGTTGGCGGTGGCGATGCGCGTAAACTGCATCGACAAATAATCCCATTTGGAACGGAAATCCGCCTTGACGAAATCAAGATCCCTGTCCATCTTCTGGTCGAGCGGCTTGCGTTCGACAAACGCTTTTTGAATGGATGGCTTGCTTTCGTCGACAAAGTACATGCGTGAAATCTTTTTCGGCTTCAAAGCGAGTCCGTCGATGATTTCCCACGCAAGCAATTCTCCCTCCCCGGATGGGTCGTCATCGGTCGCGATAATAAGCTCGTCGCATCCTTTCAAATCGGCTTTGATTTGTTTTAAAATGTCCACGGCGTCTTTTGTTTCCTTTTTTTTCCACAAAAAATCCTCTCGTTTCCACGGAAGGTTTTTTGTGTTCCAAGATTTATATTTCTTTTGGAGCGCTTCGTCGACTTGCTGCGAGGGATCGTACAATTCGTACAAGTGCCCTCTGGCGTGCGTGATGCGATACGCCTCTCCATTGTAAGTTCCTTCTTTGCCGCCGAGCGCCTTTTCAAAGTTTCGAGCGGCGCTGGCCTTCTCTGTTAAAATTCCAATCATACAGGTATACTAGCATCTTGGGCCGAATCATGGCAACTATTATCCGTTTTCAAGATGGATTATCGTCTGTTTTTCGCCCGTTTTCTTTTCCTTTCCTCGCAAAAAAGAGGCGATTCGCGCCAACGGATCGAGCCCGCCACGCGATGTCGCCTCAAAAGGATTTCCTTTTTATTTTTCTCTTTTTTGCTCAAAGTGCTGCCGCTTTTCGTCGATCAGGCTTTGCACCTTGTCGAATCCGGTTTTCTCCACGCTGCTAATCGGACAAACGCTCGCAAGCGGTAACTGAAGCTTTTGGGAAATCTTTTTTAACGCCGCGATTCGTTTGGTTTTCGGCACCTTGTCGATTTTCGTCGCGCCGATAATGACGGGATACCCCATTTCCCGAAAGAACTGCACCATATCCACATCGTCGGCGGTCGGCTCGTGCCGTCCATCGACAAGCTGGATGACCCCCGCGATATTTTCCCGATGCAAAAAGTAGTCGTCCATCATCTTTCCCAGCTTTTCCAGCTGGGCTTTGGACATTTTCGCGTATCCATAGCCGGGCACATCCACCAGAGTCCATTGGTCGTCAATCGTAAAAAAGTTGATCAGCCGCGTCTTTCCGGGCGTGTTGCCGACATAGGCCAGCTTCTTGCGGTTCGTGAACGCGTTGATAAACGAACTCTTTCCCACATTGCTTCGTCCGACGACGACGATTTCCGGCCGTGTGGATTCCGGCCAGTCCTGGCGGCCGGCGGCGCTTGTTAAAAACTCGCTTTTCATACGCTTAGACGAGCGCGTGCTCCAGCACTTTGGAAGCGGTGCTGACCGGAATGAACGTGATCGCTTCTTTCACTTCCTCCGGGATCTCCTCAAGATCCTTCTCGTTGCCTTTTGGAATGAGGATCGTCGTGATGCCGGAACGATGCGCCGCCAGCGATTTCTCTTTCAAGCCGCCGATTGGCAGGACGTTGCCGCGCAGCGTGACTTCGCCGGTCATGGCTAGATTGGCTTTGACCGGGCGATCCGAAAGGCACGATACCAGCGCGGTCGTCATCGTCACGCCGGCGCTTGGGCCGTCTTTTGGCACCGCACCTTCCGGCACGTGGATATGGATATCCGTTTTCTCGAAGATTTTTGGATCAATGCCGTACTCTTTGGCGTGCGAGCGAATGTAATCCAGCGCGATGCTGGCTGATTCCTTCATGACGTCGCCAAGCTGGCCCGTCAGGATCAAATGGCCTTTGCCTTCGAAACGGTTGGCTTCGATTTGCAGAATATCCCCGCCAAACGACGTGTAGGCCAAACCGGTGACGGTACCCACCTGGTCTTCTTTT
This sequence comes from uncultured Dubosiella sp., assembly GCF_964018005.1. Taxonomy (NCBI): domain Bacteria; kingdom Bacillati; phylum Bacillota; class Erysipelotrichia; order Erysipelotrichales; family Erysipelotrichaceae; genus Dubosiella; species uncultured Dubosiella sp. The sequence continues at coordinate 150,273 of NZ_CAXHOA010000005.1, forward strand.
TCCTTTTTGCCGTAGTCGACTTTTTCATTGCCCAGCCAGTCGTGGACAAGCTTTCGGTCGAGCACGATCGACTCTTTTTTATCTTTGAGAATCGCAAGAACGGTTTTCCGGCAAATGTTGGCGATCGTCCGCTCCAGCTGCCGCACACCGGCTTCGCGCGTATAATAGCGCACCAAATACAAAATCATATCCTCGTCCACGACGAGCTGGCCTTCCTTCAAGCCGTTTTCCTTCATTTGTTTTGGAAGCAAATGCTCCTTGGCGATGTTGACTTTTTCAATATCGGTATAGGAACTTAGCTGAATGATTTCCAGTCGGTCCTGCAAAGCGGGCGGGATGTTTTCCAAATAGTTGGCTGTCGCGATAAACAGCACTTTCGACAAATCGTATGGTTCCTCGATGTAGTGGTCGGAGAACATGCTGTTTTGCTCCGGATCCAGCACTTCGAGCATCGCGCTCGATGGATCGCCTTTGTAGTCGGACGCCATCTTGTCGATCTCGTCGATGAGGAACACCGGATTGATGACGCCAGCCTTCTTCATCCCCTGGATGATCCGGCCAGGCAAGGCGCCCAAATACGTGCGGCGATGGCCGCGGATTTCCGCTTCGTCGCGCACGCCGCCAAGCGACATCTTCACAAATTTGCGGTCCAGCGCTCTGGCCACGCTTTTGGCCAGTGACGTTTTTCCAACGCCCGGAGGGCCGACAAGGCAGATGATTGGCGCTTTCAGCGAGTTGGTCATTTGTTTTACGGCCAAATACTCCATGATCCGCTCTTTGACTTTGGCCAGTCCATAATGATCCTCGTCCAGGATCTGCTGGGCCGAGTCGAGGTTTTCGTTGTCCTCGGTCGTTTGCCACCAAGGCAGTTCCACGAGCCAGTCGATGTACGTTTTGATGACGCCTGTCTCGCCGCTGGCTTGCGGGAGCATTTCGTAGCGCATGAGCTCCTCTTTGACTTTTTCCTTAATGTATTCAGGATATGGATTTTCCTCAAGGCGCTTGCGAATCGAGTCGGCGTCTTTGTCCGCTTCGACGATGTCGCCGAGCTCTTCGCGGATCGCATGCATCTTTTCACGCAAATAATAGTCTTTTTGCCCCTGGTCGATGCGTTCCTTCACCGTGTCGTTGATTTTCTTCTCGACTTCGGACATCTTCTTTTCTTTTTCAAAGTCTTGCAGCAGCATCACGAGGCGGTCGTTGATCCCCGTCGTTTCCAGGTATTGCTGTTTGCGCTCCACCGTCAGCGGGAACGCCGCCACGGCTTTGTCGGACAACGCGTCCGCTCCCACGCCGCGCGAAAGCTCGATCATTAAATCTTTGGAAACGAAACGCTCGCCGGGATGCATTTGCTCGAACGCGCTGGCCACCATCCGCACAAGCGCGCTTTCTTCCGTTTCGTCCTGGCGAACGCTTGGCATCAGCTCAACATGGGCCATTTCCGACAAGGATCCGTCGATCCACTGCTTTAACTTGACACGTTCCAGTCCTTTGAACTTCACGCGCAAAAATTTATCAAACCGCCGTACGTGACGAATTTCGCACAGCGTCCCGACCGTGTAAATATCGTTTTCCGTCGGGTTTTCCCGTTCCATTTTCAGCTGTGAAAACAAAACGATTTGATCGTCATAGTTGTCCTGAGCGTTTTCGATCGCTTTCAGGGATTGTTCTCTTCCTACGTCGATTACGATTTCCTGATCTGGAAAAAGAATCACGCCCCGAGTGCAAATCAATGGATAAATTTTATCACTCATATAGCCACTCCTTTCTTTGGGCTTTAGCGAAAAAAGACGCGACGCGCCTTTTTCGATTGGATTATTCAGATTGTGCCGTTTCCTTCAAATAATCGATGGCCTTTTGCTGTTTGAGGTCGTATTCGATATTTTCCGGAACGATGATCGCCTTGATCTGCTCAACCGGCATTTGGTACATGTCGGACATGAGCTTGTATTGCTCATCAATGGCGGCTTCGTCGATCTTGAAGTCCTCGGCATTGGCTACCGCTTCCAGTACAAGCGTCGTTTTTACACGATTGGCAGCCTCGTTGCGCATCTGCTCCTTGATATCGGCCTCTGTTTGATGCGTAGCTTCCAAAAATTGTTTTGCCGTGAATCCAGAGCTCTGCATTCTCTGCTCGAACTGCTGATACATCCGGTCTACTTCATTATCAATCATCACCGCAGGGATGTCAACGATTGCGCCGTCAACAACCTGTGCGAGCACTTCGTCGGTGAATTTCTTCTCAGCTTCCTGCTCTTTGTGGGAAAGAAGCTCTTTTTTCGCTTCCTCTTTATATTGTTCAACGGTTTCCACACCCTCGCGTTTCAAGTTGGCGATGAGCTCGTCGTTGATTTCCGGAAGCTCCTTGTATTTGACATCGTGAACTTTCACTTTGAAAATCACGGCTTGTCCGGCCAGATCCGGCGCCTGATAGTTTTCAGGGAATGTCACTTCAATGTCTTTTTCCTCGCCGGCCTTCACGCCAACCAGCTGGTCTTCAAATCCAGGGATAAACGTGTTGGATCCTAAAACGAGCGGATAGTCGTTTCCGGCGCCGCCTTCGAATGGAACGCCGTCTTTTTCGCCAACAAAGTCGATCGTGACCTGGTCACCGATTTGCGCCGGCTCCTCGTCCTCGCGGATCACCCAGTCCGCGTACCGGTCCTGGATCCGTTTTACTTCGTTGTCGATTTCCTCTTCTGTGACTTCCACTTCCGGTTTCTTCACCCGGATCGCTTTGTAGTCGCCCAGTTTTACTTCCGGAGATACGGTGCATGTGAAATCAAGCACGGCTTTGTCCTTGTTGATTTCCTTGACATCGAGTGCCGGACGAGCCACAAGGTCGAGTTTGAATTCCTTGATGCCTTCCTGCAGGGCCTCGTTGGCAACTTCGTCAACCGCGGCCGCGCAAATATGGTCTGTGCCGATGTATTTCTTTGCCATCTGGTCAGGGATCTGCCCTTTCCGGAATCCTTTGATATTCAGTCCGGATTTCAGCTTCGAAAAAGTTTTCTTCTGCGCTTTCTCCCAGATCTCGCCTTCCACTTCAACAGTCAATACACCTGTTGAGTCTTTGTCTAATGTCCAACTACATTTCATGGTTATCTCCTCGCTTTTCAATTGCTAATGTGTAGTTCTCGACCTGTTCCAATCCATTCGCTTGCTCGAATCGGAGCAGTTCGTCGTTTTGCCCCATGGCTTCGTAAACAAGACGCACGATGCTCTTCGCCAAGGGCAGCGCGTCCAGGTCCGAAAAATCAAACGGTCTGGTTTCGTAGATTTCCTGATCGAGCAGACGATTGCAGAAATTACAAAACGCGGGGTCATCGTTCGAAAACCACGTCTCAAACAGCCGGCGCGCTTCAACGATCGACGGATCCTCGTCGGCTTTGATGATCGCGCCCGGTACGAATGTGACATCCAAACCATCCTTGACGACATGATACGGCGTGTCGATTTTCTGCTCCATCAGCGCTTCGATCAATTCGCCCTTGAACTCGTCGACCAGATCGCTGTCCAGCAGCGTCTGCACTTCCCGCTCCATCAGGCGCAGATTCATTTGTTTCAACAAGGAAACCGCCTTTTCTTTCTGCGCTTCGCTGCCGCGGATCAATGCATCAAGGTCGAACTCCTTATGTTTGGAAACGACATCGACATGCGCCATGCAGTCGGCTTGGCGGCCGCGCAGCGCTTCCAGCGCGTCGCGCTCCACATACGGCATCGACAATTCCTCCGTGACGATTCGCAGAGCGTCGGCGAACCGGCCTTCCTGTATCATGGATTCGATATCGTTTAACAGTGATTGATAATATGGATTCACAGTTCCTCCTTGCGTACCTTGGCATTATATCATAGGGATTGCTAAGAAGCAATGAAGAGAACGCCGTCAAACACCGCTTTCCCCTGATAAAACCGGACATTTTCCTCCAGATGAGCCAAAGCGTTTCTTCCCATTTGAGTCCCCTTTTTCTCCATGGTATAATCGGCACGAAAGGAACATTAGAAAAAAGATATGTTGAAAAAAATAAGCAGTTGGGTTTGTTCGACATTTCTGTTCCTGCTTCTGCTGATCGTGCCGGCCCAAGCCAGAGAGGAAACGATTCCAATCACCGGCTATGTCAACGATTACGCAAACGTGCTCGACCCACAGACGGAAGCCGATCTCAACGCGCAAGGCGAGGCTTTTGCCAGCCGGACCGGCGCGCAAGTCGTCATCGTCACGACCGACTCCCTGCATGGCGCCGACGCGATGAAAGTCGCCACCGATTCGGCAAACGAAGCCCAGCTTGGTAGCGGCGAGCTCGATAACGGCGTGCTCATTCTCGTCAGCATCGACGACAAACAGCGCTTTATGGCGGTCGGAAGCGGCCTGGAAGGCGATTTGACCGATATCGACTGCGAGCATCTCCAGCAAGATTATCTCGTCCCGGCGTTTCGCCAAGGCGATTATTCGAAAGGGCTTGTCGATTTATACGAACACACGATCGACCATATCGCCAAAGCCTATGGTCTGGACGACGATTCGGATTTCGCGCCAAACGAGGCGCCAGTCACACAACGCAAGCAGGCGTCCTTTGACTGGACCGGGCTGTTCGCGATTGGCGCCGTGCTCGTGCTTGGCGCGTTTGTGCTGACGAAAAAACCGTCATCCCGTCAAGAGACGACGCTCCATCTCAAGCCGCACCAGCAATATCGGCTCACCGTGCCTGGCGTGAACTTTCAAAACGATTCGGTCGTGGTTGGCAGCGACGATCCAAACATCGCCTCCATCACACCGGATGGCATGGTTACCGCCCACAACATCGGCCAGACGCGCATCACCATCCAAAAACTCGATGGACCGCGTTTGACGTACACCGTCGTCGTTTCCCGTCACGATTCAAGCGGCGGCCGAAGACGACGCGACAGCGACGTGTTTGACGCGTTCCTTCTGGGCAGCCTGCTCGGCGGCCGCCACAACGGCGGATATCGGGGACCGCGCTCCGGCGGTGGATTTGGCGGCTTTGGTGGAGGCGGAGGCGGATTCTCCGGCGGAGGCGGCGGTTTCCGCGGAGGCGGATCCGGCGGAAGCTGGTAAGCAAACCCATAGAAAGGTACTTTATGAACAGAAGAAAATTTCCAGGATGGGCCATTGTGCTCATCGTCGTGCTCGTGATCGCACTGGTCGCGGGCATCTCGGTCGTCGGACCGTACAACACGATGGTTGGTTATGACGAAAAAGTCACGACCGCCCAATCCAACATTCAAACGCAGCTCCAGTCCCGTCTGGACAAAATCAACGAGCTGATGCCGGCCGTGCAAGGCGCGATGAACCAGGAGGACGACGTCTATAAAGACATCGCGGCGCTGCGCTCGAACACGCCGGGAATTTCCATGGACGCCCAGGGCAACATGCAAATCCAAAACAACGCTTCGCTGGCCGACTTGGAGCAGGCGGACGCCGCCAGCTCGCAAATGCTGCGCGACATCAATATCGCGGTGGAAGCGTATCCGGAACTGAAATCCACCGATTTGATGAAAGACTTCATGACCAGCGTCGAGGGCATCGAAAACCGGATCTCATACGCCCGTGAAACGTACAACGAGGATGTGCAAACGTACAACGTGTACATCCGCTCGTTCCCGCACAACATCGCGGCCGGTTTATTCGGTTTCACGCCGAAAGACAAATTCGAAGCGTCTTCCGCCGCGCAAAACGCGCCAGTCGTAAAATTCGATTAAAGCCATGCGAAAGGGAATGCGTTTTTGGAGTCCGGTCCTTGCTGGACTCCTTCTTTTTATTGTTTTGAGCGCTCCGGTTTTCGCACAGGAGGACACGCTGGCGATCCACGACTACATCAACGACTACGCGGGCATCCTTGACGAACAAACCGAGCGCGATCTCAACGAAGCGGGACGCGACTTCGCCAGCCGGACCGGCTCGCAAATCATCGTCGTCACGACCGACTCCCTGCATGGAGCCGACGCGATGAAAACCGCCACGGATCTAGGCAACGACTATGGTGTCGGCCATGAAAAGCTCGACAACGGCGTCGTGATCCTCGTAAGCATCGACGACAAGCAGCGATTCATGGCGACCGGCAGCGGTATCCAGGGCACTTTAACCGATATCGCGACCGAACATCTCCAGCAAAAATATCTCGTGCCCGCCTTTCGCGAAGGCGACTACGCCAAAGGCATCCGGGATTTGTATTACGGCACGATCGACGCCATCGAAAACGGCATTGACGAAGGCGAGCTGGAAGCGTATGCCCAGGACGACGACGATCCGGTTTGGATCCTCGGTCTTGTCTTTGGTACGTTTGGCGTTGTCGGAGCGATTTTAGCGATCGTGTTCCTCTCGCTGGCGCGCCGCAAGATCATGCTCCATCCAGGCGAGCGATTCACGCTCCACCATCCAGGCTGGAATTTCATGGATCCCGACACGACGGCGACATCCAACCATCCCGACATCGTGGATGTGGCGGATGGCGTGCTGTACGCCCGCACGTTGGGAAAAGCGAGGATCACCTTGGAAAATCCGGTACGGGGGATTCGCTATGTGTTCGTGAAAGTGACCGACAAACCGGTTTCCGCGGCGAACAACGAAAAATATTTGAACCAGTTTTTTCTGACCCAGATCAGCATCAACTCTGACTCAGACCACGACGACGGCTTCTTTTCCGGCGGCGGTTCGGGTGGCGGCTTTTCGGGCGGTGGCGGCTCCTTCAATGGCGGCGGCTCGGGCGGAAGCTGGTAGCACACAAAAAAAGAGCTTCGCAAAGCAATGTCATTTAGTTAAGAAATGGCAGTCTTAGAGGATACATTTTAAAGTGTACCCTCTTTTTTTTAGATAATTTTCTTATTTTTGTTGACTTCCATCCAAAAACGTGTGGCCAAGTATCATTCATGATACTTGGCCAATTGTTTATAGGCATTCGTCTGGAGGTTACTTATGAACAATTTTAAATCCTTGAAAAAACATCTCAATTCCTGTATCAAAACTATGGATCGCTCCCGCTCTCTTTTTGTCGTTGATCCCATGAAACATTTTACCCGGAAACGGAAACATCTTTTTGGTAATACTTTACTCAATGTCATTCTTCTTGAAGCTGGTTCCTTGAAAGATGAAATTTATAAACTCTTCGGATATCATCTCGATACACCAACAGCTTCTTCTTTTATACAGGCTAGAGACAAGATCCGTCCCGACGCTTTTCGCTCTCTTTTCGATTCTTTCAATCGAAACACCCATATCGTTCCTCTACTCAAGGGGTTTCGCTTGATCGCTGTGGATGGAACCGTTCTTCCTATCCGTAACGAATTCAAAGATGAAAAAACGACGATAATGAATGGCAATCAATCAAACATTCCATTTTCTGCTTTCCATATCAATACGAGCTACGATCTGTTGGAACATACCTACGAAGATGTCATTATCCAAGGTCAGGCTGTAATGGATGAAAATGGCGCTTTCCGTCAGATCGTTGAACGATATCAAGGAAGAAAAGCCATATTCATTGCCGATCGAGGCTATGAATCACTCAATTCGTTCGCCCAAATCAATCATTCCGGAAACAAATTCTTGATTCGGGTCAAAGATATCGGTTCAAGAACGAGTGTGCTTCGAAGCTTTGGTCCTTTTCCGGATACCGAATTCGATAGGACAGTCAAACGAACATTGACGAGGAGACAGACAAAGGAGATAAAGGCACATCCTGAGATCTATAAATTCGTACCGAAAAATCAACGATTCGATTATTTTGGCGAAAGTGAATTCTATGATATGAGTTTCCGAGTTGTCCGTTTTGAAATCAGTGACGGTACATATGAGAGTATCGTTACCAATCTGGATAAAGACGAATTCACAATAACGGAAATAAAGGAACTGTATCATAGACGCTGGGAAATCGAAACATCCTATCGGGATTTGAAATATGATCTTGACTTGAATACCCTGCATTCAAAAAAGCGAAATCTGATCGAACAGGAGATCTATGCAAGGTTGATCCTATATAACTTCTGTAGAAGGATTACCAACGAGGTGCGAATCAAAGAAAGAAAACGGGAATATGAATACCAATTGAATTATGTCCGCGCCTATCATATGATTCGAGATTATCTAAATAAATATCCACCGGCTAAGCCGGTGGTTTTTCAGATGCGGGCATAGCCCTGCTCTCAAAGCTGCGCGTCAACGCGCTTTCATGGTCTGCCCATTGCACTTATTTTCGTTTTCCCGTAAACGGATCTTCAAATTCCAATTCCAGTTGCTCGGCTACTTGATCCTCTTTCAACTGATTTTGAATATATTCTTGAATCTTCTTTGTATTCTTTCCTGCCGTGTCCACGTAGTAGCCTCGACACCAAAAACTTCGGTTCCGATATTTATATCTTGCGTTTGACCATTTTTCATAAATCATTTGGCTACTCTTTCCTTTCAAATACCCCATGAATCCAGATACGCTCATTTTTGGCGGTATTTCTATGAGCATGTGGATATGATCACAACATACTTCCGCTTCTATTATGTTCACTCCTTTCCATTCACATAGATTCCTTAATATCTTTCCTATTTCCAATCGTCTTGCATCATAGAATGCTTTTCTTCTATACTTTGGCGCAAACACGATATGGTACTTACAATTCCATTTTGTGTGTGATAAACTGTGTAAGTCATTGGACATATTCTTTGTGTTCATTGCATAAAGCCCTCCTGGTTTCTTCTTTCGTAGTTGGCAGACCACGTTTTTAGTTTAAACCAGGAGGGCCTTTCATGATCACTCCGCTTAAGCTTTTTGGACCCCCAGACAATCTGGGGGTTTTTGAGTTACAAGAAAAAGGGCAGTACGGATCTGCCCAATATCGAAGAATTGTTAGCCAAAGAAATACTACCAGTCCGCCACAATCGCCAAAATGAGCGGAAGATAAAACCCAAAAATGCGATAGGATTCAACTATCGCTATGACTAACAGTTAAATTATAAACTTAAAAAAATGGAGTGACAACACTTCAGTTTTTTGTCGTGCACATTTCAAAAAAAACCATCTGGAAATTAATCTCCAGATGGTTAAGCCATTTCTTAACTAAATGACATTGCTTCGCAAAGCTCTTT
>NZ_CAXHOA010000006.1:0-103526 GCF_964018005.1 uncultured Dubosiella sp.
GGTGGAACCGTCCGTTCCTTGTTTTGATTCCCTTTTTGCTTCATATCTCATCCCTTGTTTAATTTGTTGTCAGCTCAAAATCCTCGGGACCGCTCCCTTCCACAAGCACGTGGAGAGGATGGCTTTTTCCCCATGCCGGATCTTCGTTCGCTTTCTTTTTCCATTGTTCGAAACAGGCGACGAATCCGTCGTGAAGCAGTCCTTCCGCTTTCTTTCGAACCCGAATCGCTTCTTCTTTCGTTTCAAACGAGCCTAAATAATATTTCACTTTCTGAAAATTGATTTGGGCGATCCACTTTCCTTTTTGTTTTCGCACGCCCGTGCATCCGCTCGAGTTGTCTTTCCGTACCGTTTTGGAACGCAGCACCTCGACACAAGTGTGGTCGATATAGTGCATGTACGATCCTGGCCCTTCCTTTTCAGTTTGCAAACAGCCGCAGCTTTGCGTATTTCCGCTTGTCAGCAAATTGGCAGCCACTTCCGTTTCGTTGCCACAATCGCACCGGCAAGTCCAGACGACGCTGCCATGATCGCGACGATCCGTTGGATGGATCGCTGTTAGTTTGCCAAAACGCTTTCCCTTTAAATCGACTTGCGCGCCCTTTCGCTCGCAGCCACAGCTTCGTGTCGGATTTTTTCCAGTCAAGTGATTCGTCGCCACCAAAATGACGTTGCCGCATTCGCATTGGCATTTCCACAAATAGCAAGATCCTTTCTTTTGATCGAGCCGGTTCAGCACGGTCAGCTTGCCGATCTTCTTTCCCTTCAAGTCTTTTGTGTTTTTATACTTTCTTGAACATCCGCAACTCTTCACGAGTTCACGCCGGATCTTGTACCCTTCCAGTAAAATGGTCTTTCCGCAATCGCACCGGCAAGCCCATAGCGTGTTTCCCCGCTTTTTCTCTTCCGTCTTTCGAATGACGGTTAGACTTCCAAAGCGATGGCCGGTCCAATCTTCTTTACGCATTGTCATCACCTCGCCCTTTCAAGCCAGTGATGGAATCTCTGTCGTTTTCGCAGAGTTCTATACTCTGTGAAACTCTTTCTCCATTTCCTTTAGGAAAAACGTTTTTTCCGCTTTTCCAAATGTTTGACTCGAATTTTGACGGCTTAAACTTTTTTAATGATTAATTGTGTTTTTTTGACAGAATTCGTTATTGGCACAAAAAAATAAATCATTCGCTTCATTTTTCCAGAAAACCATGGTTCCATTTTCTTTCCAAACCATTCGTTTTGTGATTTTTTTTTTTGAAAAAGAGAGAAGAAAACAAGCGAGAAAGGAATGCAATCCTTTTTAAAGTTTGTAGATTTTGACTCGAATTTTGACGGCTTATAAATCGAAAAAGAGAAATAATACGGTAAAACAGTCAGTATATCTTGATAATTCACCAAAATTTCTTTCTATTTCTATAACATTTTGTGAGAATCGGGTTTATTTTATGGAAGTTTTTGTGCTAAAATATGTTCGCTTAGTATAGAACTCTGCGAAAAAAAACATTGTGTTGACGCGCAATGTTTTTTTCATGTTTGTCGTGAAGATAATGTATTAGACGTAGTTCTTTCAAGGTGTATTTTGAATTTGATTTTGCAGAATTGAATTGTTATAATCTGGAAGAAACGTTTCAAACCAATTCATCTATTTATTTTTTTATTCCATTTAGATGGTTTTTCAAATAATTTTATCCACCCAACGAAAGGAAACCAACTTTTCATGCCCAACAAAGATTTATGTGAAAAAGATCTTTTGCGTGTTCCGGCTGTATTCGCTTCCTTGGTGAATCTCCTCCTTTTTGACAACAAAAACGTTATTCAGCCCGAACAAATTCGCTATCTTGATTTCTCTGCGCACTTTTTTTCAATCGTCGCCTTCATCCGCTTTATCATGATGTAGGGGCAATCGTTCTTGGTTCGAAACACAACCTCCCTTTTCTTTTTTGTTTCGAAAACCAGACACATTCGGATTGGTTGATGCCGGTTCGGATCTTCTGCTATATGGCAGCCGTGTTTTTGTGGCAGATTCGCCAAATTCGCGCGACGCGCAAAAACAAGGATCCCGACTTTCCATTGGAGTGCCTCATCCCTTGCGTTATTTTTACCCTTCATTACGGTCCTTATGTTTGGAAACCAAAGTCTTTTCGACAGTTGTTTCGATACGACGCCTATCCATACTTGCAACCCTTCCTGAGTGATTATAAAATAAACATAGAAAATATCGCTTGTTGGGATCGTGGAAAGATCGCGTCGATCCATAGCGACTTTCGCTTTGTCGCGGATTACTGTAGACAAATGCGAGAAAGTGGCGGAAAGACATACGACCCGCCCACGGAGTGGTCGATGGAAAACGTAGAAGAAACGCTGATGACGCTGGCCGCCTTTTCGAAAGATGGCGACTTGAAGAAAGCGCTCTACCAATTTATTGAACAGTTTAAATTTTATGAACAGAAAGGAGTTGTTACGATGTCCAGTGTAATCGCCCATATTGAAGAACGCGGAAGAAGAGAAGGCATTTTGGAAGCAAAAAAACAGTTTATGGCGGAAAAGAAGATCTGGGATCTGGAAAAGAAATCCTGGAACCAGGAGAAGAAGTCCTGGAGCCAGGAAAAGAAAGATTTAACGCAGGAAAGCGGCGAAATGCTGTCCACCCTTGTCATTCTCGCCCAGAAAACAATGATCGAGCTTGGATGCAGCGCCCAAAACGCCTGCGCCCAGCTTGGCTATTCCGACAGCATTTGCCAAAAGGTGCTTCCCTTTCTTATCAGCTAATATCTGGAAAAAAGCCCGCTTGGAATAAAACGTGAATCCGTCTTTTGAACAATACAAAAAGGAGTTGTTACGATGTCCAGTGTAATCGCCCATATTGAAAAACGTGGAAGAAGAGAAGCGGAAAAACAGTTTCTGGCGGAAAAGAAATCCTGGAGCCAGGAGAAGAAAGATTTAACGCAGGAAAGCGGCGAAATGCTGTTCACTCTTGTCATTCTCGCCCAGAAAACAATGATCGAGCTTGGATGCAGCGCCCAAAACGCCTGCACCCAGCTTGGCTATTCCGCCAGCATTTGCCAAAAGGTGCTTCCCTTTCTTAATTGATTGCAAAGAAGACGTCCATTGCCGACGCCTTCTCTTTTCTTTTGAAAACAACATAAGAAAAATGGAAGAAGTTGATCTCCTTCCATCGTTGAAAATGCATATTTTTCAGGTTTTCACCAAGAAGTCGTTGGCTTTTACAACTCTTCTTTTGTGTCGAATCGAAGATTTCGCTGCCGCTTGGCTTCATCCAGCAATTCCATGACCTTCAAAGTCTGCGCTTTGTTCGCTTCATAGCTTTGAGTATCGCGCCTGCGAATCATCGCCTCAAAATCGCTCAACTCATAAAACATATGGAATCCCTGGTCGATGCCGATTTCTTTTGTCGTTTCACCGCGCTCTGTCTTTCCAATCGAATCGCCTTTTGGAAGCAGCAAATCGACATGCTCGCATACCCCGCTGCTGGCCCGATCGACCCGAATGGTGCCTTCATCGCCTTGAATGTACACGCTATACGGGGAGGAGCTGTCTTTGGCGCCCGTGCACACCGCCACAAATTCCGGATACTCCAACACGAGAACGCCGCTCGTGTCGATTCCATTGTAGCCAATATTCATAAAATAATGCAGCGAATCCGGACAGCCAAATAATCCAACCATAAAATGCAAATTGTACACGTTGATATCCATGAGCGCACCACCCTCGAACTTCAAGTCGAACGCGTTCGTCACCTGCCTGTTTTTGTATTTGTCATAGCGCGAGGAGTACTGCGAGAAATTGCACTGCACCAGCTTCACGTTGCCAATCGCCGGCAAGTGCGCCTGCACCGCCTTGAAGTTGGGCGTATGCACATTCGTAATCGCCTCCATGAGAAACACGCCATGTTGCTCGGCAAGCGCGAACAGCTCTTCCGCCTGCTCTTTCGTCGCGCAAAACGGCTTTTCAAGCAACACGTGCTTTCCAGCCGCCAGCGCGCGCTTCGCCTGCGAAAAATGAAGCGAGTTCGGACTCGCCACATACACCACGTCCACCGCCGGATCTTGCAGCATTTCATCCAAATCCCAATACGCCTTGTCCGCCTTGTGCTTGGCGGCAAACGCGTTCGCCTTTTCTTCGGTTCGAGAATACACGGCATACAAATTGACGCCATTGACTTGCGCGATCGCGTCAATCATCCGATCCACGATCACACCCGATCCAATCGTCGCGATATTGATCATCCTTTTCTCCCTCTCTTTATCGTCCGCTTATGCGGTTTGTCCCGGTAAATACGGAAACATACGCCATCCTCCGTATTGTAGCCCTTCACCTGGTAGTTGTTGGCCTTCGTCACTTTGGACACGATGGAAAGCCCCAGCCCGAACCGGCCGCCCTCGCCTTTCTCGTATGGCTTGAACAACGTGTCGATCCTGTCTTCCGGCATTTTCGGTCCGTCGTTGTAAATGCGCAAATCGTTTTCACGCACCACGATCTTGATGTACGATTTCGCGTACCGGAACGCGTTCTCCATAATGTTTTCAATCGCGACCCGCCACGCCTCGATCAATCCATCGAAGAACACTTCCTCCACATCGGTTTCCAGACGGATATCCGGATCAATGACTGCGGAATTGAGCACTACTTGCTCCACCACTTCCTTCATATTCGTCACGACCCCTTCGCAATCCGACGTAATCAAATATTCTACGCGGTTCAAATACAGCAAATTGTGCACCTTGTCCTCAAGCCGCTGCGCGTTATCCAAAATCACATCCACGCTGCTTTCCAAATCCCCGTACGGATAAATGCCGTCCTTGATGGATTCCGAATACGACTTGATCGTCGCGATCGGCGTCTTTAAATCATGCGAAATGTTGTGAATCATTTCCTCTTTGGATTTTTCCTGCTTCGTCAGCTCTTCCTTCATCGAAATCAGCTCGTGCGCCACGTCGCCAATCTCGTCTTCCCGGTTGATATTCAGCTCGACATCCTTGCCCTGCTTGATTTGCGAAATATACAGCCGGATCTGGTTGAGCGGATGGATGATCGAAAACGCCCAAAGCATGAGAATCATCAAAATAAGCGAAAACGCCACCACCGTCACATACACCGTCGAGTCAATCAACGAAGAGCGAAACTCGCTAGCGTACGTGTCGTCCATAAAGCTGGCCACCACGACTTTCTCTCCGTTGGAAACGCATTTTTCCATCAAATAATAATACGTGCCGTCATCCACGCGAATAGTGCCATAACTTTCGTTCTGGCTCGTGGAGGCGACAAGCGCCCGGGCATGCGTGATCAAAAAATCGTAAAATTCCATCGTTTTAAACTCATGCGCCGGAATCGTTAAAAACTTGATTTGATCGCCTTCGATCAAGCAGTTGGTCTGAATGGAATCCGTCGACAAATATTGAAAAAGCTGGTTTTCAAAATCCACCGGCTCGTTCGCCTCCAGCGCGCTGATAATTGGCTTCTGTCTGGAATCCATGACGCTGTACATTTGATTGGAAATCGTCACCTCGATGTTTTTATTCATAAAAAACGTGAAGAACAACGCCAGAAAAATGAGCATCAGCAATATGATCATCAGCACCTGCTGCGTCAGCGACAGCTTCTTAAAGTATTTTCCAATCGAATTTGGCATAGCCTATCCCAACCGGTATCCATACCCGTAAATCGTATGGATGTTGAGGTTTGGCAGCTTTTTACGCAAACGACGCAACGTGTCGTCCACGACCCGGTCCGAGCCAAAGTAGTTCTCGTCCCACACGTTTTCCAAAATCTTGTCCCGTGAAAAGGCGATTCCCTTGTTTTTGATGAACATCATCAGCAAGTCGAACTCTTTGGTCGTCAGCTCGATCTCCACGTTGTCCGTGTAAATCTTGCGCTGCACCTCGTCCAGCTCGTATCCATCCACCGAAATCCGGGTGCTGTTGTCCTTATAGGTGCGCTTCATAATGTTGTTCACCCGCAAAACGACTTCCTTTGGCGAAAACGGCTTCGTAATGTAGTCGTCGCAGCCCTTCTCCAACCCGATGATGCGATCAAACTCCTTGTCCCTTGCCGACATGAAAATGACCGGAATATCCGGGGCTTGCAGGCGAATCGACTCAAGAAGGTCGAACCCCGACTTGTCGTCCAGCATGATGTCCAGGATCCAAAGGTGGACATCGTCGTCGCCGACGTGCGCACTCGCCTCTTCATACGTGTAGTATGAATGCACCTCGTACCCGTCTTTTCGCAAATACTGCGCGACCAAATTGTTGATATCCCTTTCATCTTCCACGATATTTACTACTCGTTTCATAGTTCTCTCTCCTGTTAAAATCCTCGTTCCTGAATATAGTTGACGACGCGATCCACATATTCTTTGCACAACGCGTCGGTTTTGGCTTCGACCATGACCCGGATCAGCGGCTCCGTTCCGCTTGGCCGCACCAGGATCCGTCCGTCCCCATTCAAGTCCTCGTTGACGGATTCGATCACCTTTTTCAACTCTTCGTCGTCAAGCACGACTTTCTTGTCCTTGACTTTCACGTTTTCCAGCAGCTGCGGGTAAATAAACAAGCCCTCCGACAGCTCCTGAATCGTTTTTCCCGACTCTTTCATCGTTTCCAGCAGCTTGAGCGCCGTCAGCAACCCGTCACCCGTCACCGCATGCTCATAGAAAATGATGTGGCCGCTTTGCTCGCCACCCAAATAATAGTCGTTTTTCTGCATTTCCTCGAAAACGTACTTGTCGCCCACGTCGGTTTGGGTATAGTCGATCTTCGCCGCGTCCAGCGCCTTGTACAACCCCAGGTTGGCCATCACCGTCGTCACGACCATGTTCCGGTTCAAATGGTTTTTCTCCTTCAAGTGCTTGCCGCAAATGTACAAAATGTAGTCGCCGTTAATCAGCTCGCCATCCGAGTTGACCGCAATCAGCCGGTCAGCGTCCCCGTCAAAGGCAAGACCCAAATCGTAATCGTTTTCCTTCATCATCCGCACAAGCGCTTCCGGATGCGTCGAACCGCACTTCAAGTTGATATTGATCCCGTTTGGCGAATTGCTGATGGCCTCCACCGTCGCGCCCAGCGAGCTAAGCGTTTCAACCGCCGTGCTCGTCGCCGAGCCATTCGCCAAATCCACCGCGATCCGCATGCCGCTCAAATCGACCGGAACGATGCTTTTCAGCCACGACATGTAAATTTCCAAGCCGTCCTGCCAGTCGATATACTCACCGATCGCGTCGCCAGTCGCCAACTCCAAATCGCTCTTTTGATCCATATAGTCCTCGATTTGCAGCAGCACGTCCTCGTCCATCTTCTGGCCGCGGTGGTCAAAGATCTTGATGCCGTTGTCGTAGTACGGATTGTGCGACGCCGAAACCATGATGCCGCAGTCGAAGCGCTCCTTGCCGACCAAATACGAAACAGCCGGTGTCGGACATACGCCCAGCAAATACACCTGCGCGCCCGTGCTGGCCGCGCCCGCCGCCAGCGCCAGTTCGAACATATCGCCCGAAAGACGGGTATCCTTGCCAATCAGGATTTTCGCGTGCTTTCCCTTTCCGTAATACCAGCCCAAATACTGGCCGATCCGCAGCGCCATATCCAGCGTCAAATCTTCATTCGCCTTGCCGCGGACCCCGTCGGTCCCAAAATATTTTCCCATATTACTACTCCTTCTCGTTGGTATTGGTTGTTTTCACCTTGACAGCGACTTCCACCGTCGTCGGATTGATTTCGACATTCACCTTGTCGCCATTCGAATCGTACGCCACCAGTGGCGCGTTCATTGAAAAATCGGTCGTCTTGCCCGTCGTGTCGACAATGGCCTCCACCTTGCGAATCGAATCCAGCTGCTCCTGCGTCGCCTTGACGAGCACCGACGACTGGGCCGGCGTCACGCTGTCGAAATCGCTTTTTTTCTGGCCGACCCCGATCAGCAGCTCCGCGTCCACCGGAAACGACTTCGTCAGCTTACGCACCAAATCCACCTCGACCGTCGCCGGATTGACTTGCACGTCGATTTGCTTGGGCACGTTGGACACTTGCAGCGTCGCGACGTTGTCGCCTTCGCCAAAATTGCGCAAGTCCGCCGTCACCACCGCCGCGTTGCTTTGATTTCGAAACGACTGGATGTCGGCCGGATCGCCCGTTAGCGTCAAATCGACCGTCGAAGGCACGCCCGTGATTTCATAGGTTTCGGTATCCGCCTTGATCTCGACGCCGACGCCCGGCACGTTGAGCGTCGTCAAGTCGTTGTTGAAAAACGTATACCGGATGTCGTCGAAATTGACCGCCACGCAAATGCCCGTCGAAACGAGCAGCGAAACGATGACCGAGCTGCGCTTGTGGTAAATGATCTTGTCGAACAGCTTCGACAGCTTGGAAAACCCCGCCACCGCCAAATGGCTGCATTTGTCGAAAAAGCTTTTCGCCCCGTTACGATCCATGACGTTTTCCTCCTGTATGCGAATACAAATCGACGATTTCCACGGCCTTCACCCGCTCGTCCTCGTTTTTGATCGCCGGCTCGCTTTTGCGCGTCCGGTTCAGCGAAAACGAGCGCGCCGTTTTCAGCACCGGATCGAACAGTGTCGTCTTCGTTTCCGGGACGACGAGCTTGTTCATCAAAAGGCGCTGCAAGCCTTCCGGCTTGTATTGCGTCAGCTGACCGCGCATCGCCACGGAAATATTGCCCGTTTCCTCGCTGACGATAATCGTGATCGAATCCGTGATCTCGCTAATGCCGACCGCCGCCCGGTGCCGGGCGCCGTACTTGCTTGGCAAATCTTTCGTCGTTGGCGGAAAGTACGCCGCCGCGCAAGCGATTTTCACCCCCTGGATGATGACCGCCCCGTCGTGCATCGGCGTCCCGTACTGAAAAATCGTCTTGATCAGCTCGCTCGACACTTCCGAATCCATTTTGATGCCCGTCTCGATGTAGTCTTCCAGCGACTGGGACTGCTGAATCGTGATCAGAGCGCCCGTCTTCAGCTTCGACATCGCCGCGCAAGCGTCCACGAGCTGGTCGATCATGTGCACGTACTCCCCTTCCGATACGTTCATGTTGAAGATCGTCGTCGTCTTGCCCACTTTCTCAAGCATGGAGCGGATCTCGGGCTGAAACAAAATGAGCACCGCGACCACGCCCCAGTTCAAAAAGATGTCGATCAAGTAATTCAATGTATGCAGTCCAAGTACGACCGCGATCACCTTGATCAAAATGATCACGATGATTCCCTTGAAAATCTGAATCGTCCTTGAATTGTTGCGAATGATCCGCAACCCGGAATAAATCAATCCCCACACCACGAGGATATCCAAAATCAATTTGATGATGATCGAAATGTCATTCCATGATCCTTTCATCACACGCCCCCTATTCTGTTTTGAATGAATGGTTAAGCAATCGAATGCAGCAAGCTATGAATCGAGTCCACGACTTCCAGCGCCTGGTTTTGCACTTCTTCCGGCGCCATCGCGATTGCGTAGCTGTTGGCCGCGTTTTCCAGCATCGGGATGTCGTTGTACGAGTCGCCAATCGCGTACACGTCCTGGTCGTCCACCCTGGCAAACTCGATCACGAAATCCAGACCGGTGCTCTTGGACACGCCCTTGGGAACGACGTCCACGACGCAGTTGTTGGCGTACGCCGTCACCGTCGCGCCAAAGAAATGGTTGATTTGCTCCGCCATCTCGTACGCCGCGTCCGCGCTCGACATCGAAACGACAAGCTGGGCGTATTTCCCCATATCCAGCACTTCCTCTTCCGACAAATCCGGCTGCAAATGCGGATACCGGTGATCCGTCACCCCTGGATCGACAACGATTTTGTGGCGATAAAAGCCGTCGTTGACAACATAGCTGGCCACGTTGTCCATTTCCTTCATCGCGTAAATGATATCCACCGCGGTCACATAGTCCAAATAGTTGGCCATCATTTCCTTTCCGGCCGCGTCGAACACCATGCCGCCATTGTTGCTGATGACATAATCGCAAGGCAATCCGAATTTTTTGATTTGTTCGTCGATCGACTGCATCGAACGCCCGGTCACGATCACAAAAAGGTTCCCGTCTTCCTTCCATTGACGGATCGCATCCAAGTCGTCCTGCATGATCCCTTCTCCATAATGCAAAGTTCCATCATAATCGGTTGCTAATAATTTCATGTTGATTTCCTCTCTTGGTTTGTCCCATTTGTTCCATTCTATCACATAATTCACTCAATAGCATCCAATGTTGCTATCGGTCCGCGATTCGCACGCCCCGCAATACACCCCGTTTTCCAGCCGCCACAAAATCTGCCCGCGCCCAAACACGCCGCACTCAGGCTCCACCACGATCTCGTGCCCCTTGGCCCGAAGCGCCGCCACGACCTTTGCGTCAAACGCCGGTTCCACCGCCACTTCCATGCCTTGCTTCCACATCCACCGCGGCGCATCGAGCGCCTCCTGGGGATGCATCGAGAAATCAAGCAGGTTCGTCAGCACTTGCACATGGCCCTGCGGCTGCATATAGCCGCCCATGACGCCAAACGCCGCGACCGGCTTTCCCGCTTTGGACAAAAAACCCGGAATGATCGTGTGATACGTCCGCTTGCCCGGCGCAACGACGTTGACATGCCCGCTTTCCAGCGAAAAATCCGCGCCCCGGTTTTGCAATGAAATCCCGTCCACGACGATGCCGCTGCCAAACCCCATGTAGTTGGATTGAATCATCGACACCATGTTGCCTTCCCGATCGGCCGCACACAAATACACCGTGCCCGAATGCGCCGGGTCGCTCACCCCAAACGCCTCTGAAAGCAAGTCGTCTGTTTGCACCTTCATCGCCAAAGGGTCGCTGACGTACGCCTTGGAATGGACAAACGCCTGCTTGATGGCCTCGATGTGCAAATGGATGGCGTCGGCATCCCGCGTCGCGCACGAAAAGGAGCGCAGCGTGTTGAGCGCCATCAGCGCCGTGATTCCCTGCCCGTTGGGCGGCAGCTCCCATACGTCATAGCCGCGATAGCGCACCGAGAGCGGATCCACCCACAACGTTTCATGGGCTGCCAAGTCCGAGGCCCGCAAAAAACCACCATGCCGCACGCTTTCCTCTTCAAGCCGCTTCGCCAGCGTCCCCGTGTAAAACGCCGCCCCTCGCGTTTGGGCGATCGCCTCCAGCGCCGAAGCGATGGAGGGCAGCTTCACCCACTGTCCCGCCTTGACTTCATAGCCAAACGTTTCAAAATAGCCGTCGTACTGGGCGTCGTTTCGCCAGTCCCGCCTGGCTTTGGCAAGCGCCAAATTCCACATCCGGGCGGTTTGCGCGCCAATCGGATACCCGTCTTTCGCGTATTCGATGGCCGGGGCCAGCACCTGGGCGAACGGAAGCCGGCCAAACCGCTCGCTCATCGCTACCCAGCCCGCCACTGCTCCAGGCACCGTGACAGGCGTCCATCCTGAAACCGGCATCGTTTGGATGGGGCCGTGTTTGTCTTGAATCGCCTCTTGGGAAAGCAGGCCGGGCGACTTGCCCGACGAATTCATGCCATGCAGCCGTCCCTCGCGCCAAATCAGGGCGAAATTGTCGGAGCCAAGTCCGTTGGCTGTCGGCTCCACCACGCAAAGCGTCGAAGCCATCGCGATGGCCGCGTCGATGGCGTTTCCTCCTTCCTGCAAGATCCGGATCCCGGCCGACGACGCCAGCGCGTTGCCGGTAATCGCCATTCCGTTTCGCGCGAACACGCACAACCGCTTTGACGGATAGCGGCTTTCGATATAGTTGTTTTCCTCGTTCATAGTCTATCCCTTTCCTTTTTTTCCATTATAGCGAAAACGGTTGCGCGTTGGCGAAAAAAAAGGCCCGGCCTAGCCGAGCATGGAAAGAAGCGCCGTCAGCGACGTGCTGTACACAAGAAGCGCCAGCGGCTTTCCAAGAACGATAATGGTCGTGAATTTTGTCAGCGACATATTCGTCAGCCCCGCGATCATGCAAAGCACGTCGTCAGGCGCGCACGGCAGAAAGATCGCCGCCGCGAAAAACCAGTCGAATTTTTTCCCCTTGTCCAGCCATGCCACGTATTTATTGTATTGGGCCTCGCTGACAAATTTGAGAATAAACGACTTGCCATAGCGTCTCGCCAGCAAAAACGCGATAATCGAGCCAATGACGAGCCCGGCGTAGTTGTATAAAAATCCAAGCGCCGGTCCAAACGCGATGACGCCGATCGCGCAGCTGATGCCGCCGGGGATGATCGGAATCACCACTTGAACGATTTGAATGAAGATAAAGATCAGCGGCGCCAGCCAGCCTGTCGAGGCCAGAAGATTTTGCAGCGCCGCAGGATTTGTAAAATAGCCTTGCGTGTAAAAATACACGAGCAGGACCACGATTCCGATCGTTCCGATCCATGTTGAAGTTTCCGCGATTTTTTTTGTCATCTGTATCACCTGGTTTTATCTTAGGCTAAAAAAAATAAAGGTTGCCTGTCATGAATCTTAACAATTTCTAACGTTTTTGAAAGAAAAAGAAAAAGCCGAATCAGGCTTTCTCTCCATCGCGTTCTTATTCTTCGACCAGCGAAAACTGGCTCTTGTCTACTAAACAGATCGGACAAACGAAGTCCGCTGGCACATCCGCCCAAGTCGTTCCTGGAGCGATATTACCTTCCGGATATCCTGCTGCTTCGTCATAGATCCATCCGCAAACATCACAAATATATTTTGCCATTGTAGAACATCTCCTTTATGGTTTTTAGTATGCCACACTTGCCTTCTTACATAAAACAGGATGCCCAATCATTCGTATTTGTAAAAGCCTTCCCCGGCCTGGACACCCGTCTTGCCCTCGTCGATTTTTTCCTTGAGCATCGCTGCGATCTTTTCCGTTCCCGGAATGGCCTTGGTAATGTTGTAGGCGGTATCCAGACCGACCACATCCAAAATCCGGAACGGGCCGTACGGCGCGCCGGTTCCAAGCACCCACGTCTTGTCGATCGTTTCCGCGTCCGCCACGTCGTTCACAAGCAAAGACTGGGCCGCCATCAAAAACGGCACGAGCATCGAATTCAAAATATAGCCCGGCTGCTCCTTTTTGAGTTCAAGCGGGATCATTCCAATCGAACGGGCGAAGTCCGACACTTGCGCGAACACCGCCGGATCCGTTTTCGCGTGCCCCATGACTTCCGCGGTGTTGTTTTGCCAAATCGAGTTGGCAAAATGCAAAGCCAAATACCGGCTCGGATCGCGCATGCCCTCGGCAAACGCGCTGGGAAGCATCGTCGACGAATTCGTCGCCACGATCGCGTCCTCCTTCAAAAAAAGCTGGAGGCTTTCGTAAAACGCCTGCTTGGAGCGCGGATCTTCCGCCACGGATTCTACGATCAAATCGGCGTCCCGCACGGCGCGCTCCAAATCCAGCTCGAAACGAATGCTTTCGGCCGCCTTTTGAACGCGCGCCTGCAAAGCGTCGATCTCTTCCGTCCGCAAATCGCGCAAGCCATCCACCAGCCCGCGCGGATACGCGGATTCGCTGCCGCAAAGCGGACGCAGCGCCTCCAGCGTGGAAAGATAAACCGCCTGCAGCCGTTCGAATTTGGGCCGCGCCCGCTCAATCGAGGCCGGGCTGCGAAGCCATACCGTCACGTCTTTTCCTTTGAACGCGCTTTGAAACGCGATCTGGCTGCCGAGAACCCCTCCGCCAGCCACCACAACTTTTTGAATCATTCTCTTTTTCTCCTTCTTTTCATCTATTTGTATTATAGACGAAATCGAAGCGCTTTCATAATTTAAAGCCGGAGTTCTTTCACGATTTTCGTATACAAGTCGATGCCTTTCAGCAGGATTTTCTCGTCGAAATCAAAGCAGGCGTTGTGCAGCGGAATGCCCGTCCCCGTTCCTAAAAAGAAGAAGACGCCCGGCACTTCCTGCTGATAGTAGGCAAAATCCTCGCTAATCATTTCCGGTTCGGGAAGCAAATGGACCGAACGCTCGATGTCTATGACCTGCTTGACCAGATCCGGGTCGTTCATGACGGCCGGGTAGCCAAGGGAAAACTCGAGCTCGATCTTGACCTGGCATTTGCGTTCGATATACGCGGCGATATGGTGCATGTTTTTTCGCAAATCCCAGTAAATATCGTCCTGGAACGCGCGTAGCGTGCCTTCCAGACGCGCGCGGGACGCCACGACGTTGCGCACGTTTCCGCTCTCCATCTTTCCAAAGCGCAGCAGGCGGTAAATGTCGGGATGATACATCTTTTCCATTTCATAGCACTTCAGCAAATATCTCGCGCCGGCCTCCATGGCGTCCAGCCCGTCTTTGTATTTGGCGACATGGCTCGATTTTCCTTCGATCGTGACATTCACCTCACTGGATCTGGCCATGAGCTCGTTGACGCGCGTCGCCACTTGCCCTTCCGGGATCATCGGCCACAAATGGGTCCCGAACACGCACGCGACCCGGTACCGCTCCAAAAGGCCGCTTTCGCAAAGCAGATTCGCGCCGCCCGGACTTTCCTCGCCCGGCTGAAAAATCAGCAGGACATTGTAGTCCAGATCCTCGAAAAAAGTATCCAGTTGGCAAGCGAAGCCAAGCAGCATCGCCATGTGGCCGTCATGTCCGCACGCGTGCATGCGGCCCTCGAACCGGCTCTTGAATTCGACATCCGTCTTTTCCTCGACCGGCAGCGCGTCCATGTCGGAGCGAAACGCGATCGTCTTTTCCTTTTTGGCGTCGAAAAAAGCGACCACGCTTGATTCAATCGGATGCTCGATTTGGCAGTGCAGGCCGCGCAGCTGCCTGGTGACGTATTTGCACGTGAGCGGCAAATCCAGCTCCAGTTCCGGGATCCGGTGAAGATCCCGCCGATATTTTTTCACAGTTTCCAGCATTTGTTTTTTCCTTTCGCAATTTCACGGTTCCATACTATCACATTCTTTTTGCCAGTTTCTATCCGGACCCAAACATTTTCAATTCTTTTCTGAAAATATGCGCTTGGATTTCATACGGCGGTGTGCTAAAATCATACCAATGATAGAGGCGCAAAAAAGACTCCATCCCCTTGAGCAGGCGTGCGTTTGAAAGGCGATGGGAGCGATTTTGCCGAACTGCGAAGCCAGGCGTGGCGGCGCGGTGGGCCAGCGGAAAACATCCGCTGGACTGTCTACCCCGGTAGGAGTGCTATCTTATTGTCATAGTCATTTACTTTATGCCAGTAGGATTCGCGCCTGCTGGCTTTTTCGAAGGAGAAAGAGAACGATATGGAAGAAATCAAAAACAACGCCTTGTACATCGGCGGCGTCCGCGCCCAGGATCTCGCCGATCAATACGGCACCCCCCTTTACGTCTATGACCAGGGCGTCCTTGAAAACAAACTGGAGCAATTCATCCGCTCCTTTCGCTCCGACCGGTTCAAAACGACGATCGTCTACGCCTCCAAGGCGTTTCTTTGCACCGCGATGGCGCGTCTGGCCGACCGCTACGGCATTGACCTCGACGTCGTCTCGGGCGAGGAGCTCTACGTCGCCAGACAAGCCGGCTTTCCAATGGAGCGGATCGTGTTTCATGGCAACAACAAAACCCTGGACGAGCTGAAAGCTGCCCTCGAGTATGGCGTTGGGACGATTATCGTCGACAACGCGCAGGAAGCCAGACGTCTGGCGTCGCTGCCGGTTTCCAAGCCGACGACCGTGCTGCTTCGCGTCAACCCCGGCGTGGAAGCCCACACGCATGAATACATCGTCACGGCGCATGTCGACTCCAAATTCGGCGTGCTCAAAGACGAGACGGACGCGATCGCGGCCATTATCGACTGCGTCGAAGCGAATCCGAACTTGCGCTTCCAGGGCTTTCACGCCCACATTGGTTCGCAAATTTTCGACCGCAACGCATTCAAAGCCGAAATCGAGACGATGGGCCGCTTTCTAGCCGGCATGAAACAAAAAACAGGTCGCGTCTTCCCGATTCTTGATTTGGGCGGCGGATTCGCAGCCACGTACACAAGTGAGGACGCCCCGATTCCCGTAAAGGAAGTCGGCCCGTTCATTTTGGAACAGTGCGCGGCCATCGACGACGAATACGATCTCGGGCTGGAGCGCATCCTCATCGAGCCGGGTCGAAGCATTGTCGCGGAAGCGGGCTACACGCTGTATCGGGCCGGCTACACGAAAACGACGCCCCACAAACGCTATGTCTTTGTGGATGGCGGCATGAGCGACAACATCCGTCCCGCTTTGTATCAAGCCAAGTACCGCGCCGAGGCGGCGGAAAAAATGAACGAGGAAAAAACTGAAACCTACTGCATCGCGGGCAAATGCTGCGAGTCGGGCGACATCGTCATCGAAAACGCCGCGCTGCCACCCATCGAAACCGACGATATTTTGGTTGTGTATACGACGGGCGCCTACGGCTATTCGATGGCATCCAACTACAACTTGCTGCGAATCCCCGCTGTCGTGTTCGTCAAAGACGGCCGCTCGTCGCTTGTCGTGCGCCGGCAGACGCTGGAGGATCTTGTCGCCAGGGATGCGGGGGACGCGTTATGAAAATCCCGTTTTCCAAATACCACGGCTGTGGCAACGACTTCGTTCTCGTGCGAGAAGCCGATGTAATCGGGGCCGACGCGTCCGCGCTGGCCGTGGCGATGTGCGACAGGCACTGCGGCGTGGGGGCCGATGGCTTGATTGTCGTCAGGACCGATCCGCTGGAGATGATCTACTACAACCAGGATGGCTCGCGCGCCCCGATGTGCGGCAACGGCATCCGCTGTTTTTCTCTTTTTTGCAAAGACGATGGCATCGTCGAGACCGACCGGTTCGACGTGGTCACGCTGGCGGGCACGAAAACAGTCGACGCCTTGCCGAATGGCCGGTTTCGGGTCGACATGCAAAAGCCGCAGTTTGAAATCGCGTTGTGCGGCATCGAGGCGCCCATCTGGGATGTCGAAGTGCTTGGCTTGCGGCTGTACACATTGTTCATGTCCACGATCCACACGGTCGTTTTCGTCGAGGACGCGTTCATGGATATCGAATCCATCGGGCGGGCGTTGTGTGAGCATCCCCTGTTCCACGCGCAAACCAACGTGAACTTCGTCCAGATCGTCGACGACAAAACGATCAAGGTGCAAACGTACGAGCGGGGCTGCGGAGTCACGCTGGCGTGCGGCACGGGTGTTTGCGCCAGCGCGTATGTGGCGCACCGCGAAAAAGGGTGCGCGCCTTCCCTTCACGTGTTGATGAAAAAAGGCGCTCTGGATATCCAGATCCTTGCCGACGACACGATCGTCATGCAAGGCCCGGCGAAAAAAATCGCCAAAGGAGAGTATTATGATGACTGAAATGATCAAAGGTTCGATCGTCGCGCTCGTGACGCCGTTCCACGAAGACGGAAGCGTGAATTTTGAGAAGCTCAAAGAGCTGGTGGAGTGGCATGTCGCCAACCAGACCGACGGAATCCTCGTTTTGGGGACGACGGGCGAAAGCTCGACGATGACGCACGAAGAAGACGACAGCGTCGTGCAGTGCGTTATTGAAACGGTCGCCAAACGCGTGCCGGTCATTGTCGGCGCCGGCAGCAACAACACGAACACCATGCTCAAAAAAAGCATCGACTATGAAAAGATGGGCGCGGATCAGCTGCTGCTCATTTCCCCCTACTACAATAAAACAAACGAGGAAGGCATGATTCAGCACTTCAAAACCGTGGCCGACGCCGTCCACATTCCGATCATCCTCTACAACATTCCCGGCCGGACCGGCTGCTCGATTTCCGAACACGCCGTGGCGGTTCTCAGCCAGCACCCCAACATCAAAGGCATCAAGGAAGCGAGCGGAAACCTGTCCTACGCGATGAACATTTCCAAATACCTCCATGACGATTTCGTCATGTATTCGGGCAACGACGACATCATCGTTCCGATGATGTCCCTTGGCTCCAGCGGCGTCATTTCCGTTCTCGCCAACGTGTTGCCAAACGAAACGCACGAAATGGTCCACGCCTATTTGGACGGCGACGCGAAAAAGGCGCTTGCGATCCAGCACCAGTATTTGGATTTGATTCACGCCTTGTTCGTGGAAGTCAATCCGATTCCGGTCAAAGAGGCGATGAACCAGATGGGCATGCAAATCGGCGGCTATCGCCTGCCTTTGACCCAAATGAGCGAAGCGCACAAAGAGCTCATGAAGCAGCGGCTCGAGGAGGCCGGTTTGCTATGAAGGCGCTCGTCGTCGGCAAAGGACGGATGGGACAGCTGCTGAGCGCGCACGCCGATTCGTTCGGCATGCATAGCCTTGGCTGCTGCGACGTTCTCGATCCCGCCCTTCTTTTGGACCACAAAGAGGAAATCGACGTGATTCTCGATTTTTCCCATCCGGACAATCTGGACTGGATCCTCGATGAAATCGAAGGGACGAACATCGCGCTCGTGGAAGGAACGACCGCGCTTTCCGAGGCCCAAAAACAGCGTCTTGCGCAGCAGGCCGCACGCCAGCCGGTTTTTTATTCCGCCAATTACTCGTATGGCGTCGCGGTGTTCCAAAAGCTTTTGAAAACGATCACCCCACTTTTAAAAGACGGGTTCGACATGGAGTTGGTCGAAACGCACCACAATCAAAAAGCGGACGCGCCAAGCGGCACGGCTCTCGCTTTACTTGAGGCGATGGATCCAGACGGCGAGTTTGAGCGCGTGTACGCCCGGGAAGGCGTCGTGGGCAAACGCGGCAAGGAAATCGGCGTCCACGCTTTGCGGGGCGGCACGATTGCCGGCATTCACGAAGTCGACTTTTTTGGCGAGGACGAAACCATCGAGATCAAACACACCGCGACAAGCCGGATGATCTTTGTGAACGGCGCTTTGAAAGCCGCCCGGTTTTTGACGGACCAACAGCCCGGCTTGTACACGATGGACGATTTATTGCGGTAGGAGGACAACATGGACGCACAGGAAATTATCAAATTCATTCAAACTTCAAAAAAGAAAACACCCGTCAAATTGTATATCAAATGCGACAAGGACATCGTGTTCCCCAACACGAAGCGCTTTGGCGACATCGTCATTGGCGACTGGGAAGACATCGAGCCGGTTTTGCGCTCGCACCTGCTTTCCGTGGAAGACTACTACATCGAAACCGTGGCGCGCAACTCCGCGGTGCCCATGCTGGATACGAAAAACATCAAGGCCCGCATCGAGCCTGGGGCGCTGATCCGCGACCAGGTGACGATTGGCGACAACGCGGTCATCATGATGGGCGCCATCCTGAATATCGGAGCGATCGTGGGCGAAGGCACGATGATCGACATGGGCGCGATTTTGGGCGGACGCGCGACGGTGGGCCGCCATTGCCATATTGGCGCGGGCGCGGTGCTGGCTGGCGTCATCGAGCCGGCGAGCGCGACACCAGTTATCGTGGAGGACAACGTCCTGATCGGGGCCAACGCCGTTCTCATTGAAGGCGTGCGCGTTGGAAAAAATTCCGTGGTCGCCGCGGGCGCGGTTGTTGTGGAGGACGTGCCGGAAAACGTGGTCGTCGCGGGCTGTCCGGCGAAGATCATTAAGAAAAAAGACGAGAAAGCCACCGCGAAAACCGAATTGGTCGACGCGTTGCGCACCTTATAAGAAAAAGGCGCAGGATGAAAATCCCGTGCCTTTTTCTTTGCCTACCCTTTGTCTTTGCGGGCGTGCAGGATTTTTTTCTTTTGCGCTCTGGAAAGCGGGATCCTCGCCGCGTTCACAAGCTCCACCTCGTCCTTGTGCCACGAGGCGATGTGCTTGGCGTTCACCAAATACGACACGTGGACCCGCAAAAACCCGTAGGGCGCGAATTCGGATTCCAGATCCGACATGTTGATGCGTTTTTGAAACTCCCCTTTTGTCGTGTGGAAAATGACCATTTTCTCCTCTTTTTCCAAATAGTAAATCGTTTCGTATGGCAAGTTGACGTGCACCCCGTTATACGCCAGGGCGTACACTTCGCTTTGACGGCTTTGTTTTTGGATGGTCGAAGACAAATCCTCCAAATCCTTGACGAGAGTTTCCTTGCGCACGTAAAGCATCCGCTCCCGGCCGTCGCTGCCGCGCACGGCGTCGGGATCCTCGCACACATACACAAACAACGCGTTTGGGTTGTCGTGCACAAACACGCTTTCCAGACGCGGTGTTTTGAACATTTCGTCAAACACGAAAATTTGATAGTCCTCCTCCTTCATCGCTTTCGCCAGCTCGCTCGCCTTCCAGAAATGGCGGAACATCCAGTCCGTATGCCGAAAAATCTTTCCAAACTGAAAGATGATTTCCTTTGATTCTTTTTCATATTCTAAAATCGCTACTCGTATCATATCGTTGTTCCCAGTACCTGCTTTTCATTTTTTCTTTTATTATACGGCTTCAAAAAAATGTACGCAAGGAACAAAAGAAAGCGTATTCATCATTCACGCGCGCGCCATGCCCGTTTGGCGCCCGCCACGCCCAAAACAAGCGCAAGCAGGCTGACAAGAGCGCGCGTCGTCGCCAGATCGCATACGAACTTTCCCATCGAATACGTGACGTACTTCCCGATTTCCATATTCAGCGCCCGGTACGGCGTCAAAAACAACACCTTGTTGAACAGACCGGTCGCGCCCGTAGGCGCGATAAACGCCGGAATGAACAAGCAGCCCGCCAGCACAAGTAAAGTCACATACGGATTTTCCACCCGGACCGACAGCCACAATGTAAAGGCGATCAGCGCGCAAAGCACAAGCGTCGCGAGGCCAAAGGCGCAAAGGGCAAGCCGGGCGAACGTCCAGTCGTACGGAATGACGCTTGAGGCGATCTGGATCGGAAGCTGCGCGCTTGTGTAATGCGCTGTAAGCGAGGAAGGTTTGTTTACGGAAAGGATCTCCGTGTTGTTTTTATCGAGCACTTGCGCCCACAAACCGTATGTTTCGATTTGATTTTTCCCGGCCGGCGTCAAAACGATTTCGCTGTCTTTGGTTTCCAGAAAGAGCGCGAAATTTTCGGTAAAGCGCGCCGGCCACGAAGCGAGGCTCATGCCTTCGGACGAGGGAATGGCGAACACGAAGTAAAACAAAAAAACGCCGGCCAGTCCTATCACGACGGGAAACAAGAGCAGCCAGCGCCAGCCTTTCCGCTTTTTTTCTTTACGGCATCGCATCCGGATCCACCAGTTTGTAGCCTAATCCCTTTTTCGTGACGATCCAGCGGGGCGCGGACGGATCGTCTTCCAGTTTCTGGCGCAAATGGCGAATGTGCACCATGATCGTGTTGTCGCAGCCGGCGCTCTCCTCTTTCCAGACGCGTTCGAAAATTTGTTCCCGGCTCAGGATTTGATTGGGATGGCTGGCGAGCAGCGCCAAAATTTGAAACTCGACACTTGTGAGTTCGACGGGCCGTCCGTCTTTTTCGACGCGGCATTCGTCCAAAAATAAAACGAGGGCTCCGACCTGCACGCGCCTTATCGTGGTTTGTGGCAAACCGGCGCGCCGCAGCTGCGCCTTGACGCGGCACACGAGCTCGCGGGGACTGAACGGCTTGGTGATGTAGTCGTCGGCACCGAGGGCGAAGCCAATCAGCTTGTCGACTTCCTTGCCGCGGGCCGACAAAAACAAGATCGGGCACGATCAGAGCGGGCGCGCATTCCCGGCACAACGCGACGGCCTCCTGTCCGCTTGAAGCGGTGTCAACATGCCGGTATCCTGCCTGTTTCAGGCTGTATTCAATCAAATCGCAAATATCTTGCGCGTCGTCGACAACGAGAATCGCAGGTTCCTGTTCCATAAGATCTTCCTCCTTTTCTTCCATCGTCGCAAAGAAATCTTTTGTTTTGGGGTTGAAAATTCGAAAGATTTTCGAAAAAAAAACCGCCCGAAGACGGTTGTGATTGCTATTCAACGATTTCGCGCCAGAACACCGCACCCAACGAGCGCAGCTTTTCATCCAAATGGTCGTATCCCCGGTCGATGTGGTACACGTCGTGGATCTCGGTGATACCATCGGCCATGAGTCCGGCTACGACAAGCGCCGCGCCGCAACGCAGGTCGGTCGCGACCACGCTGGTGCCCGACAGGCGGGTCGGTCCGTTAATGAAGCCGTTTGGAATGCGGACGTCGATGTCGGCGCCCATTTTATTCAATTCGTTGCAGTGCTTGAAACGCTCCGTGTAAATGGTTTCCGTCACAATCGACTGCCCTTTGGCTTGCGTCAGCAGCGTCGTGAACGGTTGCTGGACATCGGTCGCGAAGCCCGGGTACGGCTTGGTCAGGATCTCGGTTGGTCGCAGTTCCTTGTCGGAGCCAAAGATTTCGACGAAATCCGGTCCGACTTTCATTTGAATGCCGATTTCCTCGAGCTTCATCAAAATGGCTTCGATGTGCTGCGGGATGATGTTTTCGATAACCATGTCGTCCGCCATCGCCGCGGCCATGATGATGTACGTCGCCGCTTCGATCCGGTCCGGGATGATTTCGTGCGAGCAGCCTTTCAGCTCCTGCACCCCGTCGATGACGAGCGTGCTCGTTCCCATGCCATGGATCTTGGCGCCCATTTTGTTGAGCAGCGTCGCGATGTCGATAATTTCCGGCTCGCGCGCCGCGTTTTCAATGACCGTGCGTCCTTTGGCGTACACGGCCGCCATCATGATGTTGATCGTCGCGCCGACGCTGGAAATGTCCAGGAAGATCCGGCTGCCGACAAGCTCGTCCGCGTGCAGGATATAGCATCCGTGCTCGTACGTGATCGTCGCGCCCAGCGCTTCGAATCCTTTCAAATGCAAGTCGATTGGCCGCGGCCCCAAATAGCACCCGCCCGGCATCTTGATTTGGGCGTGCCCGTATTTTCCAAGCAGCGCGCCCATGAAATAATAGCTGGCTCGCAGCTTGGATACCGCGTTGGAAACCATCGGAATGTTTTCCATATTCGTTGGATCTATATATAATGTTTCTTCATCAATTTGTTTCACTTCCACATTGAGTTCCCGCAGCAGCACCGTCAAAGAGCGAACGTCGGAAATGTTCGGCACCCCGTAAATGGTAACCGGCGCGTTCCCGAGAACACAGGCTGGAATGAGAGCCACAGTCGAGTTCTTCGAACCACTGATGCGAACTGTCCCGTGTAAACGATGACCACCTTCGATTTTGATCACTTCTTCCATCGTTTTTCCTCCTAATTCCAAACCATTATAAACTATAAGCCCGTTTCCCGCTACTTAAAAAATGTCATTCTTTGCCAGATCACTTTAAATGATCATTCATCCAGTTCGTGATTTCCGTTAACCGCCGTACACGGTGCTGCGGTTTTCCTGAACGCGACAAGTCGTGGTTTTCCCCATGGAACACGCACATGCGCGCCTCGATGTCGCGATCCAGCAGCGCGTTGAGCATTTGAACGCCTTCCGACAGCGGACAGCGGTAGTCCTCGTCCGAATGGATGAACAGCGTTGGCGTCGTCACGTTTTTGGCGTATTTCAACGGCGAGTGGAACCACAGCTTTTCCACGTCGCCATCCATTGTCGCGCCTTGCTGGTCGGCCGTGAAATACGGACCAATGTCGCTCGTTTGCGAAAACGAGATCCAGTTGGAAATGCTGCGCTGGGATGCCGCCGCCCGGAAACGGTTGGTGTGCCCGATGATCCAGTTCGTCATAAAGCCGCCATAGCTGCCGCCCGTCACGCCAAGCCGGCTGGCGTCCAGCTGGGGAATGTCGGTGAGAACCTGATCGACAAAACGCATCAAATCGTCGTAGTCGATCGTGCCGTATTTGCCGCGAATGTCGGCGAACTCGTTGCTGGCGCCATCCGAACCGTGCGGGTTGGCGTAAAACACGAAATACCCCTCGGAAGCCCACAGCTGCATTTCATGGTAAAACACCGTGCCATACACCGTTTTCGGTCCGCCGTGGATATCCAAAATACCCGGATACGTCTTGTTTGGATCGAAGTCTTTTGGATACAGCACATACCCGGTCATCCGGCCGCCATCAAAGCCAGCGTATTCCACCGGCTGCGGCACAGCCACCCAGCGTTCGGCCTCGTCGTTAAACGTCGTGCAAGCGCGCAACCCGCCATCGCGCACCGCGTACAATTCTTGCAGACTTGCCGTTTTGGCGCCAATGAGCAGCAGCTCGCCATCGACAAACGTAAACGCCTGGATCGTTCCCTCCATGACGAAGATCCGCTCAAAACGGTCCGTAAAGCGATACAATTCGACGTGATCCTCGACCGTCGTCGTGAAATACAGCGCGTTTTCATGAACGAGCAAGGCGTTTCCGCCTACGCACGCGCAATCCGTTCCCACCGTGTTACCAACGCAAAGTCCCCATTCGCCCAGCTTTTGCAGCGGCTGGTCTTTTCCGACCCGGTAAAGATCGGGATTCTCGTTCAATCCAAACCGGACGCAATCGCTGCCAAACACATACACGCCATCTTTTGCCGGAGCGAAGTCCTGAATGGACAGCGTTTCGGCTTCAATCAAAGTCGTCCATGCGCTTTGGCTTGGATCCACCTGAAACAAGGCGGGCATAAGCGAGCTCTTTCGCTTCCATTCCTCTCCAACCACATAGATTTGATCGTTGGCGACCTTGACCATCGCCGCGTCGAAGAGCGGGCTGGTCAACGACGTCAGCTCGCCTTCCTTCCACAAATAAAGATGGGCGCGTTTTTTATTCGTGATGCCCGCGCCATTGACATAAAACGGAATCTCGTCGAACACCTCATAATCGGTTTCGTTGGATTGCCCGTCTTCGCGAATAAGCAAAACGAGCGTTCCATCGCCCAGACAGCCCGCGATTTGCGCGTTGTCAAAGTCAAGCGTCGCGATTTCTTGCGCTTCGCCGCCTTGAAGGGACAACTCATAAATAGACGTTTTTCCTTCCCGCTTTTTCCGGTTGCCGCAAAAGACGATCGTGTCGTCGTCAAGAAAAGCGAAATTGGATTCCTGGCCAAACGAAGTCAGTGGCCGGACCGTTCCGTTTTTCCATTGGTATAAAACCTGGTCGTACGTGTTGTCGGTTTCGTTGGCGACAGCTTTCACAAAGATCGCCGTCTGGTCCCGGCTTTTTAAATTGCCTAAAAACGAATACGTGTATAAATCGTCAATTGTCGTTGGTTTCATATTTTCCTCCTGTAAAAAAAAGGTGGTCGCCCACCTTTTCATCCGTTGTTTGATTTACGCTTTGTCTGCCGAACCGAAGAAGTTGACTACGTAGTCTTCTACAAGACCCTGGATCGCGTCAGCGCCTGGTTTAAGCAGTTTACGAGGATCGTATCCTTTTGGTTTGTCGATGCCGCCGTCTTCGATGTATTTCTTCGTCGCGTCAGCGAATACGATCTGGCATTCGGTGTTGACGTTGACTTTCGAAACACCCAACGTGATGGCTTTTTTCACCATTTCCTGCGGGATACCGCTTCCGCCGTGGAGAACGAGTGGTTTTCCGTCTGTCTTGTTTTGGATCTCTTCCAAAACCTCGAAGTTCAAACCTTTCCAGTCCGCTGGATATTTTCCATGGATGTTACCGATGCCGGCAGCCAGGAAGTCCACGCCAAGACCGGCGATTTCCGCGCATTCTTCAGGGGAAGCCACTTCGCCATTCGAGATGACACCGTCTTCTTCACCGCCGATACCGCCGACTTCGCACTCGATCGAGATGCCTTTGGAATGAGCGAGCTCGATCAGTTCTTTCGATTTTTCAATGTTCTCTTCGATTGGGAAATGCGAACCGTCGAACATAACCGAAGTGAATCCGGCTTCGATGGCTTTTTTCGCGCCTTCGTATGTACCATGATCAAGATGGATCGCAACCGGAACGGTGATGCCGTAGAAGTCCATGATGTTTTTCACCATGTCAACCGCGTTTTTGTAACCGCACATATATTTTGCGGCACCTTCCGAAACACCCAAGATCACTGGAGATTTTTTTGCTTCGCAGCCAAGCAGGATCGCCTTGATCCACTCCATGTTATTGATGTTGAATTGAGCGATCGCGTAATGCCCTTCGTGAGCCTTGTTGATCATTTCAGTAGCCGATACTAACATTATACTATTTCCTCCTTTAGTAAATTCTTTATCGTCATCAATATTTTACTCCATTCCAAATCATTTGAAAAGAAGAAAATGAAAACGCTCATTTTTTTCAGAAACAAGACGTTTACCGTCTGGAAGGTCCGTACAGTCCGCAAGGAACCGCCAGCGAGCGGATCCGCTCCAGGATCCGCATCGAAGCCACTTCGGCGCTTTCCTCCCGCACTTTCGCGTACTGCTTTTTCAATTCCTCAAGCGTGTAATTCGACGTGAAATACGTCTTGAGCCGGTTGTTCATCCGATACTCCAAAATCGGAAATAGGATCTCGTCCCGCGTCCAGGCACTAATGCTTTCCGAACCGATATCGTCTAAAAACAACACGTCGCAAAACTTCATCCGCGACAGCATCGTCACGCGAAACCGGCTGTCCGTCATGTTTTGCTTAAGCGACTGGATGCACTGCGGCATGTTCACAAAGCACACTGTCTGCCCGGCTTTGGCGTAGTGGTTGGCAGCCACGCGCGACAAATACGTTTTTCCCGTTCCGGGCTGGCCGTATAAATACATGCCTTTCTCCGTTTCGTAATCGGTCATCGCCACAAACACTTCCGTGTATTCGTTTGATTCCTGTCCAAGATGGATGGAGTTTTCATCAAGAAGAAGATCGGCGTAGGAGCCATCGAAAATTTTATAGTTGCGCCGGTGCGCGAGCTGCTTTTCCTCATCCTGCTCGTAGCGGCACGCCTTGTACACGTCCGTCAAATATCCTTCGGCATCCACGTCAAGCATTTGCAGCCGCCCCTTCAAAGGCTGGCGGCAATACCGCAGCCCCAGACACCCCTGGCATTTCGCCACCCGTTCGACCCACGATAAAAACTGGGAGGAATGCTTTTCCAGCACTTCCATCGGCAGATGGTTTCGACGCATGAAGTCGACGACAAGCTTGTTTTCCTTTAGCTTCTGGATTTGCTCAAAGCGGCGCGCCTGCTGCGCCGGATCCAGTTTGATTTGAAAATCTTTCATCGCTTATTTCCCCGCTGCTTTCTTTTGGCGAGCCAGCGCTTTGGCTAATAGCTCCTCGCTCACCGGCGTGTTCGGCTTGTAGTCGTACCACTCCGGCAGACCCGTGCTCACGCCCGGCGTCTTGGCCGCGTTCATGCCGCTGCGCTCGGCCTCGATTTGTTTTTGGGCTTGCTCCCTCGTCGTGATTTTGAGCCGGTTCCAGGCCGCCGCCACCTTTTCCACATAGGCGCGCTGGAATTTTTGTCCGGTCACGTCAAGCAAATATTCCACAAGCAAGTTGACGACCTCATTGGAGAATCCGTATTTTTCACTCAAATCGCGGATAAGACTCTCGTCGGCGCGGGCCATCGGCGCGCTTTGGCGCATTTGAAAGAAATGCATCGGATCCATCTGATACGGATCCTCCGGCGCCGCCACCGGTTTTTTCAACGTCGCGTGGACAAGACGTTCCAGCTTTTCCGGAGAAAACGCGTGGGTGTATGGATTGCACGCCCGGTTCACGTACTTTTTCATCTCTTCGGCGCCAATGCCGTAAATCGAAGCGAGCGAGGCAATCAAGTCGAGGTTTTTGCGCGTCCTAAACCGCGGCGGAAACACCCGGTCCATTTGCACGAAAAACGTTTCGAAGTCAAACGAGCGCTCAAAGCCTCCCGTCTTCTCGCCAGGACGCAGGCTCGCCATGATCGCCTCCTGGTCGTCGTTCCAGTTTTGAAGCCGCGCGCTGTCGAACGGCTTGGTAATTTCGACCATCCCCTGCGTGTCGATGTTTCTGGAAGCAAAATGCAGTTTCAAGGCGTCGTAAGACTTCGAGCCCATTTGGGCGACAAAAAGCCGGCCAAACGTGTTGTCTTTTAAAAAGTCGTACGCTTCCAGCGGCGGAAACAACACGACCAAATACTCGCGCGACGCCGCTTTCTGATACGTTTTCAGCAGCCGGAACTCCTCGAGCGTCTGCCGGGCGGATTCCAGCCGTTTTTCACTGAAGCCGCACAAGCGAAGCATTTCCTCCATGTCGAGCGTTTTTCCCCGCATCGCCCGCAGCAAATGGTACAACGTAAACGAGCGGTCGGTAATCAAGGGACGGTACAGCAGCGTCAGCACATCTTCCCAGTCTTGCGCGAACGTTCCTTGCGTGTCGATTTCAATTTTCCCTTTTTTCACTTGCCTCCAACCTTTCCATCAGCGCCGCCACTTTCGTCTGGAGCGCTTGACGCGATGCCGAATTGTCAATGACGACCGTGCTTCCCGCTTTTTTCTTTCGCGCATCCCACTGGCTGGCGATGCGCGCCTTCGCGTCCTCCCTGGAAAAATGCCGTTGCTCCATCAGACGCTGCAACGCGACGTCTTCATCGCACGTGACGCACCAAATCGTCTTGAACCGGCATTCGGCGCCGATCTCAAACAAAACCGGCATTTCCACAAACACGACCGGCGCTTGCTGCTCCAAGATCCACGCCTGCACCCGCTCGAAAATGCGCGGATGGAGAATGCCTTCGACCGCGGCCTTTTTGCTTGCGTCGCCAAAAATCGCCTTCGCCATCGCCGGCTTGTCGATTTGTCCCTGGTCGTCCACTTTGACAAAAGGAAGCGCGCGCAGCGCGTCGTAAGCCCGACTGCCTGGCAAAAGCAGCTCGGCGTTCACCCGGTCGCAGTCGATGACCGGATAGCGCGAAGCCAAAATTTTGGCGACCGTGCTTTTCCCCGAGCCGATCGTTCCGGTAATCGCGATTATTTTCTGACCTGGCAACGCGGGCAAAAATACGTGCTCCGCCCTTTCCATTTGATTTTCTCGATTGGATCCTGGCATTGCGAACACTCCTCTCCTTCCCGCCTATGCGCTTTTAATTCCAGTTGAAACCGGCCCGTCACGCCCAAAGAGGACGTGTAGGAGCGAATCGTCGTGCCGCCCGCCTTGATGGCCCCGTTTAAAATTCGTTTCGTTTGCGCCACGATCGCCTCGCAGTCCGCCTCGTTCAAGTGCCCGGCGACGCTGCGCGGATCAATCCGGGCCGCGAACAAAATCTCGTCGGCGTAAATGTTGCCGATCCCGGCAATGACCGACTGATCGAGCAAAACGCTTTTGATGTCGCGCCGGCATCCCCGCGTCTTTTCGTACAAATGACGTCCTGTCGCGTCCTGAAAATCGACGCCGACGCGCGCGAAACACGGCAGACTGGCGATGGAGCCTGTTTTGGGATACAAATACATGCGCCCGAACTTGCGCGTGTCGTGATAGCACAAATACCGGCCGTCGCTCAACGTGAAAATCGCGTGAATGTGCTTGTCCTTCGGGTTTGGATAGGCGTCAAAAAGATAAAACTTTCCTTCCATGCGCAAATGCACGATCCAGTCGTAATCCTGCGTTTCAAAACCAAGGTATTTTCCGAGCCGGAAAAACCGCTCGATGCGCTGGTTCACAAGCGCGGCCTCGAACTGGCGGGCGTCCATGTTGTCGGCCAGCTTGTCGTGAAACAGTTCCGCCTTGACAATTCTCGCCTGCCCGATTTGGGTTTCAAGCGTCGAGAGGACGGTTTGAACTTCTGGTGCTTCCGGCATTATTTGGCCTCGTACCAGTTTTGGCCATATTCGATCGACGCCTTAAGCGGCACGTTAAGCGCCATCGCCTCGTCCATCGTCGTACGAACCAGTTCAAGAATCGCGTCCACTTCGTCGTCGGGCACGAGAAAAATAAGCTCGTCGTGGATCTGGAGAAGCATTTTCGCCTCAAAGCCCTGCTTCGCCAGCGCCGCGCTCGTCTTGATCATCGCGATTTTGATCAAATCCGCCGCGCTGCCTTGAATTGGCGCGTTCATCGCCGCCCGCTTTCCAAACTCGCGCGTCATGTAGTTTTTGTCGTTGATTTCCGGAATCATCCGCCGGCGGTGCATCATCGTTTCCACAAAGCCGTGTTCCTCGCAAAAGGCAATCGTCTTGTCCATGTACTGGCGAATGTTCGGATACGACGCGAAGTAGGCCGCCATAAACGCGCGCGCCTCGTCGCGGGAAATGCGCAGCGTCTGCGCCAGACCAAACTCGGTTTGGCCGTATATGATACCGAAGTTGACCGTTTTGGCTACCCGGCGCATGTGGTCGTCCACCTCGTCAGGCGCGACGCCAAACAACTGCGACGCGGTTTTCGTGTGAATGTCCACACCTTCCTGAAACGCCTCGATCATATTGTATTCGTCGGCCATGTGCGCCAGCATCCGCAGCTCGATTTGCGAATAGTCGGCCGACACGAGCTTGTAGCCCGACGGCGCGACGAACACTTTCCGGATCTCCTTGCCTTCCTCGTCTTTGACAGAAATGTTTTGCAGGTTCGGATCGGAAGAGGACAAGCGCCCCGTCTGGGTCATCGTCTGGTTAAACGTCGTGTAAATTTTTCCGCCATGGATGTAGCGCGCCAGCCCCAGGATGTACGTCGACATGATTTTCGAGTATTTTTTGTATTCGAGAATGTCGTCGATAATCGGATGCGCGTCCCGCAGCTTTTCCAAAACGTCGGCGGCCGTCGAGCGCTTCTTGCCTGTCTTTAAGTGCAGCTCGTCAAACAACACCCCCGCCAGCTGCTTCGGCGAGTCGATGTTGAACGCATGCCCCGCGTAGCCGTAGATCCGCTCCATCAGTCCATCCATCTTGTCCTGGTATTCGTGGCGCAGCGCCTCGAGCTTTTCCTCGTCCACATGGATGCCGGTGCGCTCCATGTCGTACAAAATAGGAATGAGCGGCAGTTCGATGTTTTGATACAAATCCTGCATGTCCTCGATCGCGAGCTGGTCGAGAATCGCGAGTTTTTTTTGCTCGATCTGCATCGCGAGCGCGGCGATCTCCGGCACCATCCGCTCTTGCGTGAAGCCGCCAAGGCTCTTTTTTCCTAAGTCGCGCCAAGGCTCGGGAAGCTGCACTTGCAGCGCCTCAAGCAAGTAGTCCATGTTCGTCGCCTGCGAAAACAGCAGGAAGCTGGCGATATGGTAGTCCTCGGCAAACGTCGGCACCGGAAAGCCGTACCGGTCCAGCAAATGCATCATCGCTTTCGCGTTCCACGTTTCCAGCTGTTTGTTTTCCTGAAGCGCTTTTAAAAACGCCGCGTCCCTGGACGCGTTTTCCAGTGGCAAATAGTACGCTTTTTGACGCTGCGGAAACAAAAAGCCATACAACGTCTGCTCTAAAAACGGCTCGTCGCTCGCGACGGCGAAAAACAGCAGGCTGTCCGGGTCCGCGAACGGAATCGCGTCCAGAGAAGCCACCGTTTCCACCTCGTATTGGCGCGCCGGCTGGGGTTTCTCCTCGCTCATCAGCGAGCGCATTTCGTATTTTTGATAAAAATCGGCGGCGCTGTGGGATTCCACCGTGAGATCCGCGAGCGAAAACGGCAAATCCATCTGGGTGTAAATGGTCGCCAGCTCTTTCGATAAAAAAGCCATCTCCTTGCCGTTTTCCAGTTTTTCCTTCATCTTTCCTTTGACTTCGTCCAAATGCTCGTACACGCCTTCCACGGTGCCGAACTGGTGAAGCAGCTTGAGGGCGGTTTTTTCGCCGACGCCTTTGACTCCGGGAATGTTGTCGGAAGGATCGCCCATCAGCCCTTTGAAGTCGATGATTTGCGCCGGACTCAAGTCGTAAGCCTCCCGCAGCGCCTCTTCGTCCATTAAATCCATTTCGCTCAATCCCTTTTTCATGAGCAGCACTTTCGTGGTCGGGTCGATGAGCTGCAGCAAATCCCGGTCGCTTGTCAAAATGGTCGTATCCATGTCCGCACTGCCTTTGGCCGCCGAGCCGATGATGTCGTCGGCTTCGAAACCTTCCTGCTCGTAGCGGGTCACGTGGATCTCGTCCAAATATTCACGCACGAGCGGCATTTGCGCGATCAAGTCCTCGTCCAGCTCCTTGCGCGTCCCTTTGTACGCTTCGTATTCTTTATGGCGAAACGTCGGCTTTCCGGCGTCCCAGGCGACAAGAACCGCGTCTGGCTGAATGATTTGCATCGCCTTTTGCATCATGACGATAAAACCAAAGACGGCGTTGGTCGGAATGCCCGAGGAAGTCGACATTCGATTCGTGTACGCCGTGGCGTAATACGCCCGGAACAGCATCGAGTTCCCGTCGATCAATAGTAGTTTTTTCACGTTTGATCCTCCTTCGATCATTTTCTCTATTGTAGCACAAATCCCGGAAACGCTTATTTCCGGGAAAATTTTGCTCGTTTGATTTTTTGGCGCACTTTCTTTTGCTCGCGCAAATCGCGAATCTTG
Source organism: uncultured Dubosiella sp. (assembly GCF_964018005.1). Classification (NCBI taxonomy): domain Bacteria; kingdom Bacillati; phylum Bacillota; class Erysipelotrichia; order Erysipelotrichales; family Erysipelotrichaceae; genus Dubosiella; species uncultured Dubosiella sp. The sequence continues at coordinate 32,258 of NZ_CAXHOA010000006.1, forward strand.
AAAAAGCGCGACATCACTTGCCCGGCGTACATCAAAAACAAGATCGTCGCCGCGTCCAAAACCAGCGTCGCCGCCTCGACGCGCAGCATCCACGTCAAAAAGCGAGGATAACCGCTTGAAAACAGGCGCAGCGTCACGTAAGGAAGCAAGTCGAACAAAAACGCGAACGCCCAATAAATCCAAAACTTCCGCGGCTCGGTGCGCATCCACGGCCGCAGACAGCCGATCAAGTACGCGCCAAGGGCGAAAAGAACCATATAGATCAAAAACGTGTTCGCGAACAAGGCGTCGAACAGCGCGCCAATCAAGGCGCCAATGAGCACCCGGTTCAGCCATTCCTTATCGTGCAAATAAATGAGCGTTCCAATGAACGTGAAATGCGGAATGACGCTGTACGCCGTATACGTGAAGTCGATAGGAAATCCGAACGTGATCAAGGAGTCGATCAATCCAAGACCGAGAAATCCAATGACGATGATTTGCGTTTTTTTCATGATTTCTTGTTCCCGATCACAGTCACGTAATTGAAGCTTTGCATGTTGGAAACCGGCTTGACGTAAATCGTGGAAATGATCGCGTCGTCGTTCATCACCGTGTCCGTCACCGTGCCGATAAACACGCCGCCCGGGTAGTTGCCGCCCTTGCCGCTCGTCGCGACTTGCGCGCCATTGGTCACCGTAGCGTCATGATCGAACAAATTGACAGTGTACGCTTTTTTCGCGCTGTCGTACGACTGCATCACGCCCTCGATCGTTGTTCCGTCGTCAAGCGGGATCTCGATCGCGATGTCGTTGTGCAGCTTGGGCGACGTCAGCAGACGCACCGTGCTGGTCGCAGTTTCGACATGCTCCACAAGGCCGACGACGCCTTGCGAAGTCGCCACGAGCATGTTTTCCTTCACGCCTTCGTTTTTTCCGGCGGAAATCGTGAAGAGCTGGTTCCAGTTTTGGATGGAGCGCTCAAGCACGACGCAGTGGATGCGGGTCGCGTCCGGCAAATCGTTTTGCATGTCGAGCATTTCCTCCAGCTCCTGGTTTTTATTTTTTTCGTCCTGGTACATCGTCTGGTAGCTGCGCTGGATCGCGAGCTCCTCGTTGAGATAGACGTTGTCGTCATAAACGTGCCAAAGGTTGGCCACATCGGAGATCGCGCTGCCCAGCGAAGTCATCGGGTAGTCGATCAATCCGTATTTGATGTATGTCCACGCGCTGTATCCCGGGTTTGTCATCGTATTTTGGCGCAAGCCAAGCATCAGGCAACCAAAAACGATTAAAAACGCGTTCGCGCTCACCAATATTCTTTGAAGTCGATTCAACTTTTTCATTTCTTCCCCCAAATCATTTGGCTTTATTATAACGAGTTCCTTCCAGAGATTCAACGAAGAGCGTCGTGTTGTTTGAAAGAGTAATACCGGTCTTTTCCAACGATGATGTGGTCCATGATTTGAATGCCCATCGTGTCCGCGACCTCCAAAAGGCGCGTCGTCGTCTTGCGGTCGTCCTCCGAAGGGGTGACATCGTTGGATGGATGATTGTGCACGAGCAAAATCGCGTGCGCGTTTTGCAAAAAAGCCTCCTTGAATATTTCTCTGGGATGGACAAGCGAGGCGTTCAGGGAGCCTTTGAAAAGCGTTTTGTGCGTGATGATCTTTCCTTTCGTATCCAAATAAACGCAAACAAAGTGCTCCTGCTTTAAAACGCCGTACTCCATCTCGAACCAGACCGCCACGTCGGCGGGGCTCTCGATGGAAAACATGTAGGAGCGCGCTTTCATCGCCCGTTTGCTCAACTCCAGAGCCGCCACGATTTGCAGCCCTTTCGCCTCGCGGATCCCGTCAATTTGCATGAGCTCTTCCAGCGTCATGTCGGTCAGCCGGCTGAATCCTTTCGACTGGCGGACCAGATCGTGGGCGATTTGATCCACGGTCCGCTGCTTGTTGCCGCTCGATAAAATCAAAGCGGCGAGTTCGGCGTCGCTTAGCGTGCCGATGCCGTCGCGCAGGGCTTTTTCCCTGGGACGCTGCATGTGTTCCATTTCTTTTATTCTCATACCTTTATATACGACAAAAAAGAGAAAAAGTGCCCTAAATCGTTCGATTTTTTTCTTTTTTTTGCAATTCGCGCCCTATGGTCGCCAGCATCGTCCCATAGCAAGCGATGCCGCCCGCGAAATTCGAGATCGCCTCCGCCACAAACACGCCGTCGACCCCCAGCCAAAAAGGAAGCAAAAACGTCAAGGGAACGACCACGATGACTTTGCGGAAAATCGAAAAGAAAATGGCCTGCTTTGACTTCCCCAGCCCAATCGCCACGGACTGGCCGCTCATTTGAAAAGCCATCATGAAAAAGCCAAAAAAATACAGCCGGCTCGCCCTGACTCCATGCGCCAGCACTTGCGGATCGTCGGTAAAGATTCGAAACAAGCCGTGCGCGCCAACGACAATCAAAAGCCAAAATACAAACATGGATCCCAACGTGAACAAGGTGACGCTGCGAATGCCTTGCAGCACTCTTCGATAGCACCCCGCCCCGTAGTTGAATCCAAGAACCGGCTGGCTGGCGTTGGCGAACCCTTGCCCGGGCAGCGAGGCGAGCTCTCGCAGCGAGTTGATGACGGTCATCACGGCGATGTACAAGTCGCCTCCCCACCGCAAGAGCACGTTGTTGCACACGATTGTGACGATGGAGTTGGTCATCGACATCATGAATCCGGCCAGTCCCAAGGATGTAATTTGGCCCACGATCGAAAAATCGACCGAAAGGCGGTTCCATTCCAGCCGGACGATGGAGCGAGACGACGTCAAAAAGCGCAAAGTCCACGCCATGGAAACCGCCTGCGAAACAATCGTCGCGATCGCGGCGCCCGCCACGCCCAGCCCGCAGCCGAAAATGAGAATCGGATCCAGCACAATGTTGAGAATGGCGCCAATCACGACGGTCATCATCCCGGTTTTTGCGAAGCCCTGGGCGTTGATAAAGGCGTTCATGCCCAGCGCGATCAAGACAAACGGCGTGCCCAGCAAGTAAATGGATAAATACGTTTGGGCGTAGGCGATCGTCGAGGAGCTCGCCCCAAATCCAATCAAGAGCGGCTTGCAAAACAACAGCCCGCCTCCCATCAGCAAGACGGAAAGAAAAACCAAATAAACTAGCGCGTTGGCTAAAATACGGCGCGCCAAATCGAGGTCCTTTTTTCCGCGGGCGATGGAAACAAGCGGCGAGCCGCCCATCCCGACTAAATTGGCGAACGCGATCCCGATCGTGATGGCGGGCAGGCACACGCCCAACGCGGACATGGCCTCGGTCGCGTGTCGGCCAAGACGGCCGATATAAATCCGGTCCACCATGTTATAAAGCAAATTGATGAACTGGGCGAGAATCATCGGCCCGGCCAGGGCGACGATGTGCCGGGAAACGCTTCCCCGGGAAAAATCGTTGGTGTTTGTCATGATCGCATCCTTCTTTCTTGTTTGATTATACTGCGGTTTGAGGCGCTCACAAAAAAAGAAGCGAATTTGCGCTCGCTTCCTTCTCTTTTATTTGCAGTGTTTGATAAACGCTTTGTACGCTTTTTTCGCTTCAAACACATCGGCCTTGCTCGACAGCTCGAATGGCGAATGCATGCTTTGCAGCGCGACGCCCGAGTCGATGACCTGCATGCCGTAGTTCGCTAAAATATAGGCGATCGTTCCGCCGCCGCCCTGGTCGACTTTGCCAAGCTCGCTCGTTTGCCAAACGACATGAGCGTCTTCGAAAATCTTTCTCAGCTTCGCGATGAATTCCGGATTCGCGTCGTTGGAACCTCCTTTGCCGCGGGAGCCCGTGTACTTGGCAAACGACAAGCCGTGTCCGAATTTCGCCATGTTGTCGTGCGGGCTCGAAACGGATGGATAGTTCGGATCGTGGGCCGCGCACACGTCGTTGCTTAAGGCGTACGAGTTTTGGAGGGCGCGGCGGACTTTCAAATCCGAATACTCGCCCATGGCTTCCAAAATTTCCGCGATCATGTTTTCAAAAAATCTGGACTGCATGCCGGTCGCGCCGACGCTGCCGATTTCCTCCTTGTCGACGAACAAACCCGCCGCGCTGCGATCCAGCGTGTCCTGCTCAAGCATCGCGATCAGCGACGTGTAGGCGCAAACCCGGTCGTCCTGTCCGTACCCAAGCACCATTGAGCGATCCAGTCCGGCGGAATGCGCTTTTCCATGCGGCACGATTTCCAGTTCGGCGGATACGAAATCCTCCTCGTCGATGCCATACATTTGGTTCAGCAGCGCGAGAACGTTTTTCTTGACCGCGTCTTTTTCCTCGTCGCTTTCCGGAATGGAACCGACGATCACATCCAAATTGTCGCCTTCCACAAATTCCGAGGCGTTGTTTTTCATTTGGTCCTTCGCCAGATGCGGCAAAAGATCGGTAATACACAGCACCGGATCCTCGGCGTGGTCGCCAATCGACACGTCGATTGTCGTGCCGTCTTTCAGGCACACGACGCCATAAAGCGCCAGCGGCAGCGCGAGCCACTGGTATTTTTTGATTCCGCCATAATAGTGGGTGTCAAAGAAGGCGAGTCCGTCGGCTTCGTACAGCGGGTGCTGCTTCAAATCCAGGCGCGGCGAGTCGATGTGGGCCCCGACAATGTTCAAGCCCTTTTCAAGCGGCTCATTGCCAATGTGGACGAGCGCCACGGACTTGTTCATCATATTGAAGTACACTTTGTCCTGCGGTTTGAGCGTTTCATGATGAAGGATCACGTCCTCCATGTTTTTGTATCCAAAGCCTTTGGCCAGTTCGATAATCATTTTTGTGCAAAGGCGTTCCGTCTTGCCTTTTGAAATAAAGTCAATATACGCGTCATTGAAATCCATGACTTCCTGTTTTTCCTTTTCGGAATACGTTTTCCATGCGTTTGTCATTCAATACTATCCTCCATGCGGTTGAATAATCGTTTCGAAAGCCCGATTTTTTCCGGCAGCGTGTTCATCCAGGCAATCGTTCCGGCCTCGCCGCGGTTGAGAAGCCCGCGTTGTTCCAAAAGCGCCTTGACATGCCGGGCCGTGCCCTCGTTGCCGTCGATCAGCTCGATGGAATCTTGAAGACGTTGCGCGAGTTTCTTTTTGAAAAACACGAAATGGGTGCATCCGAGCACGATGGAGTCGACATCCGGCGCCTGGGCCAAATACGCGTTCATCGCGGCCTGGGCGCGCACGTCGTTGTCCAGATCGTCTTCTTCGACGATGCGGACGAGCTGCGGACAGGCGACTTTGTGGATTTCGTGCTTTTCATCAAACCGGTGCATGAGCGCTGCGAATTTCTCCTCTTTCAACGTGAAATCCGTCGCCCATACCGCCACGCGCTGCGGCTGCGGCCGATCGCACGCCACTTTCAGCGCCGGTTCCATGCCGATGATATCCACATCGTACGTGTCGCGCAGCTGGTTGACGCAGGCGCTTGTCGCGGTATTGCACGCCACGACAATCATTTTCGCGCCGCGGCGAATCAGCTCGTCGCAAATCGCGAGGCATCGCTGGGTGATTTCCTCCTTCGTTTTTGTTCCATACGGGTTGTATTGCGAGTCGCCGAAATAAATCAGGTTCTCGCCCGGAAGCAAGGTGTGGATCGCGCTCAATACGCTGATCCCGCCAAGCCCGGAATCAAATACGCCAATCGGACTTTTCGAATCCATATTCAAACCTCCATATGGGACTATTATAGCACAATCGAAACCGAGCGGAAGCGCGAGTCCAAACACAAAAAGAAACGCCTAACTCGAATGGCGTTTCTTTCAATAAATCCTACAGCTAAAATCGTTCTTTTTTTAGGGATTGGAAAGCACGTCGACTATGACTACCTAGGAAAGCATAGCTTAGTCTGCAGGAAACAAATGGTCTTCTTTTTCTAGTTTCATTATAGCCCACTTTTCAAAGAAAATCTTTTTTCGGCTTCTTTGGTTCGTTTCGTGGCTTTTGCGGTTTTTCCCCTCACAAATTTTCGATTGGTTTGCGTTCCGCTTTCAAATTGTGGGTCTTTTTGTCCCTTTCCTCCATCACGGCGTGGATATCATCCAGCGTGATGCCAAGCTCCGCCATCAAAACGAGTAAATGGTAAATCAAGTCCCCGTATTCGTTGATGACCTCCTCTTTGTCGTGCTTGCAGCTGGCGATGATGACTTCCGTGCTCTCCTCGCCCACTTTCTTCAAAATCTTTTCCAGTCCTTTTTCAAACAAGTACGTCGTGTAGCTGCCTTGCTCCGGATTGGCTTTCCGGTCCAAAATCGTTTCAAACACGCGCTCGTAAACATTCATGCTCATCGTTTTATTTCTCCTTGCCTACTCTTCATCCAATTCCCGATAAAAACAAGACCGGTGCCCGGTATGGCACGCCGCGCCCACTTGCTCGACTTCCAGCAGCAGCGTGTCCTCGTCGCAATCCACATGAATCGCCTTGACATGCTGATAGTGGCCGCTTGTCTCGCCCTTGGTCCACAACTCGTTTCGCGAACGCGACCAGTACGTCGCCAACCCCGTCTTTCGCGTCTTTGCCAGACTTTCCTCGTTCATGTAAGCCAGCATCAGCACTTCCTTGCTGTGGACATCCTGAACGATCACCGGAACCAGGCCGTTTCCCTTTTTAAAATCCACTGTGATCATGGCCGAACCAACACTCCTTTTTTCTCCAAATACGCCTTCACGTCTTGCACCGTCAGCTCGTCGTAGTGGAACAAGCTGGCCGCCAGCGCCGCATCCGCTCCATCCTGCTCGAACACGTCGAAAAAATGCGCCAGGCTGCCGCAGCCACCCGAAGCGATGACCGGCACGTTGACCGCCTCGCGAACCGCTTTGCACAAGGCCAGGTCGAATCCTTCCTTCGTGCCGTCGGCGTCCATGCTCGTCAGCAAAATTTCGCCCGCGCCCAGACGCACGCCTTCTTTGACCCATTCCAGCACGTCCTTGCCGGTGTCGATGCGTCCGCCATGGACGACCACGTTCCAGCCCGAGCGATCCGGCCGCATTTTCGCGTCGACCGCCAGCACGATGCACTGGTTGCCAAACATTTCGGCGCCCTGGCGAATAAGATCCGGGTTGGAAACGGCGGCCGAATTGAGCGACACCTTGTCCGCGCCCGCCAGTAAAATCGTCCGGATGTCCTCGATCGTTCGAATCCCGCCGCCGACCGTAAAGGGAATGTAAATTTCCCGCGCCACGGATTCGACCATCGCCTTCATCGTTTTGCGGCCTTCATGCGTCGCGGTGATGTCCAGAAAGACGAGCTCGTCGGCGCCTTGCTCGTAATATTTCTTGGCGTACTCTACCGGATCGCCAAGCTCCTTCAAGCCGACAAAGTTGACGCCTTTCACGACTTTGCCATCCTTCACGTCAAGACATGGAATGATTCGTTTCGTCAGCATGCCGCATCTCCCGCGCACGCATCCAGCGCCTCCTTCAAGTCCAGCGTGCCCGCGTACAAGCTTTTTCCCGCGATCGCGCCATCGACATCCAGCCGCCGGAGCGCCTCGATATCCCCGATATCCTTGACGCCGCCGGACGCGACGATATCCAGACTGACATGCCGTTTTAATTGTTCAAGCATGTCCAAATTCGGTCCCGCCAGCGTTCCGTCTTTGGAAATGTCGGTAAACACGATCGTTTGCACGCCAAGCTGTTCCATTTCGATCGCGAAATCCAAATAATCCACGTCGCTTTGATCCAGCCAGCCCGAAGCGCACACTTTTCCGTCTTTGCAGTCGACGCCCACCACGATCCGTTCGCCGTAGCGTGCCAGCGCCTCCTTCAAAAACGCCGGATCCTTCAGCGCGGCCGTTCCTAAAATCACCCGGTCCACGCCAAGATTCAAATACGCCTCCACATCTTCCATCGTTCGGATACCGCCGCCGACTTCCACGCGCAGCTTCGTTTCGCGAACGATCGCCTCGATTAAATCGCCGTGGATCCGCTCGCCTTTTTTCGCGCCGTTCAAATCCACGACGTGCAAATACCGGGCGCCTGCCCGGGCGAACGCTTGCGCGATTTGCAGCGCGTCCTCGCCCACTTGTTCCTCTTTGGCATAGTCGCCTTGATACAGCCGGACCGGTTTGCCGTCCAGCAAATCAATCGCTGGTATCACTTTCATAAAATCCCCCTTCCAAACGCGTCCAAAATCGACAAGCCGACTTTTCCGCTCTTTTCCGGATGAAACTGGGTGCCGACGACATTTCCTTTTTTGACGACGCCGGGCACGAGATAGCTTCCGTACCGCGAATACGCCATCAAATCCTCTGGATCCAGCCCAACTCCGTAATAGGAATGATCATAGTAGACATACGAAGGCTCGACGGGCGCAAAGCCGCCGGTTTCGTTCCATTCCAAGGCGTTCCAGCCAATGTGGGGCACGCGCACATCCGTTTTCGACATGAACACGACTTTTCCATTCAAAAAACCAAAACACGGCACGCCGCCATTTTCCTCGCTGGACTCAAACAACGCCTGCATACCAAGACAAATGCCTAAAATCGGGATTTGTTTTTGTTGGACCTGCGTCTTGATCCACGCCGCCAGTCCGCTTCGGTTGAGCGTGTCCATGCAGTCCTTGATCGCGCCGACTCCCGGCAAAATGAGCCGGTCGCATCGCTCTAAAACCGCCTTGTCGTTGGAAACGATCGCTTCCAGCCCTAAGTGGTCGCACGCGTTTTTGACGCTGTGCAAATTGCCCATGCCATAGTCGATGATGCCAATCATTCCAGCACCCCCTTGCTCGACACGACCCGGTCGCTCTCGACGCGCACCGCCTCCTTGAGCGCCCGCCCAAACGCCTTGAATACCGCCTCAACTTTGTGATGGTCGTTCGTTCCGTACAACACGTTGATATGCAGCGTCATGCCGCAGTTCATGCAAACCGCCCGGAAAAACTCTTCCGTCATTTCCGTCGAGTACTCGCCGATTTTTTCCCGGTTCAGCTCGCAATGGTACACCAAATACGGCCGGCCGCTTAAATCCAGCGTCACGTTGCACAAGGTTTCGTCCATCGGCAGCATAAACGTGCCATACCGGTGAATTCCCCGCTTGTCGCCAAGCGCCTCGCGAATGAGCGTGCCCAGCACGATCCCGCAATCCTCGATCGTGTGATGGTCGCACACCTCCAAATCGCCTTTGGCGCGCATTGTCAAATCAAATCCGGAATGAAACGCGAACAAATCCAGCATATGGTCGAAAAAACCGATTCCCGTCCGGATCTCGCTGCGTCCTTCGCCTTCCAGACAAAGCGCGCCGCGCACTTCCGTTTCTTTCGTGATGCGTTCCAGCTCAAACATCCGCATCGCTCTCATCCACCTTTCTTATGATTTCCAGCACCTGGTCGTTTTCCGCCACGCTGCCAATCGTGATCCGGCAATACGGCTTGCCGGCGTATTCGCGTACGACGATGTTGCGCGCCTTGAAAGCGGCCAGCAAATCGTCTAACCCCTCGCCTTCCACAAGCACGAAATTGGCGTGGGAAGGATACAGCGTGAACCGGCGCAGCGAAGGCGCCAGCTCGGCAAACCGCTCCCGCTGCCGGCAAATTTGCTCGACGCGCCCCGCAAACGTGGCGGCGTGCCGCAAAAGGATCTCGCCAATCGTCTGCGTCGTTCGGGACACGTTGTAAGGCACATTCAACGCGCCAAGCTTTTGTATGTTTTCCGCCCGGCTCAGCAAAAAGCCCAGCCGGATGCCCGCGGCGCCATACGCTTTGGACAAGGTGCGCGTCACGAACAAGTTCGGATACTGGTCAAGCAAGCCGACAACGCTTTCATCGGCGAACTCCATATACGCCTCGTCGATGACGACCGGCACGTGCCGTATCGTTTGAAGCAGCTTCTCAATGTCCGCGCCAGACACAAGATTGCCTGTCGGATTGTTGGGGTTGGAAAACAAAACCATGTCCGCGTCCTTGGCGAACGCGACAAACGCGTCCATGTCCAGCGGTTTTCCCGCCGCGATCGGATATTTTTTGATCGTTCCCCCGTACATCGACACATAGTAGTCATACATCCCGAAATCGGGCGCGAGGGTCGCCAGTGTTTTCCCTTCCGCCATCGCGCAGCCAATGAGCAGGCCAAGCATCTGGTCGCTGCCATTTCCGCAAAGCACCATGTCCGGCTCGACACCGACGACTTGGGCGTACGCCTCCTTGAGCGAGCGGTACGAGTCGTCCGGGTAGCGATGAAACAACGTAGTGTCCAGAGACGCCTTAATTTCCGTCAAAATTTGCTCGTCGAAATTGGTCGGCGACTCGTTGGCGTTCAGCAAAACTCCTTCCTGCACGTGCGCCTCGTAGGCGGACACCGCCTTGTTACGCGCACTCATCGTTCAGCCTCACTAAAATCGCGTTGGCGTGGGCGTCCAGTTTTTCCTCTTGCGCCATTTTCACGATCATCTCGCCATACGTCTGAAGCGCCTCTTTGGAGTAGTGGAGATAGCTCGACTTTTTTATAAAGCTGTCCACGCCCAGCGCGCTGGAAAAACGCGCCGTTCCGCTCGTTGGCAAAACGTGGTTCGTGCCGCCAAAGTAGTCGCCTACGCTTTCGCACGTGTAGTAGCCTAAGAAGACGCTGCCCGCGTGCTTCACAAGACCTAGCGCGCTCATCGGATCGGCAATCATCAGTTCCAAATGTTCAGGGGCGATCATGTTGGATATTTCGATGGCTTCCTCAATGGTATCGCAAACAATCGAATGTCCGTGGTCCGCCAGCGACTTTTCCACGATTTCCCGCTTTGGAAGCACGGCGCTTTGCGCTTTGAGCTCGGCGTTGACGAGGTCGACAAGCTTGGCGTCCGTCGAAATCAGGATCGAGCACGCCATCGGATCGTGTTCGGCTTGCGACAGCAAATCGGCCGCCACGTATTTTGGGTTCGCGCCCTGGTCGGCGACGACTAGAATCTCGCTTGGTCCGGCAATCATGTCAATGTCGACTTTGCCAAACACGAGCTTTTTCGCCGCCGCCACGAAAATGTTTCCCGGCCCGACGATTTTATCCACCGGCCGGATCGTTGGCGTGCCATAGGCTAGCGCGGCGATGGCCTGGGCGCCTCCCACCTTGTAGATTTCCTGAATGCCAGCCAGTTTGGCCGCGTACGCGATGTTGGGATGGATCGTTCCGTTGGGTCCGGGCGGCGTGACCATCACGATGCGCTTGACGCCGGCGACATGCGCCGGAATGGCGTTCATCAAGACGCTACTTGGATACTGGGCGCGTCCGCCAGGCACATAAATGCCGACGGAATCCAGCGGAATGACACGTTGTCCTAAATAAATGTTCATTTCCTTTTGGAGCAGGAAGGCGTTTTGTTTTTGGGCCTGATGGTAAAACTCGATGTTTTCCTTCGCCCGGCGCATCGCTTCCATAAACGCCGGATCGCATTGCCGGATGGCTTCGTCGAGCTCCTGCTCGCTGACTTGCAGATTTTTCAAGTCGATGCCGTCGAACTGGCGCGTCAGCTCAAACAGCGCCGCGTCCTTGTCGTTTCGGACCTGGTCGATGATCCGGGTCGCCGCCATTAAAATATCGGCGGAAATTTCCTGGCTGCGTTCGCTGACGTATTTCATCAAAGTTTGCGAGTCGTTTTTATTGAGTGCTTTGAGCATTGTTTTTCACCACACTTTCCAGATCTGCGATCAGATCGAGTATTTCTTTTCTTTTCAGCCGAAACGACGCCTTGTTGACAATCAGACGGGCGCTGATCGGGCAAACGGTATCCAGAACGATCAATCCGTTTTCACGCAGCGTCGTACCCGTTTCCATGATGTCGACGATGCCGTCGCACAAGCCAAGCAATGGGGACAATTCGACGGATCCGTCGATTTTGATGATTTCGACATCCATGCCGCGCCCCAAAAAGTAATTTTGCGCGACTTTTGGATATTTCGTTCCGATTTTGACGTGTCCGACTTTGTTGAACAAGTCGTTTTCCGGCAGGGAGGCGACGATAAACTTGCATTTTCCAATGTCTAGATCGAGCAGCTCGTAATAGTCCGAACCACCTTCCAGAAGCGTGTCCTTGCCGACCACGCCGACATCCGCCACGCCGTGCTCGACGTACGTGATGCAGTCGTTGGCTTTGACGAGAAAATATTCCAAATCTTTTTTCGTGTCCGCGAACACGAGAGCGCGGCCCTTGTTTTTGAGCGCCTCGGTTCCGTATCCGCATTGATCCAGCATCTCGACCGTGTTCTTTTCCAGTCTTCCTTTTGTCAGTGCCATGGATAATGTCATGCTTCGACCTCCTTGATTATGATTTCATCCGTAAATCCGGGAACGAGTTCCACGATTTGCTCGCGGCGCAAATCCCGCGCCAGCTGCATCGCTTCCACTTTTTGGCGAGGACCGTAAATCAGGCGCACCTTCGCCCGTTTTTCGGGCGCTTCGATGTGGTCGATCAGCGCGTCGAGCTTGAACGAGAAACCGCAAGCCGGCAAGTCGTTTCCAAACACCTTCAGCAGCTGGTCGTAGCGACCGCCGCTGAGCACGCTTGTGCCCGCGCCTTCGATAAATCCTTCGAAAATGATGCCGGTGTAATAGTCGAGATGGGCGATTTTTCCTAAATCGAACTGGACGTGCCGGCCATAGCCCAAAGCGGTCAACTCATCCGCCAGCCCTTTGAGCTCGATGACGATTTCCCGCAGCGCCGGCGTAAACGCGCATCCGTACGCTTCATCCAGCATGTCTTGTCCACCGCTGAGCAGCGGAAGGCGCAAAAAGAACGCCGTGATCGTGTCGTTTAAATCGAGCGCCTGCAAATAGTCCTTGAGCTCGACCATGCTTTTGCGATCAATCAAATCCGCCAGCTTCGTTCTTTGCTCCTCCGAAAGCCGCGCGCTGCGGCACGCCTCGTCGAAAAAGCGAACCGTTCCGATTTCCAAAATGTGCGAAGGCAAGTCAAGCGCCTGCAACCCGTCCAGCGCGCACGTAAGCACTTCCAAGTCGGAATGGGAATCCAAACCAATCAATTCGACGCCGCAGTCGGTCGCCTCGCTTTGTTTGCCGGCCAAAGACGGGCGCACTTTGTACACGTTGGCGCAATAATGCAGACGGAACGGCCCCATCTCGTCTTGAAAGCGCGTCGTCACCGCTCTGGCGATCGGGACGGTCATATCCATGCGCAGCGCCAAAATATCTTGCGAGCGATCGAAAAACTTGTACATTTCCTGGTCGTTGAGTGTGTTGAACGCGTTGGAATACGTCTGGTAATACTCCAAAACCGGGGTGACGATTTCCTCGTAGCCATACGACGCAAACACTTCGTTCAAAATCGCTTTCACTTTGTTTTTTTTCGTGCACTCTTCCAGGATCGAGTCTCGAAACCCGGCGGGAAGTTTGATTTGATTCATCTTATCTCTCCTTTTTTACAAAAAAAGCTTTCATCCAAAGGACGAAAGCTAAACTTACGTGGTTCCACCTTACTTCGCGTCGATTTCACAATCGGCGCCTTCGCGGGTATTGATCATACGCCAGGCCGGATAACGACTGCCAGTCGACATTCCCTACTTCGTTCAAGAATGTAGCTCGAGGATGTGTTTCGGATCGTTCCGCTCTTCTTTTCCACCAACCAAGAAGTCTCTATCAACATCCGGAATCGTACTCTTCCTGTCATCGCTGATTCAATATATAGCTTAGATTAAGCTGTTCGTCTTTAATTGTCAAGAATTTGTCTTTTGTGCGTTTCGAATATAGTTCAAGGCCCCGCCCGCCTTCAGGATCGCGAAATCCGCCGGGCTGATTTGCGCCCTCACCGGGATGCGACGCGCCTTCGTTTTATTGTATATCGCGTAGTCTGCGCCCGTTTCCAAACCATGCACGTCTTCAAAAACAAGCTCGTCCAAATCGTCAATCGCGTCGTAGTCCGCCTTGTCGGCAAACACAAACGGAATGATACCAAAATTAATAAGATTGGCGAGATGGATCCGGGCGAAGCTCTTGGCGACGACGGCCTTGACGCCTAAATACATGGGCGCCAGCGCCGCATGCTCCCGGGAAGAGCCCTGGCCATAGTTTTCTCCAGCCACAATGACGCCTCCGCCATGCTCGGCGCAAACTTTGTAAAAGTCCTTTTTGTTGTTTTCAAACACGAAAGTGGAAAGCTTTTCAATGTTGGAGCGGTACGGCAGCACTTTCGCGCCCGCCGGCGCGATGTGGTCGGTCGTAATGTTGTCTTCAAGTTTGATAACGACCCGCTTGGCGAAGGAAGTCGGCAGGCTTTCGTTGATCGGAAGCGGTTTGATGTTCGGGCCAAACTGCACTTCGACTTGCTCTGGCTGCTTCGATGGCGCGTAAATGAGCGAGTCGTCCACATACGATGGCTCGGGCGCGAACGTGTCTTCGTAATCCAGCGTCGTCGGATCGGTGAACACGCCCGTGATCGCGCTGGCAGCCGCCGTTTCAGGCGACACAAGATACACCTCGGCCGACAATGTTCCGCTTCGGCCGTAAAAGTTCCGGTTGAACGTGCGCAAGGACACGCCTTCGCTTTTTGGCGACTGTCCCATGCCGATGCAAGGACCGCATGTGCACTCCAAAATGCGGGCGCCCGCGTCCACAAACGTGGCGAACGCGCCGTTTTGAATGAGCTTGCGCATCACCTGGCGGGAACCCGGACTAATGACAAGCGACACGTTTTCCGCGATTTTTCTTCCTTTCAAGATCGCGGCGACTTTCATGAGATCCTCGTAGCCGGAATTCGTACACGATCCAATCGCGACCTGGTCGACTTTTTTGCCCTGCAGCGCTTCGACAGCCTGAATGTTATCCGGAGAATTCGGACAAGCCGCCGCGGGCTTTAACGCGGACAGGTCGATTTCGATGGTCGCGTCGTAAACCGCCCCCTCGTCGGCTTCCAGCGGAACATAGTCCTGCTCTCTTTGCTGCCGCTTCAAAAATTCGCGCGTGATCTCGTCGCTTGGAAACACGGACGTGGTCGCTCCCAGCTCGGCGCCCATGTTCGTGATGGTCGCCCGCTGGTAGACGCTAAGCGTCTTCACCCCCGGACCGGTGTATTCGTAAATGCGGCCGACACCGCCTTTCACGCTTTGAAGACGAAGCAGTTCAAGAATGATGTCTTTCGCGCTCACGCCATGACCGAGTTCCCCGGTTAAACGCACTTCCACGATTTTCGGATACGGGATCCGGTACGGAATTCCCGCCATCGCTTTGGCGACATCCAGTCCCCCGGCCCCGATGGCGATCATCGCCATCGCGCCGCCGGTCGGCGTATGGGAATCCGAGCCAATCAGCGTCTTTCCCGGCTTGGCGAACCGTTCCAAATGAAGCTGGTGGCAAATGCCGTTGCCCGCTTTGGAAAAATAGACGCCATGTTTGGCGGCGACCGACTGCAAATACGCGTGGTCGTCCGCGTTCATATATCCGCTTTGCAGCGTGTTGTGGTCAACGTAACTGACGGACAGCTCGGTTTTGACTTGATCGACGCCCATCGCCTCGAGCTGCATGTAGGCCATCGTTCCGGTCGCGTCCTGCGTCAGTGTTTGATCCATTTTGATTTCGACTTGTTCTCCTGCCTGCGCGCGCCCGCTCACCAGGTGCGCGTCCAGGATCTTTTGAGCTAAAGTTTTCATTGTTCCACCTCTTGTTCCCGATTATAACAAACTTTGAAAGAATTTGAAAATTTTTATGATATAATATGAAAACATATGAAAGGAATATGTATGAACACATTGAAAAGAATCTATCGCGAGAACATGGAAGCCAATCAAATCGACCCTTCCTTGTACGCGCGATACCGAGTCAAACAAGGATTACGCAATGAAAACGGAACCGGCGTCAAAGTCGGCCTGACGAAGATTTGCGACGTGGTGGGCTACCAGATGATCCACGGCCACAAGCACAACATCGACGGCCAGCTCATCTACCGAGGCTACTCCGTGCGGGATCTTGTCAAAATGCAGTCAAAAAAGCCGGTGCAAGGCTACGAGACGGTCGCTTTCCTTTTGATTTTCGGAAAGCTTCCCACCGACCAGGAACTCGCCTTGTTTCGCCAGGCGCTTCACGATGCCGTCAACGCCGACTTTATCCAGGTCGAATACGAGACAAGCAACTTGCTGAACGCCCTGCAAATCGAAATTTTAAAACTGTATGGCAGCGACCCGAATCCGGACCGCGATTCTCTGGAGGAGCGGATGAGCAAAGGCATCTCGATTTTGGGAAGCATTCCCCTGTTTGTGTTTTCCAACTACCACCACAAGCGTTTCGACGCCTATCCTCTTAGCGACAAGGGACTGGCGGAAAACATCCTGGCTCTGGCCAGACAAAGCGACGCCTACACGATTCAGGAGGCGCGCGTCATGGACACGCTGCTCATGCTCCACGCCGACCATGGCGGCGGCAACAATTCCACGTTCGCCAACGTCGTCATCACAAGCACCGGCACCGACATCTACTCGTGCATGAGCGCGGCGATCGGCTCCCTGAAAGGGCCTCGCCATGGCGGGGCGGCCGAAAAGATGAGCGGCCAGTGCGAGATGATCCTGGAGCTTTGCCAAAACGGCTGGGACGACCAAATGCTCGAGGAAATCGCCTACAAGCTGCTGGCCAAGGAGCTGTACGACAAATCGGGGCTGATTTACGGCATCGGCCACGCGATCTACACAAAAAGCGATCCCCGCGCCGTCCTGATCAAGGAGGAATGCCGCAAACTGGCGTATGAGCAAGGCTACGAGGAGGAATTTGAGATTTTCAGCCATTTCGAACAAGCCGCCAAAAAGGCGATGAAGCGCTGCAAAGGCATCGAGTGCTGCGCGAACGTCGATTTTTATTCCGGCTTCGCGTACCGGATGCTCCATATCGAGCCAAGCTTGTTCACCTCCCTGTTCGCGATCGCGCGGACCGCGGGCTGGATTGCCCACCATTTGGAAAACCGCCAGTCCAACCGGAAGCTTATTCGACCGGCGAATATTTATGTAGGAGAAAGGAAAGAATGGAATGAATCAGACGATTACTGTATTTCGCGGTGACGGCATCGGGCCGGAAATCACCGACGTGGTGCTGGATATTCTTCAAACGGCCAAGGCGCCGCTGGAGTTTGAAATTTTCGACGTAGGAGCGGCCGTCTATGAAAAGACGGGCGCCTTTATTCCCGAGGAGGGCTTGAAAAGCTTCGAGAAAAACCGGATTTTGCTGAAGTCGCCCATCACGACCCCGATCGGAACCGGTTTTAAATCTTTGAACGTCACCCTCCGGCAAAAATACGATTTGTGGGCGAACATCCGTCCAGCCAAAACCAACCCGGCGCTGCCTTGCCGTTTTGAGCACGTCGACGTCGTGACGGTGCGTGAAAACACGGAAGACTTGTACATTGGCGAGGAAATCGAAGTCGACGCCGACACGGTGCACGCCATCAAGCGAATCACCCGCAAGGCGAGCGAGCGGATCCTTCGCAAAGCGTTCGAATTCGCCAGGGAAAACGGCCGGAAAAAAGTGACATGTGTCCACAAGGCGAATATTTTGAAAAAAAGCGACGGAATGTTTTTGGGTTTGTTCAATGACATCGCCAAAGACTATCCGGAAATCGAAGCCGACTCCATGATCGTCGACGCCACGTGCATGAATCTTGTCATGCATCCGGAACGCTTTGACGTGATGGTCATGCCAAACCTGTATGGCGATATCGTTTCCGATTTGACTTCCGGCTTGATTGGCGGTCTTGGCTTGCTGCCAAGTTGCAACCGCGGCGAGGACTTCGCAATGTACGAGGCCGTCCACGGAAGCGCGCCGGATATCGCCGGAAAAAACATCGCCAATCCGACCGCGCTGCTGTTGTCGGCGTGCATGATGCTCGACGATTTGGGCTGCAAGGCGTGCGCGCAAACCATTCGGAACGCGCTGGACCAGGTGTTCGCGCAAGGCGAGGTGTTGACGCCGGATCTTGGCGGAAACGCGACGACTACCGAATTCGTCGCCGCGATCAAGGAAAATCTAAACCGCTAAAAGAAAAAGCATAACGACTCGATTTGAAATCAAGCGTTATGCTTTTTACATGCTTTCAAACAATGTTTGACGGTTTTTCAATGTGACGATATACGTTCCGTCTTTCGGATACTGGTTTTTGTCCTTTTGATCCGACAAGATTTCCAGCTCGCATGGATAGCCCGCTGCTTCCAGCACTTCCAAAAGCTTATCCTTGCCGAATTTTTTTGTGATGGCGCGCCCGCACGCGCAGTTGCCATATTGATCCAGGCAATGTAGAACCCATTCAGGAATTTTTGTTGCGCTCATGGTACCTCCTAAATCCAATTATTCTCTATCATATTCGCATTTAAGAAAAAAGCAAGAAAAAAATACACAATTCGCCGTGCGGAAGCGATTTCTTTGTGTTTTCGCGTCTTTGCCCTCCATTGTATGCCTTTCCACAAAAAAAAGGCTTCCGTTTTCGAAAGCCTCTTGTTCCGTCCAAATTAGTTGTGCAGAATATCCAAAATTGCCTGGTAGTAGTCGTAGCGTCCGTCGACCCATTGCAGCGCTTCGTGCGCGATCGCGCGCGCCTTATCGCGGTCGATTCCGCGATACACGTTCGCGAACCGGAAATAAATCATGTCTTTGATGTTGTTTTCACGAATGATGTAATGGTAGTTGGCGTCGCCAAGACCAAAATCGCCATGCAAAATCAATAAATCCGCCACATCCATCATCGCTCTTGTTCCCAGCTGCTGATGCAGTTCCTCGAACTGGGAAAGCACCGAGTAAATGAATCCTTCATAGTATTTCACGTCGTTGTACTGCCACGACTTCAAGATGTCATAAGCCACATCCATGAATTTCACGACAAGCGCTTTGACGTCGGCGCCGGTCATTTCGTTGATTTGCGCCAGATCATGCACGTTTTCCTGCTGCGCGATCATGAGCACTTCGCGAACCGTGTCGAACAGCGTGTTGTACACGTTCGTGTTGGCCAGCGCGTCCTCGCCCAGTTCCATCGCGCACGCTTCCTGAATGCGGTCGCCCAATGGAAGCAGGTTCGCCGCGTCCCAGTCAATCGTGTCCGAAACTTTAGCCACGAGCACCGGAATCAAATCCACATCGTATCCATCTTCCTCGAAAGTGAACGATTTGGCTTTCGTCGCTTCCTGCGCCAGATCCTTTGCGATTTGCTCCGGATCGTTGTTGGCGATGAGCAGTTTCTTGTAGTCGTCGTATGTTTTTTCGATTCCCAGCTCGTTCGCCATTTCGATGATCGTATCGAGATTGAACGCGTTGTACGCCGCCGCTTTTTCCTCAGCGCTCGCTTTTGGCTCTTCCGCTGGTTTTTTTGGCTCTTCGACCGGTGCCGTTACGGCTTTGACTTCTTCGATCGTCACTTCATCCAGACTTGGCGCGTCCACGGCCGCCTCTTTGGCTTTTTCCGCTTTCTCGTCCTGCTCTTTCACGACCGTCTTTTTCGCGGCCGTCTTCTTTGCCGGCGCTTTCTTTTCTTCCTTTACAGGCTCTTCCGCCTTTTTCGCGGTGGTTTTCTTCGCCGTCGTCTTTTTCGCGGCCGTCTTCTTCGCCGGCGCTTTCTTTTCTTCCTTTACAGGCTCTTCCGCTTTTTTCGCGGTGGTTTTCTTCGCCGTCGTCTTTTTCGCGGCCGGTTTTTTCTCTACCGTTTTCTCCGCTGTTCCAGCTGGAGCCGCCGCAACTGCTGGTTGGCTTGCCGCTGTGTCAGCGGTGTCGGCTTTGACTGCTGGGATTGTTTTTCCTGCCGCATCATCAGCCGCAGCTGCTGCCACAACCGGCTTCTCAACTGGCGCTTCAGCTGTTTTACGAACTGTCTTTTTCGTTGTTGCTTTATTTTTAGTCGTCGCTGTTGCTTTTTTAACAGTTTTCTTTGCCGGCGACTTCGTCTTTTTTGCTGCCAAGTCATCTGCTGCTGTTTCCTCTTTCTTCACAGCATTTTTATCTGCTGTTTCAGGCTTTTTTGTAGTACGAATTGCTGCTTTTTTTTCTTCAGCCATGTTAAACCTCCTAATAAAGTGCTTATAATTCAAACAAATTATATCATCTTTTTATAAGCAAGTCGAGAACCCCTGTCACGATGATGACCGCAGGAATCCACTCTATTGCCCGGATTTTTTCGAAGCCGTCCGCGGCTTTCCACTTTGGGATTGCGCCCTTTTCAAAAAACGGGAAAACGTGAACCTCTTTCGAATGAGTGGAAGCCTAGGAAACAGTATGATAATATGAAATTATTGCAAAGGAGGATCCATTCCTATGAAACAAACCAATTCAAAGCCTCCCGCTTTCCAAAGAAAAAACCATACAGCCCGCTGGGTGACCCTGGCGATTTGCGTGGTTTTGTTTTCCGGAATCGCCGGGATCGGAGGCGGATACGCGGCGTATCGGCTCGCCGCCCAAAACGACAGGCAGTCGTCGCTCACGATTAACCAGGACGCCAGCAGCCAGCACGGTTCCGGCTCGATCGAGGCGGTCGATGTCAGCAACGTGGTGGATGTGTGCCGTCCAACCGTCGTGGAAATCACGACAGAAACCGCGACCAGCGGCAACAACCCGTTCGCCCAATACGTTGAACAAGGCGCCGGCAGCGGCGTCATCATGTCGGCGGATGGCTACATCATCACGAACAACCACGTCATCGCCAACACGTCCAGCATCAAAGTCAAAACCGTGGAAGGCGCCGAATACGACGCCAAGCTGATCGGCACCGACCCGCAAACCGATTTGGCGGTCATTAAAATCGACGCCGACCAGCTCCCGGCCGCGACGTTTGGCAATTCGAACGACTTGAAAGTCGGGGATATCGCCATCGCCATCGGCAATCCGCTCGGATCGCTGGGTGGCACGGTCACAACCGGAATCATTTCCGCGCTCGACCGGGAAATCACGATCGAAAACGAAACGATGACCCTTCTTCAGACGGATGCGGCCATCAACCCAGGCAACTCGGGCGGCGGCTTGTTTGATGCCGCCGGCAACCTCATCGGCATCGTGAACGCCAAGCAAAGCGCCGCCGGCATCGAGGGTCTTGGCTTCGCCATTCCGATTAGCGACGCCATCGAGATTCTTGACGAGCTCATTCAAAACGGTTCGGTCACGACGCGTCCGGCCCTCAACGTCAGCTTGTACGACCATACGGCGTCGTTTGGCAATTCCGACTATCCGGATGGCGTGTACATCGTGCAAGTCATCGAAGGCGGCGCGGCCGACCAGGCGGGTCTGAAAGTCAACGACCGCATCGTTTCGTTCGACGGGCAAACCGTCCAGTCCGCTTCGGAAGTCAAGCAGCTGCTGCGCCGCCACAAAATCGGTGACGTCGTTCCGATGGAAATCGAGCGCGACGGACGCACGCACGAGGTGAAAATCAAGCTCAGCCAGCAAACCGCGCAATAATTTTATCTTGAAATGTTCTATGATTTTTCGGTCATAGAGCATTTTTTTATGACTTTCTCCGAAAATGTAAGCGATTCATTTACGAATGAAATCGAAACGATTATAATAAGCCATATAAGGAGGAGATATTTGTCATGAAATCAGAAAAAATCATGAAAAGAAAAATCATGCTGGTCGGTACCGGATTTGTCGGCATGTCATTCGCCTACTCGCTGCTGAATGAACGTGGAATTGACGAACTGGTCCTTGTCGACGTCAACGAAGACAAGGCGCGCGGCGAGATGATGGACTTGAACGACGGACTTGTCTACGCGGACTCGAAACTGAAGATCACGGCTGGATCGTACGCGGACGCCAAAGACACCAACATCGTCGTTCTCACGGCTGGAGCTGCTCAAAAGCCGGGACAATCGCGTCTTGAACTCGTACGAATCAACGCGAACATTACGAAAGGGGTTTGTACGGCCCTGAAAGAAAACGGATTCAACGGAATCCTGATCGTCGCCAACAACCCTGTCGACATTATGACGTATGTGGCCTGGAAAACAAGCGGCCTTCCAAAAAATCATGTCATCGGTTCGGGAACCGTGCTGGATACGGCTCGTCTTCGCCACGCGCTGTCGCAATTCCTTGGATTTGCCGACAGCAACATCCACGCCTACATCATGGGCGAGCACGGCGATTCGAGTTTTGTCCCATGGATCCATACGTACATCGGCTGCAAATCGCTGCTCGAGTACTTGGATGAGCACAACATTTCGCTCAAAGAACTACAGGAAATCTATATCGACGTGCGCGACAAGGCGTATAAGATCATCGACCTGAAAAAAGCGACCTACTACGGAATCGGTTTGGCGCTTCGCCGGATCGTGACGGCCGTTTTGAACAACGAGCGCTGCATCCTTCCGGTTTCCAGCTATCAGGAAGGCGAATATGGACGTTCCGGCTATTTCATTGGAACACCTAGCGTCGTCGGATCGAACGGCGTGCAGCAAATCATGTGCCTGCCGCTCAACGAAAATGACCAAATGCGCTTTAACAACTCGTTTGACACGCTGGAAAAAACGATCAAAGACAATCTGGGCGACATCATCGACTTGGACGACTAGTCTCCCATCCACTTTCTATAAAAAAGATATCGCTACAACACCGAAGCCGTCTGCGAGCAGACGGCTTTTTTCATGCCAACGCGGTTGGATTGGCGTATAATGAACCAAAAAGGAGGTCTTTCGATGAACGCCATACTGATTTTTTGCCAGGAGGAAACCCCGGAACAAAAAAAGGAAATGCGCGACTTGCTCGACAGCGCCGGCATCGGCATCGCGCGCGTCTTTGAGCAAAACGTAAAAGCGGTTTCCCGCTCCACCTACATTGGAAAGGGAAAATGCGAGGAAATCGAACGATTCCTCCAAGTCGATCCTTCCGCGAACGTCGTCGTGTTTTCCAGCGACTTAAGCGTCATGCAGGCCCGGGAGCTTGAGCGCCGCTTCGACCGCCGCGTGCTGGACCGCACCGATTTGATTCTTCATATCTTTCTGGAGCAGGCGCAAAGCGCGGCCGCCCGCCTTCAAATCGAATCCGCCCTGCTGCGCCGGCAGCTCAACCGGCTCATCGGCACCAACGTCCATCTCACCCGTCAGCGCGGCGGCGTCACGAACCGGGGCGCGGGCGAAAAGCAGCTTCAGCTCGACAAGCGGCTCATCAAAACCCGAATCGCCCAAATCGAAAAAGAGCTTGCCCGGCTTCAAAAACAGCGCGACACCCAGCGGGCGAGCCGGTTGCGCGCCAGCGTTCCCCTCGTCGCTTTGGCTGGCTACACCAACGCCGGAAAATCCACGGTGATGAACGGATTCCTTCGCCGTTTCCACGCCAAAGACGCCAAGCAGGTGCTTCAGGAAAATCGGTTGTTCGCCACGCTGGACACGTCGGTGCGGCTCATCGAGCAGCCGTATGGCCAGTCTTTTTTGCTCGTGGACACCGTTGGTTTTTTGCACGATCTTCCGCACGAGCTTGTGCGCGCCTTCCATTCCACGCTCGAAGACATTCAGCTAGCCACTTGCGTACTGCACGTCGTCGACGCGTCCAAACCCAACTATCTGGACGACATCGAGGCAACCGAAACCACGCTGGAAGCCATTGACGCCGCGTCCATCGACCGGCTCGTCGTCTTCAACCAGTGCGACAAAACCGAGATCGTGCATCCTGCCGTCCACGCAAGCCAAGTGTATATTAGCGCGCTCGATCCGGGCGACATCGACTTTCTTGCCGGGCAAGTCAACGAGCGGCTGTTTGGCGAATGGGTCGAACGGGAAACGAAGATCCCTTATTCTGACTTTTCGCGATACGACACGTTGCGGCAAACGGCCCGCATTTTAAAAACCGAGGAGCAGGAAGACGGTGTGCTCGTTCGTTATCAAATCCGTCACCGGCTGGAAAAAAACATACAAAAAGGATGAGCCTTTTTACAAAGGTCCATCCCTTTTTATTTCCAGCGCTTTAGGACTAGCGCGCAAATTCCCATCAAACCCAAAATGAAAAGCAGCTTCCAAAAAAACACAGGAAAGAGAATCCATCCGCCAAGCAAAACAGCCGCTCCCGCAACAAGCAGGGAACTTCCGGATATTTCTTCCTTCCGGCTTTCGCCTGGCGGCTCATTTTGCTTCGTGTCCTGGCGCGCCCGCGTTTTCATCCAGCCGTAAAAGCCAAACGCTTCGCGCTCCCGCTCTTTGTCGTTCATCGGCCTGCCGGCTTGAGCAGCGGCAAATACTTTTCAAGCTCTTCGAGCAGCACGACATGGTTGAACAGCGTGATGCATGGCTTTTTTTGATCGTAATGAATGAAATCTCCATGATAATGTCCGCAAAACCAAACATCGTACGTCAGCTTCTGATTGATCGTTTCCAGCAAGTCGTGAATATCGACATAGTCTTGCCCGTAAGGACTCAACGTCACTTCGTACTTATCCGAAAACGGATGCGACGCGTACACGTCGTGGGAGAGGACATAATCCACCTTCCAGCCGCGGCGCTCCAAATTGCGCAGCGCGTTATTTGCTTCCGCCTTGGTCGGGATCTCGTCCTTCCACCAGTTTACGTGTTCGGTTCGATAATGCAAATCGTGTGAGTACGCCCCGCCAAACGTGAAAAAAGAATGCCCGTCGATCTCGTACACTTCCCCGCGCATCAAATGATAAATATTCGAGCGGATCTGCCGCGCCTTTCCGCCTTTGTAGTCCACGACCGGATACGTTTTGAGCACGTCGAAATTCTCGTAGTTGCCATCGACAAACAACGTATTCCAAGGAAGCGACTCCAGCCAGTTCAGCCAAAACCGGTCGCCGCTTCCGCCATCCCAAATACAGCCAAAATCGCCGCAGATGATGACATAATCATCCGGGGTCAAATGGTTTCCCGCTTCAAACTCCCTTGGGTTGATTTTATGGATATCCTGCTCGCGATGGATATCCCCGGTAATATAGATCATAAAACATCTCCTTAACGGTATGGTATTTATAATACTATCACCATCCATTGAAAATGAAAAGACCGGTTTCCCGGTCTTTTGTCTCCTTTTACGCGGCTTCCGCTTTCGAGAACGCCAAATAGGCGGCTCCAAGCAGCCCGCTATCCTCGTTCAATGTCGAATTGCGGACGTTCACATACGGCTTCACAACGTCGAACACCTGCTCCTTGACAAGCTCTTCGACCTCTTCGGTAAATCCGTCGATCTTCAGCGCGACACTGCCGCCCAAAATCACGATTTCCGGATCCGTGATCGCGATCAGCGTGGCGATAAAGTTGGCGAGGTATTGTTTGGCGTCGTCCATGATCGCCTTCGCCGTCTCGTTGCCGGCAACCGCCAAATCGTTGACTTCGCCCGCGTGCTTGACATCCAGTCCTACATTGCGCGCCCGGGTCGTGATCGCCGTTCCCGACGAGATGGCCTCGATGCCGCCCGGATACAAGTTGCCGTGCTGCGGCCCGTTGTTCCACATGCACGCGTTCGCCACTTCGTGACCAAAACCATGTGCGCCAATATAAATTTCCTTGTCAATGATCTGTCCCGATCCCAAGCCTGTCGAAACCGTCAAAAACTGCACGAACCGGTAGTCCTTCCCTTCGCCGACAACCGCTTCGGCCAAAGCAGCCAAATTGGCGTCGTTTTCCAAATACGAAGGAATGCCTGTCAACTCGGCGATTCGCTTCGCCACCGGAAAATGATGCCACTTTCCATTCAGGTTTGGCGTTTCCATCACCATTCCGTTCATGAGATCCAGCGGTCCCGGACACGACACACCGATGCCCGTAACTTCTTTGCCATCCGCTTCGAATCCTTTGACAACCGCAGCCAGCTGTCCCAATGTTTCATCCGGTTCTTCGATGTTCGTTGGAAACTGGACCCGCTCGATCACGTTCATATTCTCGTCAACGAGCGCCACTCTCGAATTGGTTCCGCCAATATCTACTCCCACAGCATATTTCATCATTACAATCTCCTTTTTTGTATAAATCTTCCACGTTTATTATACCCGATATTTTGTGAAAGCGTTTCATATTTTTCATAAAATCGACCATTGGCTTAAAACCACGCACAGCGCCCAGTTCACCAGCCCGGCCCCCAGCAAAATCAAAACCGGATTCCATTTCGTCTTTAAAAAGCAAAACAAGCTGGCGCCAAACAGCGCGATCCACAAAACCGGTTTTCCAAACGCCTGCATCGACGGGGCGATCATCGTCAAACCCGCCACCGCGATCAAGCCGACAACCGCCGGGCGCAACCACCGCAAAATGGCGTCCAGCCAATCCAGCTGGGCGTACCGCTGATATAAAACCGCCAAGGCGCCGACAATCAGACACGACGGGAAAATGCATCCGAGCGTCGCGACGATGCCGCCTAAAAAACCGCCCACCTTCAAACCGACGAACGTCGCGGCGTTGATCGCGATCGGCCCGGGCGTCATTTGCGAAATCGTCACCAGACTTGAAAACTCCTGCGTCGTGATCCAGTGCAGCTCGTTGACGATCAACGACTGGATGAGCGGCAGACACGCGTAGCCGCCGCCAAAGCTCATAATTCCAATCTTAAAAAAAGTCCAAAACAAAATCAGCATTGTTTTCTCCTTTCAAGCAGGCCGCATAAGATCCACAACAGCAAAACGAGTGGAATCGACACGTTTAAAAAACCAGTCAAAGCGATGGTGATTCCCGCCACGATGTAGGGAAACGGCTTTTTCTGAAACCCTTTCTGCATGTCGTACACCACGCTGACAATCAACGCGCACACCGCGATTTCCATCCCTTTCATCGCGTACTCGAACGAAGCGGGCAAATGGATGAGCTGGCTTCCGTACCAGATGGCGACCATGATGAGAAAGGGCGGCAAAATCGTCGCGAGAACCGCACAAATCATCCCGCCGATGCCAGCCATCTTGTATCCGATGGCGATCGCCCCGTTGACCGCGATCGGTCCTGGCGCGCTTTGCGCGATCGCGATGAGATCAAGCATCTCGTCTTTGCTGATCCACTTCTTTTTTTCCACGAATTCCTTTTGCATCAAAGACACGATGACGTATCCGCCGCCAAACGTGAACGCGCTTAAATAAAACATGACCCAAAACAACTGTCCGTATTTCCTGATTTTTTCCATGAACGACTCCTTTACAGATTCATTATAAAAAGAATGCCTCAAATCGCAAGCGCGCCTCTTTTCGGAACGAAAAAAAAAGACATCGGCTCGATTGCGAGCGATGTCTTGCGTTTCGATCGTTTATTCCACGCCAATGATGAAGGAGTACACCGGCTGCTGTCCGTTCGTGATTTCCACTTCGGCGTCGCTGTGCTCCTCGATGTAGTCCGCCAGCTCCTGCGCTTGCTCACCCGTCGCGTCCTCGCCATAAATCAGTGTGACGAGCTCGCTGTCCTTGTCGAGCATTTTATCCAGCAGTTCCTTGGTCGCTTCCATGCAGTCGTCCTGGCATGCGACAATCGCCTTGCCGAACATTCCCATGTACTGGCCTTTTTTGATTTCCATGCCTTCGTACGTCGTGTCGCGTACCGCGTATGTCACTTCGCCGGACTTGACGTTGGCCAGGGCGTCGTTCATCTCGTCGAGATTGGCGGTCACGTCCACATCCGGGTTGAACATGATGCACGCGGACAGTCCTTGCGGAATCGTCTTGCTTGGAATGACGTGCACGTCCACGTCCTCGCATACGGTTTGCGCCTGCTGCGCGGCGAGAATGATGTTCGAGTTGTTTGGCAAAATAAAGATATGGTCGCAATTCAGCTGATTGATCGCGGACACGAAATCTTCCGTGCTCGGGTTCATCGTCTGTCCGCCACCGACCACGATGTCGGCGCGCAGCTCTTTGAACATGTCTTTGATGCCATCGCCCGCCGCGACGGTAATGATGCCGTATTTTTTATGCGGAGCGCGTTTTGCCTCGTGTTTTTCTTCCTCTTCTTTCTCAAGGATAGTGTCATGCTGATCCTGCATGTTTTCCACTTTCAGCTTCATGAAACGTCCCTGACGGCGTCCCATTTTAATGGCCGTTTGCGGTTCGAGGGTGTGGACATGCACTTTGACCAGATCCTCGTCCTGCACGCAGACAATCGAGTTTCCAATCGTCGACAGTTCCTCCTTGAACGAGTTTTCCGAGAAATGGCGCATGCCGTTCTCGTTCAAATGCAAAATGAATTCCGTGCAGAAACCATATTCTTCCTCGCCGCCCTGCACTTTCGTCTGGGCGCCTTGCTGGGCGTTTTGGTCCCCGCCTTCTTTTTCAATGACTTTCCCTTTCATCGCGGAAAGGAAGCCTTCCAAAATGACGAGCAGTCCCTTGCCACCCGAATCGACAACGCCGACTTCCGCCAAAACAGGCAGCAGCTGCGGCGTGGTATCCAGGGATTCCTTCGCCTCCTTGACCATGCGTTCCATCACTTTGACGCAATCCGTCACCTCGTCGGTCATCGTGTAGGCGTATGTGTAGTCCGCCGCCTCGCGGATGACCGTCAAAAT
Organism: uncultured Dubosiella sp.; assembly: GCF_964018005.1. Lineage (NCBI taxonomy): Bacteria > Bacillati > Bacillota > Erysipelotrichia > Erysipelotrichales > Erysipelotrichaceae > Dubosiella > uncultured Dubosiella sp. The sequence goes on from NZ_CAXHOA010000006.1 coordinate 60,635, forward strand.
CGTTCCTTCGACCGGTCGCATAACGGCGCGGTACGCCACCCGGCTTCCATTGACGAGCGCGTGCGCGAGCTGCGCGGCGTCGATCCGGTCAAGATCTTTGACCGCCTGGTAAAAGCCGCGGAAGATTTGCGAGGTGATGACTCCCGAGTTTCCGCGGGCCCCCATCAGCAAACCTCTGGAAAGCGTCTTGGCGATGTTTCCTACCGAGTCCGAAGGATCCTCCAGAGCCGCCTGCACGCCATTGGACACCGTCAAGTACATATTCGTTCCCGTGTCGCCATCCGGCACCGGGAACACGTTCAACGCGTCGATCTGCGCGCAGTGGTTTCCGAGATTGTTCATTCCCGAAAGAAGCATTTCTTTAAATAATTGTCCATCAATCCATTCCATTGAATTCACCTACTTCGACAATCTAACCCCTTGAACGCACACGTTGATCGCCTGGCATTTCACTTCCAACGTTTTCTCAAGGACATATTTGACACGTTTTTGCGCTTCGTAGATCACTTCTCCCAGTTTGATGCCTTGCAGCGCAATGATATAAAGATCGAGAACCAGTCCTTCATCGTTTTGACGAACGACGATTCCTCTCGAATAGTTTTCCAACTTCAACAACTCGGCCAATCCGTCTTTCAGCAGCTTTTGCGACGCCATGCCGACGACGCCGTAGCACTCGGTAATCGTTCCGCCGGCCAGCGAAGCGATCGCCTCCAATGAAATCTGGATGTTTCCGTATTCGGTTGATTTATAAATAGGCATAAAGAACCTCCTGTTTCATACCTTTCATTATACTATACACAGTTTATGTTGACAAACATTACTCTGTCGCAACGAATCCCGCTTCCTCGTCCCAGTAATAATACGCGCCCGTCGACGGATCCTGGTACAAATTTTGGCTGGCTGAATACAACATGCCGCTATCCGGCATCAGCACCCAGTCTTCCGTTTCCTCCTCGACACCCGCTTCTTCAGGCGGCTGCGCGTTGTCCTCGGATGGCTGTTCCCCGTTTTCTTCGGAGTGTTGTTGTTCCCCGGACTCGGATTGGGCTTTTTTCTCCGCTTCCTCCTGGGCTTTTTTTTCGGCCTCGGCTCGCTTGCGCTCCTCTTCCTCTTGTTTTTTGCGCTCCGCCTCCTCTTTTCGTTTGGCTTCGCGCTCTTCCAGCGACATATTCAAATACGCGCAGTCGAGCTTGTTGATCGTCGAGTTTTGCGCGTCGAGCACCAAACATACCGACTGCCCGCGCAGCTGGGACAACATATCCTCATAGCGCGACATCATCATCAAGTCCGCTACCGACGTATACACCACGTTGCCGTCCTGCATCGTCATCTTGATCATGTTCGCGTCGTAGCTGGAAGCGTACGGAACCATTTCCGCGATTTTTTCCACGACGCCGCGCGTCAAAAGCTTCGGATATTTGGCGAACTCCTTCCAGATGTTTTCGAGCTGCTGATCGGTAAAGTCGCTCATCAGCGGAAAATGGATGATGTTTTTCAAATACTTCTGATCCAGCTCGATTGTTTCCCCTTCGTTGGTGAGGACGTAGTTCTTTCCGTTTTTGACAAAATAGCCAATGACCGTTTTCTCCTTGACGTCCAGCAAAATACGGTCTTTGTTTTTGGTGACCTTCGCGCTTTCGATAAGCGGATCCGCCCGCAAATTGCGCTCCACCAAAAAGGAAGGCGTCAGCAGCGAGCGGGACGCGCTGTTGACTTTGGCGATATCGAAAATCTGGGAATCGCTGTAGTAGTAGTTTCCTGTGCATGCCATCACTTTCATCCGGGCGTCGAATGAATAGTAGTAAATGAGAAACGTCGCCAGCGCCATCACGATCGCGCTTAAGACGTACGTCAGTTTAAGGGACAGCTTAAACTTTCTTTTTCTTCTCATCCCAGTTCAAGTACTCCACTTCCGTGATCAAGTCGATCGCGTATTTTTCTTTGGCGCTTTTTTGGATTCGCGAAATCAGAGCATGCACATCTTCCGCTTTCGCGCCGCCTTCGTTGACGATAAAATTGCTATGTTTTTCAGAAATCCGGGCCCCGCCGATTTGCAGTCCCCGCAGCCCGAGATCGTCAATGATCTTCCAGGCCGGCCGCTCATCCGGATTGCGGAAGACGCTGCCCGCGCACGGCTTGTCCAGCGGCTGGCTGCTGACGCGCCGCTCATGGCGCGAGCGCATAAGCTGGCGGATTTGCTCCTGGTCCGCTTTTTCCAGCTTGAGCCGCGCCGCCACGATCGTCAAATCGCGGTGGTTTTGAAACAGCGAATGACGATAACGGTAATCCAGAGACGATTTTGGCAGCCAGATCAGATTTTCGTCCTGAATGACGCAAACCGATTCCACGATGCCGGCAAGATCCGACTGGTAGGCGCCCGCATTCATAAAGAGACCGCCGCCAAGCGAGCCGGGAATGCCGGAGGCGAACTCCAATCCCGTAAACGAGCGCTTCAGGGCTTCGATTGCCAAATTGATAATGGAGCACCCCGCTTGCGCGACGAGCGTCCCGTCCGGCTCAAAATAGTAGTTGTTGAGCGTTTTATCCAAATTGATGATGGCGCCATGAAAATCGTCGTCGTGAAACAGCAGGTTCGACCCTCTTCCCAGCACGTAATACGGCACGTTTTCGGCTTTGAGCATTTTCAAAATTTGCACCAGCGCGATCTCGGTGTGCGGATAAATGTAATAGTCGACTTTTCCGCCGATCCGATACGTCGTATGGCGGCTCATCGGCTCGTGCACGAGCACTTCTCCATAGCATTGCAGCCGCTCCAGCAAACTCATGGTCGTTTCCTCCGTTCCATTAACGCGTCAGTCAACTCGACTAGATCGTACGCCGCGTTTCCTTTTCCGAGCGCCAGCGCATTGCGGCGCACCGATTCCATCGTTTCCGGCTGCTCGAACAAGCTTGCGATGGCTTGCGACAGCGTCCGGGCGTTTAAGTCTTTTTCCTCGATCATGAAAGCCGCCTGGCAGTCCACCAGCATCCGGGCGTTGTAGTATTGGTGGTTGTTGGCCACATACGGACTTGGAATGAGAATGGCCGGAATGCCTAAGGCGGTCAGTTCGGCAATCGTTGTCGCGCCGGCACGGCAAATCAAGCCGTCGATCCGGCCATAAATCTTCAGCGTGTCCACATACGGAACGACGTGGATGTTTTTTTGTCCTTTGAACAAATCCAGATCCTGGCTGTTGTCCTTGCCGCAAACGTACAGGATTTGCAGGCGAGGATCGAGATCGGCGAGCGCGTCTTTCATCAATTCGTTGACGGAAGAGGAGCCTAGCGAGCCCATCATGACCAAAATCGTCTTTTTGCCGTCTTTCAATCCCAGCGAGTGGAAATACCCCTCATCCACGACGGCTTCCGCGGCGATCGTCGCCCGCGGGTTTCCCAGCTTGCGGATTTTTTCCTTGGGAAACACTTCGTCGCACTTGTCATAGCAAGTGACGATGGCGTCCGCCTTGTTCATGACGAGCTTGTTCGATTTTCCGACAATCGAGTTTTGCTCGTGAATGACGGTCGGGATTTTCATCGCCTGGGCCGCCATCATGACTGGCGCGCTGACATAGCCGCCAAATCCTATCACAAGATCCGCGCCAAACCGCTTCAGTTCGGCTTTCGCCTTGCCGACGCACGCCAGCGTCTGCATCACGGCTTTTAGCCGGTCCGCAGCCGATCCCGCCAATCCGGACGTGTGAAGCGCAAAAAAAGGATATCCATTGGCTGGAATGAGATCGGCTTCCATGCGATCGTCGTTTCCAATAAAAAGGATCTCCGTGTCCGGATGCATTTGTTTCACTTTCGAGGCGAACGCGAGAGCCGGATAAATGTGCCCTCCGGTGCCTCCGGTTACGATACATATTTTTTTCATAAATTGTTCCTGTTCTCCGTTATTCCACCACGACTGGCTCGCTCGTCGGTTCCATCACGCCGACAAGGACAAGACGGTTGATCGAGTCGAACCCGTAATCGAGATCGCATGTGGAAAGCGTGACAAGCGTCTTGCCCTCCGTTTCCACATCGCGGGTGTACAGCGCCTCCGCTTTGATTTTGGCGACGTGTTCCGCGATCGCGTTTCGATCGTCGTATTTTAAATAAAACGAGCTGCCCTCCTCGGTTTTCGCGAACGCCACAATCGGGCACCGGTAATTGCCTTGCGGCGTCAAAATGTAAAAGTCGCGATGGGTGTCAAAAAACGCCTGGTCCTCAAAACGGTCCAGCGAAGTGAACATCCCGCCACCATCGACCGAGTGGCCGTAAATCAAGTTGTTTTCCTGTGAAAAATCAGACGCGGTTTCGGCGTCTAAAAAAATCGCCCCGCGAATGTTGTTTTCCTTCATCGCGGTGTGGTCGAGGTAAAACTCGTTGTCCGCTCCCTGCACGATTGGAAAGGATACGTGATCGCAGCCGGGCACATACACCCAGCCTATGATGTCCGGATTTTTTTGGCGCAAAGCCTCCCAATCCGGCGCGAAGCCTTCCTCTTGTTCCTGCACGATGCCGGCGAGCTCCTCCTGCTCCCGGCTCACCTGCTGCGAGCCTTGATAAATTGTATACAGTTGATAGGCGCTGTACGCAAACACGCTCAAGGCGGCGACCAGCGCGATTCGATAGATCCATTTTTTCATACAAAATCATTGTAGCACACCATCCCCGAAAAGAAACAGCCCAAATGGCGTTGTCTTTCCCTACAGCAAAAAACCGCATCTCTGCGGTTTTCAACTCAACTAGATGGAGCAGATGACGGGAATTGATGTATAAATTACTATTTTTTTCGAATCCTTTATTTATAAGGCTTTTCAAGCGTCGAATCAGCTTGTAAAAGCCTTTTTTTATTAAAAACTCAAAAAAACTACACGCAAACTACACGCAAATACCTGAGGGACACGCAATTAAAGCCACAAAAAAATGAGGGCCGAAGCCCTCAAATTACTTAAACGTCGCCCACGGGTCTTTGCCGTGGATCTCGGATCCGGATACAGCCACGCAGCCATAGCCACCGGATGCCCGCACGTAGCGCACCCAGCGATGCCCTTTGTAGGCGCATTTGGCGATGTATTTGACGCTCTGTCCCCTATTGTAGGTGACGTTCGGGATGACCTTACCGTCTGGGTTGTCCTCGTGAATCCGGATCTTATCATGCGTAAAAGTGGCAGTTCCGGTTTCCGGGATCCACTTTAAAGTGGTCGTGTTCGGCTCTTTGCCTGTCGACGTGTTGACATAGCACTTCGGCCGCAGCACACCGAGGACGCCAGAAACGGAAATAGAAGCCTGATTGAAAGCACCGTTTGGACCGCCTTGATTTTGTCCAAGGAAGGTTGCTCGTGTTTTGTTCGCATTATCCCATTTCCGGAAAATAGCAATGTGGGAAGCCGGACACTCCGGGGCACCTTTTTTCCAGATGAACACATCGCCGTCTTGCGCCTGGGCCATTGGCACCTCTACAAAGTCATTCAGCATTCCATTTGTTTTTCGATAAGTCCAAAGGTTGTGGACGTATCCATCTCCGCCGCAGTGGCGTACCTGTCCGCCCCAGTAGGTTTTATTGATGTACATTACGCCATCCCAACATTGCGCCCCGTAGTATCCATCTACGTCGAATGCCTTTCCGTTTACGGCTAAATAAATCTCATGTGGTGTTTTTGTCATTTTTTCATTCCTCCTTTTTCTTATTAGGCAAAGCCAGCACTTCTTTCAGCAGGTCCTTTGTGATATGATTTCCGCCCTCGTCAAAGTATCGGTCAAACTCCGACTTGAGCAGCCCTTTCATCTCGATCGGACAATAGCCCAGGTGCTTATAATACTGCGCTTTGTCGGCCAACTTGAGCATCCTATTAGCAAGATCCGACTTGACCAGGCTGTCAACACTGCCGCGGATCGCGACGACTTCTTCTTTCAAGTCATCCACATCTTTGCGGATCATGTCTCTTTCGACCTTTGCTGTCTCTGGAGATAGATCAATCATTTCCTTGGCGTGATCGTAGGCTTTTTTTCTAAATTCACGGTAGGAGAAGAAGGCGCCTATCAAGACGCCTGCGATCCCCACCACGGTCGGAAGGCCATACGCACTGATGAGCGACTCCATCTATTCATCCTCGCCGTCAAATAAATCATTATCGTCAAAAACAAGTTCTTTTTTGACATCTTCCCCATCTTTATCCGGCGGCGTGTCATCCACTTCCGGCAGGCCGGCCATCGACGTAATGATCGAAAAGAAAGCACTGCCCAGCGCGATCGACATGAGGTTGAGCCAGTCAACCTCCATGATCCCGATCAGTCCGGTACCAAGCACCGCAAGGATCGCCTGCGCTGCTGTTTTGATCGCCCGCACAGTCGCACGATCCCACCATTCCCAACTTCTAAGATTTTTCATAAAATTTATTCCTCTCTTTCTATTTATGCTTACTGCTCTTCTTCAGCAGCCGCTTCCACTACTTCCCAGTACGCCGGATAGTCTTCCGGACTCCATACGCACACCTGCCCTTCCTGCGCCGTGCATGTATAGACTTTGCCTTTGTGCTTTACGGTGTCTCCTGCGTAGTACCACTTACCCGCCTCGTACTCCGGAATAGCATTGATGTCGACGCTTGGGTCATCGGGCTGATCTGGATCGACGACAATCGTGTCTTTCTCTTCTAGCACCCGGACTCTTTTTTCCAGATCGGTGAGCTTTTGGATCACGTCCACGCTTTGCTGTGGCTGCGCACCCGTCCTTGCGCTTTCGATCAATTCGCCGCGCTGCTCGTCTGTCAGGTCGCCCTGGATCCAGATCGTGTCGATTTTGGTAAGCATGGCGGTCAGGTCATACTTCCCGCTTGCAATTACTCTTTTGATAATTTCGTACATTTTACTCTCCTCCTACGGCAGCTGCTTCGAGTGCTGCCAGTCTTTTCTTGATGTCAATGATGTCGGCTGCATAGTCCGACTTGGTCAGGATCTCGTATTCAATTTCAGCCTCCACGGGTGAGTCATGGGTCACGATCGTGTACGGGGCTTTGGTCTGGACGATGATATCAGCGAGTGGGGTGGTGATTGGGGTTTCTAGTTCGCAATAGATCGTGAGTGGATTGGATTGCAGCCACGCCCTAAGTTCATCGACTGCCGTTACTCCTTCCACCCTCACTCGGACGATGGAAGCCGGGTTTATATCTATGGAAACCCCGTTTGCCGTCAAGCCGGCCCACAAATAGTCTGGTGTAGCCGCTTGGAGACGATTACAAAATACGTTAGATACAATAGCGCCAAATCCGTCTTTTCGCGGTTTGATCGTCCTAGAAGTATCGTTATATCCAAAATAAGGATTCGGTGTATTCTGGATTGAATAGAGTTCGTCGTTTGATCCATCCAAAACAAGTTTTTTAACTCGCCGAATCAGCTTCCCGTCTTTCACTTCATCGCATACGCCATTTGGCAGTGAGTACAATTCCAAATCAACATCCACTTCCTCATAGTATGGCGGTTCCCAATCTGTGATTGGCTCGGTCGAAATCATGATTTGATCCGTGTATGTGGTCCCGGCTTGGCTATCTCCAACACCTAGGCGAAAAGATAGGTACCTTGTTAATGGATTCAGTTCTCGTCCAGATGATAGAGGATTTACATATCCAAGACTTTTTAAATTCTTATCCCATTGCTGGATATAGGATTTGTTGAAGACTCCGTTCATGGACTTGAAATAAATCTTCTTTCGAGGAGCGACAAAAAGCGCTCCATAATAGTACTGATATGGGATGCCCACGCTTTGAACGTATCCACAGAAAGCATCATTCCCCGTTGAATTCAACGTTAAAAATCCATCAGAGTAATTCCCGCTGCAATCATTAAAAATCAATCCTATTTGAGTCAGCTCCCCGAAGTTCTTCCCAAAACTCGCAACCTTTGAAATCCTCACCGTCTCAACCTCTACGGGGTTGTCAGGACTTACGCCCCCCCCCCGAAATATTTTGAATACAACGTCCCTTTATCGCTCTCACTCGGACCCCGTTGTCCGAGCAGACACCCTGATACCCATTCCCTTTAGACACCAACCCCTCAAAAGCAAAGTCCTTGAGATCCTTTGCTTCGATCAGTGTCTTCGTGTCACTATCTACATCAATTTTGTGCATTGTTTACTGCCTCACTTTCTAGCGCTGCCACGCGCGATATTAAATCAGCAATCTGTGCGTCGTTATTGCTGCTTGTCAAAATCTCCCATTCAATTTCTGGATCGACTGGCGAATCGGTGTAAGCCGTCGTGTATGGATGATAGGACGGCAGAATCGGGATGGAGACGTCTTCGATGGTTGAAGTTTCAAGAGGGTATACATATACCAATGGATTTTGTGAAAGCCAAGATCGCCATACTAACACATCTAAAGCCTCGCCTCCTATAAAATAAGAAATAGTTTTGGCTCCTCCCAGCACTGTCACACCCTTTGCTGTATTTCCCCCATATTCAAAAATTCCTCGATTACAGTACACGAGATTTCTTGTGTTTTTATTCAGCGCATCAGAAACCACGATGGCGTACCCAGTTCCATCTGATCGAGCAGTCCAAACTTCGTCAGCAGATCCATCAAACGTCTTGATTCCTACTCGTCGAATGACTTTTCCATCTTTGTATTCGTCATGGGTACCATCCGGCAAAGACCAAAGAGTTAGACTTTTTTTCATTTCATTTTGCTTTGGCGGCTCATACTCTCCACTTGTCCCCTTCCGTCGCATCATCGGGTAAAACAGGAGATTGTTACACGTGATTCCTTTTCGGACCAAGATTGAAATTGAGGTCTTTCTGGGCGTGCAGTCTATCGCCAAATCTGGACCGGTTTGATACGATTCAGAAACCCAAGCGCCAGTTTCTTTTGAATACAAGCCAATGCATAAACTATAACTTCCTGCGCCGCCACCCTCTGGGCATCCAGATACGACATACTCGCCTTTCAGGCTTTGGCTCGTTGCCTCAAGCGAATAAGTCGCTTGACCTGTACTCGTCCCATTCACTTTCACGCATTTCAACTCACCATTTTCATACACCGGCTGAAAGGAGATCCCGTTGTATTCGAGTGGCGTTAGAGCGCATAGCTTGATCTCGTTTTTTCCAGTGCTGACAATAGATCGAATATCGACTCCTTTGATCGCCACCGGATTATCAAGTGAGGGAGTCACCCCCCCCCGAGATTTTGGACACTTTTGCCCTTGATCGACCGGATCCGGATTCCTTTATCCGATGCGATCCCGGCATACGATGGACCGGTAGCCACCAGTCCGCCATACGCCACTTCTTTTAAGTCCTGGATTTCGGCAAGAGCTTTTGTCCTGCCGTCCACGTCAATTTTATGCATCTTCTACACTCTTCCTTTCTAGCGCTTCAATTCTTTTTCTAAGCTCCTGCACTTCCAGCGCACACGATCCGGCTGGCAGGGCTTCCCAAGTGATTTCTGGATCAAGGTCACTATCCGTCCAAGCATTTGTACGCGGCGCCAAGGAGGGAAGAATCGGGAGATTCACCGCTTCGATTTGTTCCCCCGCAAGTGGATAGAGCACTTCGACCGGATTGGTCGCAAGCCAGGCTTTAAATTTCTCTACCGTGTCAATGGTGCTCTGATCAGCAAACTTGATTCGAATGATTCCTTTTCTTGTCGTGATTCCGTTTATAAGTTGAGTCCAACTTTCTCCAGCAGAAATCTGCTTGAAGTGTGAGCTAAAAAGGTTAGGCAGCTCTTCAGCTGTTGTTTCACCAATTGCTGAAAGATTTTTATACTCAAAAGCATATTGCTTTCCCGACATTGGCATTTTTACCCAAGGCTCTTGACCGTTTAGAGTCAGCAACCCTACCCGGCGAATGATTTTTCCGTCTTTATATTCATCCTGTGTGCCATCCGGCAGCGAATATAGATAGTGCTGCGTATCGGCGTACACAATGTCAGATACGGCGCTCGATCCAAATCGGTAGGCCCGAAAACTTTGGATCGGAATTGGATATTCCGGCTGTGGTCCAGGCTTGCCGCCCGTAAAAGGCTCCCATGTGCCGTCGCCGGATTGATAAAACATCGGGATGTAAATGTCTGCCGGATTCCAAAAAGCAGACCGCCCATAAAAACCAAAAGAGATTTTAAACGTTGGATCAGCAAGATCTTCTTCAGTAATTACACACGTGTTTCTGTTATTTGTATTGATTTCTCGGCCTGTATTCACACCATTTTTGTAAATCGTCATATACGCATACGGCGTCCTTCCGTTTTGAGCAGACATGATTTTTCCTGGTTTTACTAAAGCCATACTTTCTTCGTGCGTCATTGTGACAGCATGATTGAAATAGTTTGCCGTAAGCATCCCTTCGATTTGGAAACGTCCATTACCTAAGTTTTTTAAAGCAACTCCATCTCGGGAAACATCTTGGATACGACTCGCATCAAAAAGCTGTTTCCCCGTACTCACTGCCTGCACGCTTTTGCCTTTAATACTCTTGATCCGGATGCCCGCGTCGGATGTCGGGCCCGAAAAAGTTGGGCCGGTTTGGTAAGGTCCAGGATACACATCGCCCTGCTCGAGCACGACACGGTCATTGCCATTGATTCCAAATTCAATCATGCTAAAGCACCCCCAAACCTAGAGGACGGTAAAAATTTACCCCCCCCCCGAGTGCCGCTTCCAGAGCCTGGATACGGGCAAGCGCATCTTCAGGTGCCGGTGCTCCGTAATAGATTTTTGCGTAAAAGTTGGCACTTTGCGGAGTCGCATGCATGATGGAAAATCCGCTGTTTGTTGACCCAAAAGAACCTTTCAACTCACAGGAAATTGCTATATCATCCCCAACCTCAAATCCTAGATCTTCAATAGTAAATCGAATACCGGATGAAGAATTTTGTGCTCCATTTGAAACCAAAGTTTTATAGTGTAAACCGCTTTTGGTAAACTCTCTAAAATTTACAGAATTGAGATTCATCACATCCCAGTTTCTTGTAGAAGGAGCGCTATCGAAGCAAAAGGAGCTCTCACGCAGTCGATTCCTTCCTCCGATCCGGATACCATCCAAGTCTTTCTTTTCTGCCATCTCATGCGATTTGCCTAAAAAATCAAATAAAATCACGCTATCCCTCCTCGTTCATCGCGTCGACCAAGCTCGTCGGCTGATCTGCCTGCGCTTTAGCATACGGTACCCGTGTGTCGCCATCCTCGATCGCCGCGCGCCATTGCTTCAGAGCAGTGACATCCGGTACCACGTTCGAAGCATTTACCAGTTTTGCGTCGATTTCCTCATTTACCTCATCCACGTGATCTTTGATGGCTTGCGCCTGTCCGGATAAAGTTTGCAAGCTCTGAATCTTTTGATTTGCCGTAGCGATCGACTGCTGCAAAGACGCGGCCTGCGCTACGCCCTGCTCCACGACATCATTGAGCTTGCGCGCCAGCGCCACCAAAGATCCACGCACTTCTTCGCCAAGCTCTGCAGTTTGGAAATCCATGATTTCCTTTTCGATGTTAGGCATCCGGATCACCGTCGATCAGCTCTTGACCCCGCGCCAAAATTGATTCCGCTAAAGCAATGTCTTCAGGATCGGTCAAAATATAGCTGCGGCGGATATTGTTCGAGACTACTTTATTCCCTTCGATTTCGGAATGGATCGTGCCGATCCGCATCCCATTCGAATCGCGAAATACGCTTACCATTTGTACATTTTTCATCTTGCTACCTCCTTAAAATAAGATTTCTTCCTGCAAAAAATCGGCTTCCAAATCCTCAAGAAAGCTCGCGTCGTAATCGCCTATCTCTTCGGCCGGACTTTCGGATTGATCCGCATAGAGACGATAAGCAGAGTATCCTTTTTGACGCGCCTTCAGCTCCCAGCTGAAAAAAGTGCCTGGTATTCCTTCGGCGACAAAATGCGTGCTTTGCACATCGGTCAAATATACTTGATCCTGACCAATCGCCTGCAAAAAAACGTGGATGTCATCCGCGTCGATCGACTCCGCAAATACAGGATCCATAAAAACAACCGCTTTGCCATCATTTCCAATTTTGCCCCGGCCAATGTCACCAAAGAAAGGTGTGGCCGTTTCATACGCGAATTGCGCGATCTGTCCGAACTGGTCGGTATCCACCACGCGAGATTTGCTGCCGACTACAAGGAAATCGCCTTGCGCAAAAGTCTTTTCGCCTGAAAGACTAATAAGCTTTGATTGTATCGTTGCAGCATAGGATGAAACGTCAAAAAGATAAGTCCCTGACCCATTAGTCCCAGCCGCATTGACCACATAAAATTGAGCAGGCTTCCCTTCGACATTTGAATTGTAAGATCCTCCGACAGAAACCATCCGATCAGTTCCATCGGCAAGTTTGCTTTTAAAAAAAAGGCGCCCCCATGCTAAAAGCGCGACATCAAGCCCTCTTGGCTGCGAAGTCCCAAAACCATGTTTTCCCATATAAATAGATGTCCCACCTGAACCAAGCCGATCGCTTTCGTACCACGTTTCATCCTTATCTTTATAGAAAAAGCACCCTTCCTCAATCTCGAAATCCCCGACTTTGCCGTGCTTTGCTTGAAAGGATCCGTCGGTATTTATTTTGAAATGCTCGTTTGCTGTGACGGCACCGTTGAAATTGATTTTCGGTGCCTGGATGGTCGCTTGTTCGGCAGACATATTGATCTTCGCAATGATTTCATCCGCTCCAACTTTTTTTCCGACTTCCAATTTGATTTGATTGGATTCCGATTTGATTTCCGACCATTCCGTGCTGAAGTGGCGCCAAAAGCTATTCAAGGTTGGCGTCGTATAGGCGTTTGTGCCATCGGATTTCGCAATCTTCTGACGCTCCCATAAATAGTAAGAGACTGTCGCGTTGGCAGGGTAGTCCGGCATCGACGTCGACCATCCAGACGTCGGGGCGGTCGTTGAAGAAGTCGATCTGGCATATTCCGAAACTAGCCCCGAAAAAGAAATACCATCTGCACCTTTTTGACCATACATTCCGATCAGGCGAATCGGATCATCCACCGACATCGTCGCGTCGGGAAAAATGCGCTCAAAGCCCCAAAGATAGGGTGTCGAGGCGGTCGGCGTCTTGGCGCCCTGTGTAAAGCTTTCCTTCGCCGGCGTTGTCAAGGTCGCCGTCAAGCATGTATATAGCTTTCGTGTTCCGAGAATCCCTGAAACTTGATTGACTGTGTCTTTTGATACTTTCAAGCTGATTGAGTTTTCCGTTTCCGACATCTTCTGGTCGACGACATTGCGCGAGTACGTCTGCGACGCTGGCAAGTAATCGAGCAGCTTGTCATCCATCATTCGATCTGCGTACGTCTTGGCTGCGGTAATCTCGCCTTTAATTTCTCCAGGATCGACACTAAAATCCGTCGTCCGGGTATAATCGCTCAGCTTTCTGTCCATGCTTTCTCCGGCAGCCTCTAAAATTCCATCACGATACGCAATGTCGATCCGATCGCCTCGGATCGTGCCAGCTGTGATAAAGTCGGCATTAAAATGCCCGTCAATCGTCCACGCCGACACGTATGGACCAGCAAATCCGGACCTCGAAAAGCCGATGCCGCCCGGGTTGATCCGGAGGATATACTTCGCCTTTGTCTTATCCGGAGAGTCCATATAATAGGATTCGTTTTCCGTATGCACCGCGTACCCAAGATCCGCCCACTGCTGCAGGATCTTCGTCGCGTTTTCGATTGCCTTTTGTCTAGCCTCCGAAATCTTACTCGGCATCGACGCCAGCGCTTCTTCCATCGCGATTTGTGATCGGGATTGCGTCGACGTATAGGACTTTGCGCCAGATCCGAGCGTATACACATTTTTTTCGGGCGCAAGTAAGTACACCGTCATCGACGTCAGTGGGAAGACTAAATCAACGCCGTGCGGTGCCGAGCATATCCGGATCCGGTCCAAAAAGCGAAAATCATCGACATCGAAGCATATCCGGATCCGGTCCAAAAAGCGAAAATCATCGACATCGAAGCCAGCTGTCGAAAGGTCGATCGCGGTCGCCGTGATCGTCTTCGTCTCGTATTTTGCGACATCCAAATATTCTTGCGCCTTCGATTTAAGGATGGCGGGTACGTGCACATCGTCCCACTCCACCACTTTCACGATCTTTCCAGATTCAGCGGCCGCCGCATCGTCGATCAAGTAGTCAACGCCACCATTGACCGACGCGATCGTGATCCGCTGCTCCAGCGCTTCCGGCCAATCCGGCGACTTCTCCTCGTCCTCGAGCCGAGCGCCCAAAGGAATGAGCACCGTCGCCACGTCGCCATAAGACGATTCCTTCAGCAGGTTCATCAAATTCTCGCCAAAGGCGATTTCCTGACTTGACAGGCGCGGATAATCCGCGAGGTAATCCAGATACAGGCCATCCGATTCATGCCGGATCCGTAAGATCCCGCCCAGCCGATCGACCAGCTTGCTTTTGATCACAGACAGCGTGTTTTCATAGTTTGTGTACCGGTATAGCGAATCATTCGGATCTGTAACCGTCACCACGCCGCGCTTGATCTTTTTAAAATCGTCGACCTGGCTGTTATGGATCTCCAGCAAATTAGACAAAAAGTCGATGACCGAAATGTCATGGTACTCGGCTGGTCTCTGGATCGAGTCCGCCAAAAAGGCAAGCACTCCCTCGCACTCGATCGTACGCTGCAGATGGAAATCCTCGGCTGGGGACTGCATCCGGCCCGACCAGATCCACCGCTCTGCCCCGTCCTCGAGCACCTGCACGACGCGGATCACGCTCGCCGGCGTCACCGCGTCGTAAAGCGGATGCTCCGGGTACATTCCAAAAGAAAAGGAGCCGGCCGAGTTTTCCGCAAGCTCCAGTTTTGGGTCAATCAAAAAAGTCGAAGAGTCCTGTAAGACGTCTTCATCCAAATAAACCTTATACACCTTACAGACTCTCCTCTCTAAATTCAATGGACACGATGCCTGTGTCCGTAAAAGCAAATAGCGTAGGCTCGCGGCTGACCTTTACGCCGGTGAGCTGCCGCCAGACATTGGCAGCCAGCGAAAAAGACTTGCCAGCCACCACCAAAGTCATCGCCTTCGAAACCTTGATCTTCGGCGTCACCGGTACCGGCGATCCAATCACCGTGATCACCTTCGACTCCGGGATCGACAAATTTTTGTAGTTCCGAATCACACCGGTCCGGAAAGAAAAAGAATCCCACCGCCAGTCATCCAGTGTCGACAAAACCGCGTATTTATACGGCTCGACCGACGCTGTGATTTCAAATTTTGTCAGCCACACCATGTCTTTGGATGACGCAACCGAAATCCGGCCGATCCAGTACCAGGCTGGATCGGTATCTAAGATGATTTGCATGCGTCGGCCATGACAATGATTCCGGATTTCCGAATCGAGGCCATGCCATGAAGAGTAGCGATTTCGATCTTGAATAAAAGTCATCTTGATCGTCCGGTTTTTAAATGTCGGCTCCCCATACACTGCCTCCGTCAAGTCCAAAGGCGTGCGACGGCCGGGGATCTCGATGATATGTGTGATCGTTTCCGGTTCGGAAATCTCGATCGACATCAAGGAAAGTCCCCAGTCATCAAATGTATGCTTGTCACCAATGCGCACTCCTGTGCTCATATCATCGCCTCCTTGATCTTTTATCCAGCTCCGCGTCGATTAGCGGCGCGATCGTCTTGGCCACCGGGCGTCCGTCGATCTCCGTGACGTGCGTGATCGTCGTGCCGGCAAGACCATCCACCACAGCTCGCGCCAGGCGATCGTAGTCGATCGGGGCCGATTGCTGCGCCGGCGTCGGCTGGCTCGGTCCCGCAAAAGCAAGCAAATTGCGCTGAAATGCGTGATCCATCCCGTCGCGGATCATTCCTCGCAGAGAATTGACACCGACGACTGCTTCGGCGCCAGATTCTCCGCCGCCAAGCAGTTGACCGCCAAGCATGCCAAAGATCGTCGCGCCATTTAAGATCATCCCGGCCTCCATCGCCTTTCGGTACCAGGATACCGAGTAATGCGGTACTGATCCGGATTCCGGATCAAAATAGCCGTACTGGTAAAAGTGCGGTACTGGGATATGCGGTGCGTAAAACCTAGCTGACGAGTAGGCGTTGACCATTTGCCGCACTCCGTTTCGGACCGCGGAAGTCGCGCTGGACATAGACCTGGAGATACTCGACTGCATCGACGAGAAAGCTCGCGTCGCGCTGCTGCCAATCGAAGACATCGACGTCGACATGGATGACTTGATCGAGCTGAAAGCCGATCGTACAGCGCTTTGGATGGACCTTGTCTGCGAGTTGATCGTATTCGATACGGATCGCCACGCGGATGTCGTACTGGAATTGACACCGGACCAGGATCCAGAAATCGTATTCTTGACGCCGTCAAAAGCGGATCCGGCCAGTCCTTTCACGTTGTTCCAGGTTCCGGAAAGGGAACCTTTTATTCCCTCCCAGATCGAGGAGGTCGTCGACTTCGCCTGCTCCCACTTTTCAGAGATCGAGTTTTTGATGTTGTCGAACGTCCTTGCACCCGTACTTTTCAAATTCTCCCAAGTCGATGACAGTGAACCTTTCACACCTTCCCAGATCGACGCTGTGGTCGATTTCACGCTATTCCACTTCTCGGAAATCGAGTTTTTGATATTTTCAAACGCGGATCCACAAGTCGCTTTTAAATTTTCCCATGTTCCGGAAAGAGAGTTTTTGATCATATCCCAAACCGAGAAAGTATTCGACCGCATTCCCTCGTTTGTTTGAGCCAGCTTTTCTTTCGCGCCGTCCCACGTTGAATTGAAATTTTGTGCTGCCGATTGATTTTGGTTTTGAAAGTCGATCCCAAACCAGCCAAGCACAGTTGATGCGGCATCCTGGATTCCTTGCCAGATGCCACCAAAAAAGTCGCCAATTCCTTGCCATAGACCATTCCACCATTCGGCCAGCCCATCGAAGCAGGCTTTGAAGTCACCATTAAAAAACTCGATGACTGGATCCACGATTCCCCGGACACCGTCCCAGATGCCACCAAAGAAGTCGCTAATCCCCTGCCATACACCGGACCACCACTCGGCCAAGCCATCGAAACAAGCGTGGAAATCGCCATTGAAAAAGTCGATCGCCGGCTGCGCAAAAGCAAGGATTCCAGTCCAGATTTGCGAAAAGAAATCCGATATACCTTGCCATAGTGGTGTCCACCATTCACTGATCATGGCAAACCCGGTCTGAAAATCAGAATTAAAAAACTCCAAAATCGGTGATACAAAATCAATGATTCCCTGCCATACGCCGGAAAAGAAATCACCGATTCCTTGCCAAAGTCCATTCCACCATTCCACTAAACCATCAAATACTGTATGGAAATCCGTTCCAAACCATCCGAAAAAGACATCAAGCACACCCGTCAAAATGTCGAGCGCGTTTTGCACTGTCTCCCCAACGCCATTCCAAAAAGCCTCGAAAACTGATTTGATTCCATCCCAGAACCCTGACCAGTTTCCAGAAAGCAGTTCAGAAAAAGCGTCGATCAGCCCCATGATCATATCGAGGGCCGTCGTGATGACATTTCCGATTTGTGCCCATACGCCTTCGAAGATTGGTGCCAGAAAGTCGCAAAGTTCTTGCCATACTGCCTTTATGACTTCGGATATATCGGAAAATTGGAACCCAAGCTCATTCAGTTTGTCGACGATTTTTTGGAAAAACTCATGAAATTTCGAAACAATTTCATTCCATACGCCAATAATCTTGGCCCGAAACTCTTCATTCGTATTCCATAAAGTCGCAAAGGCAGCCACAAGCCCAGCGATTGCCCCGACAGCCAATCCGATCGGGCTGACCAAAGTGCTGAAGCCGGCCTTGAGAACATTTGTGACGCCACCCATATTTTTAAAAAAACCAATGAGCTTCCCGCCGACGGTTGCCGCTGAATTAAAATACTGAATCAGCGATGAGACTCCGGTCGCCATCTTTCCAACGCCGATCAGCGTCGGGCCGATGGCAGCCACGAGAAGTCCGAGTTGGACAATATGCCCTTTTTGCGCGTCGTCCAATCCCTTAAACCATTGTGCTAGCTTTTTACACGATTCGGCCATCTTATCCAGCATCGGTGCCACAGCGGATTGAATCGCGGCACCTAAATCAGCACCGGCAATTTTCAAATTGTTTAATGCTACATTGATCTTGTCCGCCGGATCGAGCATATCGCTGAACGTTTGGTCGACGATTCCGCCCGACTTTTCGACCGCAGCGGTCATTTCCTCGACGGAAAAACGACCTCCTTTGATTGCGTCGGCGAGATCTGGTCCCGCTTTCGCTCCAAAGGCTTCGATGGCCAAAGAGGTCGCATCCGCGATCGAAGGTGCTGATTCAATGGCTTTCAAGGTCTTTTGAAACTCGTCTTTCGCGTTTTTCCCTTCTTTGCCCCAGTTGGAAATCGCTTTTTTCATGCCAGAAAATGCAATCTCGGTATTTACGCCCGCTTTTTCCCACTGCGCAAAAAGCGCGATCGACTCCTCCATCTCAAACCCGAGCGCGCGCATAGGAGCGCCATATTTCGTCAAAGAGTCCGCCAGTTTATCGACTGAAAGTCCCGATGCCTGCGATGCGGACGTCAAAGCGTCAAGCACACTGGCATATTGACTCGATTCGACACCGGCGTCGCCCATCGCTCGCGATACAAGCGCAATCGCCGAGCTGACATCCGTCCCGTTGACCTGCGCAAACTTTAGAAATTGTCCGGAGCAGTCTTCGAGCTGCTTTCCCGTAAATCCGAATCTTGTATTTAGGTCAGCAATCGCAGTGCCAACAGCGGACGACTCCGCTGGAAAGTCTCCATATACATTATCGAAACTTTTTTGGAGGTCTTTTAAGGCGTCGCCGGTCGCTCCCGTCCCTGCAGCAATCGCATCATACGCGTCATCAAGCTCGCTCCATGCCGCCGTAGCGGCCACCCCAATTCCAGTGATTCCCGCCGTGACTGGCATGAACTTTTTCCCGAGTGACTCCGTCTTTTCACCAAACTCACCGATCTTGATCCCCATCGCCTGCGTTTCGGCAGAAAAGTTAGTTTGCTGCTTTTTCAGCCTCTCCAAAGTTTTTTCGGTCGCCGCGATCTTCGCCTCGAGTTCGATATATTCTTGTCCGTCAATATCTTTGCCGGATTCAATATATTGCTTCTGCGCTTCCTTCAAGAGTTTAAGTTCATCCTCAGTAGACGAAATCGTTTTTGAAAGAAGACGTTGCTTCTGGTCTAAAAGGTCCACGTTTTTCGTATCGAAGCGCAAAGCGCCATTGACGTCCTTCAAAGATGCCTGAAGCTCTTTCGATTTCGTTTTCGGTTTATCAAGGGCGTCGACCAGCTTTGTGGAATTCCCATTGATTTCCAGTGTGATTCCCTGAATTGCTTTTCCGGCCATCGTTACCCTCCTATTTTTTTCCTTAGCTTCATCAGACCGGCTCGATCCGGCTCGGTCTGCTCAAACATCCATGCCTTCTTGAGATATTCCTGCCCTTCACTCGTCTGATTCAGCGCGTAGATATAGGCGTCACGCCGAAAAGCCAAGTAATCCCCCAGCGGTAAAAGATCGACGTCGAAAATAGAGATCCGACACCACTCCGCGACAAGATGTTCCCAAAAAGACTCCTCTAAATACTCATGCCCTAGTACCTCATTCGATGGATAATAGGGCAGCCTCAGTTTTTTTCTTCTTTCACTCCCGTGGCAAAAGCCACATACGTCTGGACAAAGTCAGTCATATCCGCCATCGTCCAATCGTCGGCGATCATTTTCGGCGTGAATTTTTCGCCTTCCAAGTTGGTATTGAGAATCTCAGCGCACAATTTCACGCTTTCCTCGATTTCATTTCCTTCTAAATTTTCTTGGGACTGAAAAAGTTTCTTATACTTGCCAACCGGGGTTTCCGGGAGCGTGATTTTCGTCCCATCGGCCATCTCGATGCGCAACGTCTTCTTTTTTCGATTTTTAAAGCTGAATTCCATGTCTTTTTCTCCTTTCAAGTACTAAAAAAGAGGGATCATTGTCCCTCTTGTCCGGTCGATGACTTCGGATCCGCAAAAGCAATCTGAATCAGGACACCGTCCCGGCTATTGATTTTTTTCGGGTTGGCCGTGAAAGTCGGATTCACGATCGTCTCGTTTTCCTGGCTGAAAGCAAGGCTCAATTCGGCTGTATTCTTGCCACAGATCGCTACATAGATGTCGCCGTCCAGCTTGTCTTCGTGGTGGAAAATCAAAATGTATTCATTGCCGTCAGCATTGCCCACGCCGCCAATCGAAACCACTGTCAAGCCGCCATCCGTCTGCCGCGTGTCGGCTGTCTCGATGACATACGACAGTAGCTTTGGCCCGACCGTGATGATACCAAGCGCCAAAGCGGCACTCTCGGCTTGCAGCACCGTTTTTTTGACATCCCCAAGATCGCTCGACGCGGTATAGTTCGTTGTCGTGTACGTCAGCGTGGCGCCGTTTTTCGTGGATCCGAGCTTTTGATCCTCGGCGCAAACTTTCCTAATTAGTGCGTCAAAGTCATCGAGACTTCCCGCGTCCTTGACATTCATCAAGTAAGCGGTCCCCGATCCAAGGACGATCGACTCAGGCTTCGTAGTAGTTGTTGTTTCTGGCATTGTTTTCTTCCTTTCTACTTTTTAAAGTTTTTCTCAAATTCATTCACAATTTCTTGTGCCGCGTATTCCTGACCCTTCGCAAAGTGAGGATGCGCAGGTACCCGGCCCCCATCTTTCGTCTGGTGGCCATTCTCCAAAAAATGCGCCCGCCGATAATGCGGCGCGTCCGCATAAACCGTATACTGCGAGCGGTGGTGATCCTTTTCCGTCTGCTTTTTCTTAATCGACTTTTTGTACTCTCCGGTGCGCACCGGCGCGTTTTCTTTGACGATCTTCGTCGCTTTCGTCGCGACCGCCTTTACGGTGTCATCGCTGGCCCGCTCCGCATCCTTGACCATTTGGTCTAAGATCTTTTGCACCTCGCCACTGAAATTATCAATCGTGCACTGACTCATCGCATTTTCTCCTGATAATCAAAATAGTAGGCCGTCATGTAATACTGGTCATCGCGCAGCCATACGCGATCCGATTTGCTCCACGGGATCCCGCGCCAGTTTAGCTCGGCCTCCAGCTTCGCTTCCAAAAAGCAATCTGCACCATACGAATAAACTTCAATACGAATCGAATGGCTTTTGATCAAGTTCTCAAAATCCGACCCGCGCACGTCCTCGTCGTCGAAATAGACAGCGAAGTCCTCACTCGGTACTTTTAAAAACCTCGTTTTCTTGTACGTCTCGTTTTCGACGAATCCGGCCGCTTCCAGAATCTGCCTAACCATACGACTCACCTACTAACTTGATCGTCTCGTGCGCTTCGAAATAATCGTCGTACGAAACAAGATTAAAAGAGAGGCCACGATATACGATTCGATAGCTTCCTGGATCCGGGCAAAGATCAAAAAGGCCAGGATCGTACCGGATCTCGAAAGTCAGACGATTATGGATTTTCTCGGCCCCGTTCGAATAGCTTTCTGCCCCGCCGGTTCGATTGATCGACGCCAGTTTCTTTTTGTACGGTTCCCAGACTTCGGACGCTTCGTCGCGATGCTGGATCTCAATGAGCTTGTCAAATCTCGCTTTCATCATTTCCTCCATTCGCACCTCAGCTGCGTCATCAGGCTTTGCGCCATCCTAGTCATCTGACCGGATCCTTTTCCTTCCAGGCTGCGATTGTCATACAAAAATCCAAGAGCGAGGAGCACCAGCTCCTTCGCCCGTGGATCATCAATGCCGTACGCCCCGATTGCGCCGCGCACGTACTTTTCCGCCGTTGCGATGGTTCGCTCGATCGTGCGTAAAGTGACCGGATCCGGCTCTTCAAAAAAGCCCAGGTACTCCCAGGCTTCCTGATTCGTGATCGTAGCCATGCTCGATCACATCCTAAGCGGTTGCTTTTGGCGTCGCGATGTACCCTTTGACGATCGCATTTGCGTCGATCAGCTTGTAGTCGGCACGCATGATGCCGCGGATCATCGTCAGGTTTTGCGCAAAAGCGTTGATTCCGCCAATCGCCGCGACATTGGATGCGGCCAGCACGAGCTGCTGCCGGTCATACTTGCGGATCGCCTCTTTCATATCGCCAATGATCATCGGGATCTTGCCGCCAGCCGTTGTTGTTGCTTTTTGAGACGCAAAGTACGCGTTTGGCTTGACAGACACCGGGATTGTCCGGAAGCCAATCGTGAGCTGCATCTTGCCCGGCTCGTTCGGGACCGGATTGAGCAGCGGGCGATCATTTTTGTCCTTCAGCGTGTCTAAATACTGCAACCCGTCGTCATTCGTATGAATCTTCATGGATCCGGCGTAGGCCTGCCCCAGCGTCACATTCACCGCTTTTTTGAGGCCATCCAATCCGTCGATCGCATCCCATCCGGAACCCATTTCGGCAGCCCCCAAAAGTCCCAAGATCTCCGCGTTGTCCGTCGCCGTCTCGGCTTCCGCCAGCCATTTGTAGACGACATTCAAGATGTTCGCGTCGCTGTCCGCGATCAGATTGTTCGGCACCGGCATGAATCCTGCGTAATCCTGGATGCCGAAGCTTTTCTGCTCAAATTTTGGCGACGCGACCATATTTGATTTTTTCGATGTGTCCGTCGAATCATCTTCAGCGAGCATCCCGTCCTCCGTCAGCTTTTGGAAAGCGGCCGGGCTTCCTTTCGTCTGGTAGACGCGTGTGCCTTTTTTTGTCGATACCGTTTCGACGCTGATTTCATCCAAAAAAGAGCAGTTTGCGCGCTTATACTGATTGATCTGGGTCTGCGCATCGACTGGCACGACATAGCCGCCATCCGCGTCGACTGTCTCACTCAAATCCTTATCGGCCTTTCCCGATGGTTGGATGAGTTCCTTCACCTGCTTGACGACCAGCGCGCCGACTTCCTCCGCCGTTTTGGCTTTTTTATCTTCAGCGACCGTCTTTACGGTATCAATGCTGTCCGGCATTGGCATCGGATTTTGCGCAGCTTTCAAAACCGCCATTTCCTTTTCAGTTTCGTAGGCTTCCTTTTTCATGTCGTACTTCTTTTTCAGCTCTTTGTACTCGTCCATCAGGGTTTTTGCCTTTTCCGGATCCTCGCACGCTTTGATCTCGGCAAACTTGCTTTGCATCGACGCAAAGATTTCTTTCAATTCACGATTCATTTTCCTATTCCTCCTCGGCCGCTTCTTCGGCCATCAAAAAAAGTTCCATTTCGACCAGTTCCTTTTCATCGAATCGAGCTTCCTTTTTCTCTTCATCATTAAAATCAGACGGTTTCTTTTCCGGAAGATCCGGATTATACCTCTTAGCTTTTGACACGCCTGCTCGAGGCTGTGCCGGGATACCGACAAAACTGATTTCAAAAACGTCTTTCACACCGTCAATCGTCATCTGACACGTTTTCCCGTCATACGAATGTCCGGCCCAGTGCCGACAGTACGCCACCATATTGTCAGCGCCACAGATCGAGCATACAAGCTTTTTCGGACGGCATGATGTGCTCACCTCTTTTTTGATTCCCGCTCTGATTTCAGCAATCAAATCTTTTGTACTCTCATTGTTGAGCATGTACGCCTTGAGTACGAGCTGCATCTCCGGCGTCCCATCTTCCAAAGATTTGCCGGTCGCGACGGCGGCCGCTTCATAGACACGCGCAATCTGCTCCGATCCTTTTTGTCCGCGTCCGTGCTCCCAGATCATCGGCTTGCCGGCATACAGCTTCGCCATATCTTGGATTGATTCGGCTGTAAAAGGCTCGGAATTGCGATCATCCGGTCGATTGTCGCCGGCAATCACTTTAAACGCGAAGATGTCCTCCGCTTTTAAAGGTTCCAAAGCGTAGCAGTTGATCTTCGCCAGTTCTGCATTATCGACCTCGCCGACGCGCAACTGCGCCGCTTTACAAAATTCATGCATGATTTTCACCTCCTTCTACATATTGAGATCCCGTCAATTCGATCGGGATCGACGCGCCATTTCCAAGCAGCCGGTCGCCACCTTCCACGGCGCCAAGGTCGAGCTTCGCTCTCGCCTCGTTCGGCTTCATCAGGAATCCGTTGACAGCCGTACTTAACGCCTGGACTTTCGAAGCGAAATCCGCGCGCATGATGACGTCGATGTTAAATTTGACGTACTGTCCAGACCGCCGATCCTCGTCCGTCAGCATCTTATAGCAAATCTCCTCCTCATATTGCTTTACGATATAAAGCAAGGTATCGACGTAAAAGGCATTACTTTGAGCTTCGGCCGAAGCGTAGGACGCTTTCGAGTAGTCGCCGATCTGTGTCGGCTTGATGCCAAAGGCGGACGCGATCTGGATGGCCGAATACTGCTTGATCTCTAAATACTGGGAATCAGTCAGCTTCATATTTAGTGGCTGAAGCGACATCCCGATCGGGATCGGAATGATATTTTCGATGCCTTCCCTCGTCAATTCACCTTTCGCGTAAGCCTCGATGTGGCGCAGTAGCTTCTTCTCCGATTCATCGCTAAGATCCCCTGTGTAATTGAGGACCGCCTTTGCCGTGAACCCAGTCGAGTACAATTTGTTCAGTAGCCTCTGCGCCTTTTTGGCGCCGCTGACCGTGTCTCGCAGGCTTTCTCGGACCGGGATGCCTGTGATTCCATCCCGTGTCGTGCCCGATCGGAAATGCATGACCTGGTCACTGCTGAAAAGATACTGACCACCGCCGGATGAATACTGGTAGTACACGTCCGGGACGTCTTTGAGCAGCCTGGCGTTGTCGTACCACACTTGCACCTGATCGGGCGGCAGGATCCAAAGCTGCTGGTCATCGCCCGCCCCTGTGATCAGCACGTAGGCGTTGCCAAAGTGATTTCGATTTTGCTCGATTGTCGCCCAAAAAAGGCTGGCCGGCATATACGGATTGGGGCGAGCATTCAGCGTGTGGTACAGCTTTTTCTGCCGCAACTCGGTCAGGTTTCCTCGATCGTCGCGCTGGATATACTTGAGCGGCAGCTTGCCCAGCGACTCCGCCAAAACTTTGATACAAGTGTAGTAGGTCGCCTCGGACATCGCCGACGCGTCCAAGTTTTTGTCGATTCCCAAAAAGTCGAGCAGCTGCGCCATCTCCACCTCCCGATCCATTCCCGGGCTGACTCCTTTAAAAAAATTCCTGATTCGCTTCCAAACATTCATTACTTCCACCCCATTGCTTCCATATACCGATTAACGTGCTCTTCCGCGTCGATCGGCTTTTCCTCTTTGGCAAGGCGCAGCTTGCACGCCCTGGCGTCGATCGCGGCGTCGACCGCGTCAATACGACGCGTCCTCTTGCCGACCTCCTTGTCGACCTTGATTTCCCCGAAAGAGTTGCCGACGACTGCGGCATTGGCGAAGGACCAAGCCATCAATTCCGACTTTTTGTTGTAGCGATAGTTGCCGGACTTGATGTCAAGCTGCACTTCGACGGTCGCGTCATTCAGGGACTTGGCCGACTGCGTGATCACGATGACCGGCACACCAAAATCTTCCAGGTCCGCCAGGACGCCGTCGGCGTTGTGGTTGTCGATGCCGATCCCTTGCAGTTTGAGATCGTATCGGTCGAGTGCTTCCCGCAGCGTTTTGACGATAAACTTGTAATCGTTTTTGAAGTCGCCGGTGCCGCCAGTCGCGGTGATCAGACCTTGCGATTCCCACACGTCATAAGGCGCTATATCGGACTTGATGTGCTCATCAAGGCGCCCGCGAGGCATGAAAGAATGCGACCAGTTGTGCGAAATATCTTTACGATCCGTTTCGATCTCAAGATGAATCGTCGTAAGGTCGCCGCCGCTTGAAAGATCCAGCCCTGCCCAGCATCTCGCCCCTGCGTAGTCAGCCAAATCTTCTTCACAGGCGCACGCTGCCAGCGCGTCTTTGGCAATATACTGCGTATCCTCGTTGATCGTCCAAAGATTGAGTGTCTTTACGACAAAATCGCGAAGCGTCTGCCCCTGCATATCTTTGGCCGTCCGCGCATCGTCGCGCAAATTTTCGAGACCATCCGGATCGCTGCACAAAAAAGGATTTGCTTTCACCCAGGTTTCCGGGATCCACCAGTCGTCCCCTGGATCGACGCAGTAAATGTCCGCGAAAAAATCATCCGCGATTGCCAAGCCTTCCAAAATCTTTACCGCGTAGTCGTCGATTTCCTTGCAAAAGGAATTGCTGTCCTTTCCGCGCGTCGAGATCATCGACACTAAAGTTTCCGGAAGCCGTTTCGTCCCTTTGTACACCGACTCGTAAACGGCGTTGTCTTTCATCTGATGCAATTCATCCAGGCTCGAGAAGATCGAGCGAAAGCCATCGTCCAACCCGCCTTCTTTCGATAAAGCCTTGATTGTGCATTTTGTCGGCAAACAGCGGATCTCACTCGTGTACTCTTTGACGCTGAAAAGCTCGGAGAGATCGGAATCGGCTTCGATGAATTTGCGCATCTCATTCCACGCGATCTTTGCTTGATCTTTTTTCGTGGCCGCACAAAAGAGCGCACCTTCCTGGTACCCGGAGAAACCGGCCACGTATGGTCCCATGATGCCATTTTGCATGCTCTTACCGTTTTGCCGACCGACCGAATAGTAAGACCGGCGAAAGCGCCGCCTCCCATTCCTTTTTTTCACCCATCCAAAGCGGCAACCGAGGTCGAAAGCCTGGCATCGCAAAAGCTTCAGTGGCTTGGGCTGGTATCCTTCTTTTACGGTAAGCATCCCGGCAAAATCCAGGATCTTTTGCGCCAATTCCGGCTTCCATTCGTACGGAAAATCCGGATCTTTCGACTTTTCAAGGTCGTCGATATGCCTTTTGCATGCCATTTTGTGCAAATGGCCCATCTTCACGTTTTGCAGCGAGCCGATCGTGAGCTGGTCAGCCAGACAGTCGATCGCGTATTGAGTGACAGGATCACGCATCGAACTCCCCTTTCAGCAATTTTGCAAATTTGTTTTCTTTTGGCTGTTCCGGCGCTTGCGGCATGACGATCTTACAGCGGTCCGTGATTGTCAGGCCGAGCCGACTGGCGCATGTCATGACCTGCTTAAAAGCGGCGTTTTGCGAGATCTGCGTGTGCTCAATCGCTTTCCAGCCGATTTCTTTGGCTGCCATTTCTTTCTCGAGGAGCGCCGTGAATTTCGCATATTCTGATCGCGCGATAACGAACATCGCCAAGACCGTGGCATCGAGCTCCGTCCAAATCCCGATCGCGTCGAGCATTTCGGCAATTTCAATAAATTCTTCCTTGCGCTTTTTCGTCCGAAGCATCGGCGGGGGCTCGATTTTTTTGAAAGGCACCTTCAGCTCGCCGGCGCGCCGTTGCTCCTCGATCTCTTTTGTGATGTGGTGAGACTTGCCTTTGGCCAATATCAAGTCCACCGGTTCTTTTCTTCGTGGCATCATCCCACCTCCTTTTGATTTTTCTTTTTTAAACTGGCGAAAACGGATTTTTTTCCACGGTGTTCCCTATTGCCGCCGTTATTTCCCAATGGCAAAAACTTTATTACCCACCCCTCGGGGTGAAGCGTCCGTGCTTCCGGTTGTGGCAATACGTACATAGGCACCGGAGATTTTTTTCGTCGAATCTTTTCTCCCATCCGGAAGTCGACTGAATCGGCTCGATGTGGTCGACTTCCAGCACGACGACGCTGCCATCCTCCCTCTTCGATCCAAGCGGCTTCCCGCACGATGCGCAGCGATAGCCGGCGGCTGCCATTACCCGAGCCGACAGCGCTTTCCATTCTTTCGAGTTGTAAAATGCGCGCTGCTTCGGATCGCGTCGCGCATTGTATCGCCGATCACGTGCCCGCTTCGATTCGATCGCCTTCGCCTTTGCTTTCGCGTCGTGTTCACGCTGGCAGTCTGGACACCGCGCGGCGCCGTATGGGATCAACCGACCACACGATCGGCATGATTTCAGCAGCGTATACTCACCTCCTTTCCACGAAAAAAGCACCCCGACCATTCGAGATGCTTATTTAATATCGAAAAAATAATTCAAAAAGATTGTAATTTCTACTTGCTTTTACATGCGTACTACTGTATAATATAAGTGTAAGGAGGAAAGGTTGATGAAACGAATCGAAATCATCGTAGTCGCGTTAGCCGCCATCATTGAAGCTTTAATTGGCATAGCAAGCATTCTGATGTGGCTGGCGGATCACAATCGAAGGGAATGAAAATTCCCTTCGGTTCCACCCTTTCTCCTTACAAATTCATTTTACTCGGAGGTGGCAAAAATGAAAACCATGAATCTTTTAATCTCTATATCCCTTTTTGTGATTGCGCTTTTCTTGAATATGAAAGCCGCAAGCCCAGCGCTTCGCGTCACGACATACTTGCTTGGCGGAGCATCCATTTTTGCTGGAACCGCAAAATTTCTTACGAGGTATTCGAAATGATTTCCGATGCGAAAAAGCGCGCCGACGCGAAGTATAAGAAGGCAACCCTGATCCAAAAAAAGATCGACCTAAATCGAAACACCGATCAAGATCTTATCGAGTGGCTAGACGGCAAAGTCTTCTCGGCTTACGTAAAGCAGCTCATCCGCGACGACATCGCGCGCCACAAGGAAGCCCAGCAATGAGCTTCCTTTTTAATGGATTGCGTTGAGGTTCTCTATTTCAGCCACCAGACCACCAAATTCCATCCAGCCGGCCGAGGTTGTGATCCGTCCAACCTGGATGATCGCACTGTCCACTCCATAAATGACTTTCATGTTTTCCTCCAAAAGAAAAGCCGCCAGTCCACAGACCGCACGGCTTTTCTTCGCATCCGGGCTCCTTAAAGTATCCGGTGCTTTTTTCATTTTCTGATGCATACACTATATCAAATTTTCCAATGATATTCATTGATATTTATTGATATTCATTGATATTTATTGATATTTGTTGATATTTTCACCCGATTCAGGATGCCAAAGCACTCACTGACGATTCGGCTGACGTGTGCTTCGCTATATCCAAGCTCGGCGGCGATCACCTTCGACGTCTTGAGATCGAGCATTTTCTTCCGAGCGATTTGCGCATAGGAGTCGCGCCGGATATTTGCCCGGATCAAAGATTCGATTTCAGCCTTTAGACGGATCCTCAAATCGTGGCATTCCGCCTGCTCTTTACGAATCTCGTCTTTGTATGTCACATAATATAAAGGGAGAGGCATCGAAGAAGAAGTTTCCGAGGGCACTTTGGCGTAGTCGATCGCCCCGGCCGTCTTAAACCTTGTCTCCAGCTCCGCCAGCTTTTCGTCCAGCTCCAAAGGCCGGTAGTAGCACTCTTTATACCTTTCCCACATTTTTTCAAATGGTGTCTTTTCCTTCTCCATCTATACCCTCTCCTTTACTTATTCTTCCCAGCGGCATCCCGCTTTGATGTCTTCGTATAGCGTCCTCTCGGCCATCTGGATGACCAGGATCGCGTCGACGCTGCCATCGCATTGATCTTGAACCCGAAGCATCGCCCGGAAGCGGCGCGACACCTCCTGAAAGCTTATCAGCGCTGAAGGCGGATCGCTCGGGACCGGCTTGGACTTTACGATAGGCGCAGGTTTGTTCTTGCTGGCTGGATCCATCAAATCACCCTCCGCGCAGTAGAAGACGTTTCCATCCTTGTCCGTCACCTTGATCGGATGCTCCCCACCGCAGTTAGTCCGTAGCACCGCGACTTCGATCGGTTTCTTTACCGGAAGCTCCATGCACCTGGTCATCAAGGCGCGATCTTTTACTTTCCATCTCATGATCCATTCCCCCTAGTCTTATACATCCGATAATAAAGGCGCACATCCCTGCCACAAAAGCAAGGATGATAATACCCACCATATACATGATCATTGCGACGATCGACGCCGCGAAAGTCGTCAGCATTGCGCCTCCTCCATATGCTGTATTGTGCGCCGCAGCTCTTTTTCTTTTTGTTTAATGCAGCGGTTGAGATCGCCGGCGCGCCGAAAATGATGATCCACCACAGCTTGATAGTAGTCTTCCCGGATTCTGGCGATTTCCGCCCTCGCATTTCGCACTGTCGGATGCGTTTCGATTTTTGGATTTTTCATTTTTTGTTTCCATACCCTTCCACATCCATTAAATACTTCTTAAATTCTTGAATATGTACTTTATGTTCCCAAACGTGCATCGGACACATTCTGCATATATTTGCGTATTTTTTACAAATCTCTTTCTTATTGTTTTGACACAAAAAGTATGCGTCCTCATTAAGAATTTCATTTAGAAACGCTTCCAACTTTACCTCATTTACTTTCACGTACTTGCTCATTCCTCGTCTCCCCAGTCCCAGTCCAGCGCTTGCCCACATTGGGGACAGTAAGGAACTGCCCATTCCCAACCATATTCAAATTCATTATTACAATTCGGACAAAGCGCCATATCACATACAAGCTCTCCGTCGACATATCCATCGGCCTGGTAAATTGGCTTTTTTGCAGTAGCTTTTTCAACCAATTCGTCAAGGCTCCCGAAATCTAGATCACCTGCACGGTAGAAATGATGATCAATCACCGCCCGATAATACTCCTTCTGTATCCGGGCGATTTCCGCCCTCGCATTTCGCACTGTCGGATGCGCTTCGATTTTTGGATTTTTCATTTTTCTCTTTCCCTTCTTTTTGATACCTTTTCGCTTTGACTTTGGCCAACGTGATCCCGACCCTTGTAAGATCTGGATCGGAGTAGTACAGGCCGGCGCGGCTCATGTATGGCTTGATTTCCCTTTCAACCAAAGCCAGATTTTCAATCGAGCAGTGCCGCCGGTTTCCGTCCAGGTACACAATGTCATAGCCGACCGGTACCGGTCCATGATGCTTCTCCCATACGATCACGCTCAGCCGCTTCCAGTTGACACGGTGCGCGACCTTCGAAATGTCCTGCACCTTTTTCTCAATGTATCCTTCACCATCCGCTCGCACCGTCCCGACTGGCCATGTATTGTGCGGCCGGAATCCTTTTTTAAAAAGTCCTTTATCCCGACGCCGTAGCGCCGCCGCGCTCTTTGGCGGATAGTATCCGCGAATTTGATCCAGATTATATCCACTTTGGCCGTTCGGGATCTTATATCGTTTCCGGGCCGCTCTCACTTGCTCGTATGTGAACTCGATCCCAAAATACTCGCTCATCTTGGCTGCCGCGTCCCGCGACGGCAGCGAGCGCACGACAGTAGCCAGGTACTCTTTCTGTTCGGCCGTCCAATATCGCCCTTTACCTTTCGGCATAGCTGCCCTCGATTTTCAGCGCATCTGGGATCTCGATGCCTGCTTTCGTTATTCGATCGTACCCGCCATATTCCGCAATCAGCTTTTGACCTTCCAGGGCGACCGATGCGCCTGTGATGATCGTCTTTGCGATGGACTCGATCGACTTCGATCGCTTGCATTCCTGCTCGAGCTCTTCGGCCGTCAGGCTTTCATCCGATAGTCGTTCAAGCTGCTCGAAAAGTATGTTATTCAAATCCGTAAGCTTGTTTTTTGGCATTTTATCTCCTTTTATAAAAGTCGCTATCTGTCAGAAATGAAATTACGTTATTTTTATATGTATCCAAATCTCTTTCATGAAATGGGCAAATTTCACATGGCTCGTCATCATCCAAACAGTGCCCAACATTGCACATCCCGCCCGTCGCATACATAACTTCAACGATTTTCATCAGATTTTCTTGGTTCACTGAAATGTATTCCATGCTCTCTCCTATCAAATTAAGTACTTTAGTCCCGATTCAAGCCCTTCAAAATACGAATAAACATCAATTTCATATCCTTCATTTCGTGGTGCCTGCTGCACTATTGATCGTGCATATGCCTTTACTACTTTCGGCACGCCAACAACGGCAACTTCCCACTTCTTTCCCAAGTCCAATTCTTTCACGGTGCTTTCTAATGATTCGCGCAGTCCCTCGCTGAACCCTGCTAAATAGCTGTATTTCATTTTCTGGTTTGGATATTTCCGCCCACCAAATAGAACGTGATCAAAATATTTGAACATCGCTCCGACTACAGAAATTAAAAGCTCAATATCTTCCACAAATCCATACGCAAAGAATTGCACCCGTTTCCCATTAATTCGTCCGCATCTTGTCGTTTCACACCGAAAATGATTTCCTAAAACCGCGAGCGGAAAGGCATAATATCCATAGCTGTTTTCAGACAAAACGGCTCTTTTAATCTCATTCGAAGTTATTTCGATTTCATTCTCCGCGATTTTATATTTGATTCTCAAATTATCAGCCATTGCAATGGCAACAAGCACTTCATTTTCCGTCGCGCTTTCGTCTCCAGCCACCGCCATTAGTTTTTTTATTCGCTCAATAGCTTCTTTACGTTCCATCATTTTTCCCTTCTAAAAAAGTTTTAGCTGCTCGTACTTTGGCGCCCGCTTCCACTTTGATTCGCTGTAATCCTGCGTATGGAAAGCGTCGATCATGCAAAAGTCGAAGCATGGACACTTTATCTTCCGCTTGCATGACTCTTCTGACCGAAATTCTTCCTTTGCATCGCAATAGCACCCGTGTACATCGGTCACTGTAAGATTGACACAGTACCTGCATTGATTCCTGATCATTCGAGCTTTGCCTCCAATTCGACCAATCGCGTGATTGCCGCCTCGATGACACGAGCCAAAGCCCGCTCTAAAGACTTCACCATTTCTACAGCGCTGGATACGATTCCTGAAATAATTTCTGAAATTTTATTCGCCTTGGTTTTACGTGGCTGCTTCGCCACCCACTCATAAAATTCCCGATTTTTTGGATTCTGCACTCCTACTTTCGCGCGGATCGGCGTGACGATTTGCTTTTTAGTCCAGATTTTCGGTCGCACCGGTATGCAATGCTGGACCGGCATTCGCTTAAAATTTCTCATATTCAAATTCCTTTCCTGTCATCTTTATCCAAGCTGCTTCGATTTGCTTCAGCTTGGACTTCAGCAATTCATTTTCTTCCTCGCATTCATCCAAATTCATTTCTATGGCAAAGCGCTCCATCTGCTCCTGCTCTAAATCAAATTTGAGATCATCGAGGTCTTCCTGATGGCCGAGCTCTCGCTTCAAAACCTCGACAATCCGGTCTTTTTCCAGCTGGTCAGCCATCGAATCGGTCATCCAATGCCGGTCGACTTGGCGCGGGATCTCCTCAATCTCCCAGTACGCCATCCCATGATCAAGCATACCGGTCCGCCTCCTTTTTCTTTTGCGCATACGTAGCAGCGCGCTGCTCGATATCGAAAAGATACGTCCACGGCCACAAGCGCCGATCCCATCCGAGCGCGGCATCGACCGCGTCGCCATACTCGTCAAAAATTCCAATCAGATCTAGACCATCCCATACAGCCCACGATCTTCCTACTGATGTGATTTCCTTCATAGTCTAAAACGGCCACAGCGGATCCGATTCCGACCGCTTTTCAGCCTCTTTCTCCTTTTCTTTTTTTTCACGTGCTTCCACGAGTTCGCGCTGCCTTGCGAGCACTTTTTCAAGCTGTTCGGGCGAAGGCGGTGTGTTCGGCTTGTAGTCGTACCAGTCCGGCAAGCCGGTGTTGACCTCCTTTTTCGACGAGCCGGAAAAAATATCCCGCTTTTCCCAAGTGCGCACCGCCGCCTTCCAGTCCTTCATCTTGTTTTGCCCTATGGTCCATCCTTTGGATTCGTAAAAGTCGACAAAGGCTTCCGGATCCACCTGATTCTTTCGCGATACGCAGTACGCCCGCACTTCATCGACCGTCGGTACGGTAAACCGAGAGGGGCGGTTTTCTTTTTTGCTTTTTTCTTTTTTTCTATCTTTATCTCTATCTCTTCTTTCTATCTCTATCTCTACGTTTCGTTTTTCACACCCATCCGTTACATCGTCGTTACAATGTAACGGATGTTCGTTGCTTTGTAACGGTTGTTCTTGCGCTTCCGTTTCTTTCTTCTTTTTTTCGCGATACTTCTCGACGCGGAGCGTTGCAGAATCCTTGCTGACTGTGTTGGATGTAACGCTTGGAAGCTCGTACTGTCCCTCTTCTTCCGTTTCAATTAGCAGACCTTGTTTCTCTAAAAACCCCACCACACGCGCCACTAGCGTTTCATCCTCGTCGATTTCCAAGGCGAGCTCTTCCGCAAGCGTTTCTTCGACATTTTCAAATTCGATTCGGCCTCCGGTCTTCAACGACGCCAGCTGGATCTTTAAATAGATCAAGACAAGCGCGTCGCCGTCTTCTTCTTTTCGAAGTTTCTTGATGCGCTTATCCTGAAAAAAGTTTTCGTTCAGTTTTAGCCAGTAATACTTCATAATTTCTCGATCTCCTCGCTAATCAGTGGCGGGTTTCCCATCAGACCGGTCAAAAAGTGGATAGACTCTTTGTACATCGTCAAACTTTTTGGAGTCAGCCCTTTCACCCTTTTGCAGACAAGGAATTTTTCAATCAGCTTTTTATTTTCAAATCCTCTGTATACCGTGATTTCCCGCGAAGATTTTGAAATGTCGTAAGGCTCCATCTCCAAAGCCAGCAAGCTGATCAACGTGCTTATATTCATGCCCGGGATCTCCGCCTGGATCCGGCTGGCGATCGCGTTCATCAAGTCCTGCTTTTCGCTCATTAGAAATCACATCCTTTGAGCATATACATCGGCGTATACCAGCACGAATGGAAATCGCCGGTCAATGTATTACCTTGGACCACTTTCGCCTGAATCCCAGCCAAAGAAAGCTGCACGTACGCCATCATGACGCAATGGCGATCCACGTCGATCGCCGTCACGCACATCGTGTCCTGGTACGCGATGTTTTTGCTGTGCAAATATTTCGCCCGCGCGAGGATCATCGACCCTGAACCGCACGCCGGCTCCTCAATCATTTCCATCGCCAAAGGCGGCTGTAAAGACGCCACCACCTCCGAAAGATGGAACGGAGTAAAGAACTGTCCCGTCTTGGCGTTTCCGCCTTGTCGCATATACTCAAAGCCAAGCCAATCCCGGATTTCTTCCTCAAAGAGATCGGTTAAAGCAGCAAAGGCTTTCACAAAGCGGAAGATCTCTTCGCGCGTATATTTTTCAGCAATAGACATGTACGCTTTCTCGACCTCCGAGGAGTAAAGAACCTCGTTATGCAAGGCACAAGCCATCATTTCCACCCAGTCGCGATAAACGACTGTATCACTATATCTGGACGCGTTCTGATCGAGCAGCGTCCGAATCTTCATCATTTTATCTTCCATAGTTTCCCTTCTTTTTTTCTCCAGCCCCGTCAGCGGCCTACCAGATGATCGGTGGGAGTCGATCGAGCAAATTGAATTATAAGTTGCAGTCACACGGCATTTTTATGTTTGAATAGAAAGTTTTGTATTGTGTATTTGCTCTTTTATCTGATAGACCCTTGACGAGGCTGGAAAAGCTCGTCATAATTTGTATGTGTTTAATTTTTTGGGGGTTGATCTTGCCAGAGATCAACCTCTTTTTCAATGCGATGCTGTCGGAGGATGTCCTCGACCGTCAGATTTTGCGAATCAAGGAAATCTCTTGTCAGCACCCGCTTGCGATCGTAGATCAGCTGACCGGCATTGCGGTAGCTGTCCTGGATTGCGTCGAAAATCTCATGTGCCTGCGATGTCCCGCATCCAATCACGCTCCGGATCCCGCTCATAGAGATCTTCGGACGCGCGATGATCTGCAGCTTTTTCATGGCTGGCGTCGGTCGTCTTGTCCTTTCCATAGTCCCTCCCTAATGCGGAGTCTCCAGCGCGAAAGAGATAAGCAGCATCACGATCGTCACGACGACAAATGCCACCCTCACTTCCTTCGTCGCTTCCGCCTCCGCTTTTTCATTCAAAGCGATCCACCGGTCCATAGCTCTTTGCTCGATGCCAGTGTTGATCCGGTTCATAAATTCAAAATCAACCTTTTTCATTTTTGTACTCCCTAAGGTCATCCATATCGGCCTTCAGCTTGCCCATCTTCTTCTCCGCTCTATCAATCAACCGCATCAGACGCTCTATTTTCCGAATCGCTGTGTCGATCGAGGACGTTTCACAAGTCACTTTCACTCGCAATTCATGCTTCGACGATGCGGTTTCTAATGCGGTTCCCTCCACTTCTTCACGTGCGCAATCATGGCACACACAGAAAGGATTGCCGGCGGCATCGCTGAGATATCTCGACTGCTCCGCCTCCTTCCAAATCACCATTTTTCCGCAACTGGCGCATAAAATTGTTTCATAATCCGCTTCACCGAGTGTGCCCATGCCTTCGATGAAAGGTATCGTCGCGATTGCCATTTCGTCGATCCAGACGTACCCCAGCACGATCACACGTTCCCAGCCGTTTAGTTCGGCCACGTTACGCAGCTCCTCTTCCGCCAGCTCCCGCGAATCATGCCACGAGAAGCATGCCGCGTCGCATTCACAAACTTCATTTGTTTCTAGATCACGCTGAAAGACCTTGAACTGATATTCGTGATCTTCCCTGATTTGGCACCAATACAATACTCTGTCGCGGTCCTGATAGACCGCCGCTCCACCGTAAATCATCTTGTCGCCTCCGTCTGGCCGGCGATCAGCTCCGACCACGTCTTGATGTACTCCGCGAAGTGCTCTCGCGCCTCCGCCTCGGTCACAAAATACGATCCCCATCCCCACGTTTCCGTCGCCGGATCGTAGTCGTGCGCCACGATCCACGGTTCAGGCGTCAAAATCGTCTTGTGGAAGATCTTCACTCTTCCACATTCGCCATCATAGCTGGCAATCTCTTTCAAGTTTTTCATTGCTCTTCTCCTTTGGAGTCATTTCAATAACCCTGCTTTTTTTAATTCTCATTTGTGGTTTTTTGATTATGGCCACACACGCTAAAATTAAACTCATTCAGTTTCCTTTCTCTCGGAACGCTCTCCTTTGCTATACTTGAAATATAGAAAGGGGGTGAAAATATGAATCCGGAAAATTTAATTCCGTACGTATCAGTGCCTGATCTGAAGGAAGCCCTTCGACCGCTCATCGAAGTTATGCAAAAACTACATACAGTTATCGAAAAAGTCGCAAAAGATTTAGTAGAAATCATTCGGAAATTGTGCGAAATGGTCGATGAATACTTTGCATCTTTATTCGACAGCTTACGTTGTGAGCTTCCGTGCCAATCAAGGCGGATAATCCCGGAATACCCTAACCCACCGAATCCGCCTCGCCGCAAGATTCGATTTCCTAAGATACTTGAGGACGGCTTTTTCACTAAACCGATGACGCGCGAAGAATTTTGGGCTTTTTGCGCTCATATCATCGAAATAGTTAGTGTACTAACCTGGCTATTAAAATTCTTTAACTAGTAGTCCGGTTAAAATGGCCAGAAACAAAAGGTCATGAAACCAAAGACATCTTTTTAGCCTTTGAACCTCCAATTCAAGGGCTTTTTCCTTTTCACTCGTCATCGCTCTCTCCTTTTATTCCAAAGCATCAGTTTTCAATGCTTCGTAATCCATCACAATTTTCGACTCCGAAATCTGCATGAAGCGCATGAGACGATCCGTCAAAATCACGCCTTTCAGCGACTCGAAACCTTCTTCCGAAATTTGTTCCGTAATTTTTTTCTGAATCTCCTTTGCTTTCGAATACCCGCAAGGCACAAAAGCCTGGATGTCCTTGATATTGCAAAACCCTCGTCGCATCAAGATATAGCGCTTGCGCAGCGTTTCGCTGATTTCCTGCATGAGTTCGCCTCCTTTCTGTTAGTGCCTCACTTTGCTATACTCAATGTATAGAAAGGAGGTGTGATTATGAAAAAGTGTTTTATTGTTTCGCCAATCGGGGATAGAGATAGCACAATTCGCGAACAAGCAGACCACGTACTGAAATATTTAATTGAACCAGTGTGTAAAGAATTAGGACTCGAATCCATACGAGCCGATAAAAAATGCACTCCTGGAAGCATAAGTCAGGCGGTATTCAAAGATCTTGACGATTCAGATATTGTCATTGCGGATCTTACGGGGCTAAACGCGAATGTAATGCTTGAAATTGGCTATCGTCTATCAAACAAAAGGCCCTATGTTCTGATTCGCAATGAAGAAGATGCTGAAAAAATACCATTCGATATTCAAGACTATCGAATATACGTCTACAGCCTTAAACGGGACCGCGAGGAAGAATGTAAAGAAACAATCAAGAATTTTATTAACGACGCCCTCAAAGAGAACGATGAATTTTTCAAGTCGCTTCACATTCGTAAGGCAAACGGTCGAATCGTGCAACTTTGCGATGCAGATGGTGTCACTTTTCCAAAAAGTCAAGTTCCAGATAAATGGCGCAAAACCTTAATGGAAAGAGCTAAAGTAACTGAGTGGTAACTTACTCCCAAGTCAAATTAAGGGATTGTATGTTTAACACTTTTGACTTTATGAGTTCAGTCAAACGGTTTTTCGTCATACCAACGGGATACCAATCTTTTGCTAGTAGGTCTTCTTGGCTGGGTTCCCATAATGGAATAAGTTGATTACGATGCTCAACTGGCGCATAAAGCCATAGTTGGCCTTCGTTATTGGAAGTAATTACTATCAGTCCGGAAAGTATATATGCTTCTCTACTTATGGCCACCCAGCCTTTTTCATTTGCCGCTTTAGTAGCTTCAATGATGTTCATAGTTCATCACTCCTTTACAGGTTCTCTTTTTGCTGATGTCACCACATTTGGTTACAGTTTCTTAAAAGTCTGCAGCTAATGCGGACTTTTTATTTCAAAATTCCTGCTTCTGTTAAGATTTCAGTCATTTTATTTTGCAAATCTTTTGCATACTTATCGCTGAGTTCGTCATTGATTTTTAAAATCTCAGTCGCTGCCATATTGAATCCAACATAAGTAACAAAAACACTGATCATAAAACTCAGTACACAGCAAATTACGATCAAAAGTAAGTTCTCCACTATACTCACCTCCTTTCTATTTTTTAAGTGTCTTTTTTAGACACTAAATCTTCAAAAAAAATATCGCTGATTTCTTTGGATGTTAACGAATACTTTCTCGCAATATCTTCAATTTCTTTCTTATCAAAACATCTACCGTGAGTCTCATTCATTTTGTAAGACAAAGATGCAGGAGAAATATGCAAATATTCTGCTAAAGTATTCCGTGTATCCCCATTTACGAGCATAAGGGCCTTTAATTTATTTGGATCCATCGAATCCTCCTTTCAAGTGTCTTATTAAGACACACAAATCATAACACTCCAATTTCCCCTTGTCTACAAAAAAGTGTCTTTTTATTCACTTTCAGTCACATTTTGTTGATTTATAGGAATCTTTTCTATAAAATTGAATCAGAGGTAAGCAGATGACTACGGGAGATGTAATTAGAAAATTAAGAAAAGAAAAAGGATGGACTCAACAAGAGTTAGGAGATAGATTGGGTGTTCAGAAGTCCGCTATTGCAAAATATGAAAGTGGAAGAGTAAAAAATCTAAAAAGAACCACAATAAAAAAGATGGCCGAAATTTTTAATGTGGATCCAATGGTTTTCATCGACTCGGATGCAATAACTACTATTGACCCTCAATGGGGCGACGATGCAGCCAATCGCGACTATCTTGCTGATAAGCCGGATTTATTGGCGATTTATAACGACCTCGTTAAAAGCGATGAACTCACGATCCTTTTTGACAAAACGAAGGATCTAGAACCAAAGGATATAGAATCTGTGCTGGTTTTTGTGCAGATGTTGAGAAAACAGAGAGGAATGGATGATTAGGGATGATTGAGATGAGATTTAATGACATTTGACGATTATTGTGCAATCCACAATATAAACGTGATTTACTTCAACTTTACATGTCGCATTCGCGGGCTTTGCACCTTTCGGGACGGTGATTACTTGATTGCCATTAATCCACGCTTTGCTTCAGAATCCCAACGGAAAACTTTCGAGCATGAATTAATCCATATACTTGAGTCTCATCTAGGATCTTGCACAAGCGGCGAATGTGAAGCGGCCGTAACTTCTTTGCTCAATGATGAAAAATTCGTTGTGCATAGTTTATGATTCGAATTATGAAGAAAAAAATTTAAGAAAGAAGGAAAATGAAATATGAATACAAGAAAGAATAAATTAGGTGGCCTATTTTGGTTTCTGGTGATTATGGCTATTGGATGTATCACAAGTGGAAACATTGGAGGAGCTCTCGTCTTTGCGGCATTAGCTTTTTGGAGATACCTCATCGTGCAGAAAAAACAAGATCAGGTTTTCCCAATCGAAGAACAACCTATTAATCCATCGCTTCCTGACCTGCCTCAAAATCAAAAGAGAACGACCGCTACTCAACCATCAGGTAGAAAAACGTTAACTACGGATAACAATGTAAAAAGTAAAGATAAGCCAAAATATGCTGGGCCGGAATTGGAAGATATTCCAATTTATAACATTGAGTTATCTCAAGAAAAAAGAAATAGAAAGCAAGGATTTCCAGAATATACTCATTCCGGTATTACTCGTACAGGTCACTTTGATCATTTTGTAGTTGTAGATACCGAAACAACCGGCTTGGCTCCCCACAGAGATAGAATCGTTGAATTATCGGCGATTAAATATAGAGATTGCGAACCTGTCGAAAGATTTCAAACGTTAATCAATCCTAAAAAAGAAATCCCTGAAGAAGCCACGGCGGTTAATCACATTACAAATGAAATGGTAGCTGGCGCTCCTACGATTGCCCAAGTGCTCCCGGCATTCGAAAAATTTATCAATGGACAAATCATTGTAGGGCATAACCTTCAATTTGATTTAAAAATGCTTTATTACAGCGGATCAAACATTATGGAAGCAAAGCATAAATACATAGATACATTGCAGCAATCAAGAAGAATTTTGAAAGCGCCGAAAAGAAATTATCACGGGAATTCATGGGACGATGATTGGGATAGCGATTACGATGTCGAAAACTTTAAGCTTGGAACCTTACTCGACTACTACGGCATCGAAAACGAAGAAGCGCATAGATCTGCGAGCGATGCATTAGCAACCGGTCAGCTCTTTGTTGAACTTTGTAACCAGATTCAAAATAAATACGAAGTATGAGTATTTCATGAGAAAAATGTAATACATAGCAAACCAAAAATCCCCGCCCCTGTTGCAGCAGGAACGAGGATAGCAAGGATGGTAAAACCAACCAAAACCACTTTGATTCTACCATCCTTCTTTTGAAAATGAAAGGATGGTTTTATTATGCCTGTTTATAAGGACAAATCTCGGTCTGGAAAGGTCTCGTATCGGATCGACATCAATTTTACCGATCAAAATGGAAAACGCCGCCATATTTGCCGGCGCGGCTTCGCGAAAAAGAAAGACGCGGAAGCGGAAGAAGCGCGGATCCGGATGACTTTATCAGAGAATCTGCCCGCAGCAATTACTTTAGATGCTCTCGTGGATCAATACACGGCCAGCTATCTTTTGGAAGGCGTCAAAGAATCGACGCTCATGAGCAATCTCACAATGTACAAATGCCATATCAGTCCGATCCTTGGATCGAAGCGGGTCAAAGACATCACGGTATCGGCTGTCACGCAATGGATGACAAACATGCTTGAAAAAGAAAAGCCGGACGGGACGCGCTACGCTGCCAATACGATCAATAATGCGAAAATGGTCCTGTCCAAATACTTGTCCTATGCTGTGAAGCTGGAACTCATTCCGGATAATCCGGCGCAAAAGGTCAAAAAATACCAAGACCCGGACGAAACAGTCAAAAGTGACGAAGCGGAAATAAATTTCTGGACGGAAGACGAGTATTGGCACTTCATCTCCTACGTAGACGATCCGGAGTGGAAAGACATTTTCCTTTTCCTCTGGGAAACCGGGGTGCGGCGCGGCGAACTGATCGCGCTGCGTTGGGAAAACGTCGATTTCGGCGGATCAAAGATTCGGATCGAGGCGACCGCCACAAACAAGACCAAAAAGCGAGGTCAGATCCGAACCTCTCCAAAGACACGGCGATCCATCCGAACGATTGATATGCCAGACTCGCTCCGAAACGCCCTTTTAGAGCGATATAAGCGCCATCAGCGCCGAGACGGGTTCTCCTACGATTTTTACGTTTTTGGCGATATACGGCCCCTCTCTCCCACCACACTCAAGCGTAAGCACGACGAGTATATGGAGAAAGCCGGCGTGAAGCGAATCACTCTCCACGGATTCCGCCATTCCCATGCTAGTTTACTGATAATGCACGGGCTTCCGGACCAGATGATAGCGGACCGTCTGGGCCACACGATCGAGATTCTACATAAGGTGTATGCCCATATCTATGAGCAACAGCGCAACTCGTTCAAAAACGAGCTGAATGCAATCTATAAAAACTACACGCAAACTACACGCACCGCCATTCCGCTGCACTAAGCGGTTCCCTGCAAAACACCTTTACATAAGCAAAAAACCGCATCTCTGCGGTTTTCAACTCAACTAGATGGAGCAGATGACGGGAATTGAACCCGCGTATCAGCCTTGGCAAGGCTGTGTTCTACCATTGAACTACATCTGCAGAATGGCGGTCCAGATGGGACTCGAACCCACGATCTCCTCCGTGACAGGGAGGCATGTTAACCACTACACCACTGGACCAATTTCGATTACTTAGATAATATACCGGATTCTTTTTTCAAATGCAAGCCCTTCTTTAAAAAAAATGAAAATTTGGATTCATTCGATTTTATAAAACCTCCATGTCCGCCATTTCCCGCATTCATCGTCTTTACATAAGCAAAAAACCGCATCTCTGCGGTTTTCAACTCAACTAGATGGAGCAGATGACGGGAATTGAACCCGCGTATCAGCCTTGGCAAGGCTGTGTTCTACCATTGAACTACATCTGCAGAATGGCGGTCCAGATGGGACTCGAACCCACGATCTCCTCCGTGACAGGGAGGCATGTTAACCACTACACCACTGGACCA
>NZ_CAXHOA010000006.1:104770-147923 GCF_964018005.1 uncultured Dubosiella sp.
GGGCGGCTGACGCGGATCGAACGCGCGAATGAC
Source organism: uncultured Dubosiella sp. (assembly GCF_964018005.1). NCBI lineage: Bacteria > Bacillati > Bacillota > Erysipelotrichia > Erysipelotrichales > Erysipelotrichaceae > Dubosiella > uncultured Dubosiella sp. The sequence goes on from NZ_CAXHOA010000006.1 coordinate 104,804, forward strand.
GGAGCCACAATCCGTTGTGTTAACCACTTCACCACAACCGCCATGTGCTCAATTATAATAACGAAAAATCGAGCATTTGTAAAGAGGAAAATTCTTTTTTTTGTTAATTCTCCAACGTTTTCATCCCAAACCGAAAGTAAGCCACATGACCGATCCACACCAGGACAAGAACGATTCGTCCGACAGGCACCTGATCCATCATGACAAATCCAAACGCCATCGTCAACGTGATGATCGCCATGACCCGGATCTTCGCCCGCCGGCACATTCCCCGCTCCTTCACCCAGCTTTCCAGGTTATCCTTGTACAAATTGGTGGAAAGAAACCAGCGATGAAGCCGATCGCTCCCCTTGCCAAATCCGAAGGCGGCCAGCAATAAAAACGGAAACGCCGGCAGCAGCGGCAGGATCGCTCCCAGCACGCCCAGACCAAGCCCCAAAAACCCAATGATCAAGTATACGATTTTCATACCGCCTTCAACCTTCCCTCTCTTTTCTCTTTCCATTCCACCAGTAAGTGGCGGATGACCAAAACCGGATGGCGTAACAGCATCCGCGGTCCCGCGTAACGCATCACCGCCCGGATTTGCTCCCGCTCTTCCTTTCGATAGCAATGCACTTTGCAAGCCGAACAAAACGTTTTCGTTTCCATAAACGGGCATTTGTTGATGCGCAACGTAGCGTAGTCGATCAGCGCCTGCCCGTCGCCTTCATGATGTTTATAGTACAGACGAATCATTTCGCCCACCAGCCGAATCTCGTCTTTTCTTTTTTGGTCTTTGTCTTTTTTCATGTTTTCTCCATTTTCAAAATCGTGTCCGCGAACTGCAACGAAGACGTGCGATGCGAAACGAGCACAATCGTTTTTCCTGCTTTGTTTTCATCGACCGCCTTCAAAATGGCGCCCTCGTTCAAACTATCCAAATTGCTTGTCGGCTCGTCGAGCAGCAGCACGTCGCCATCGTGCAAAAACGCGCGCGCCAAACCAAGCCGCTGCCGCTCGCCACCCGACACGCTGCTTCCAAGCTCCGCGACCGGGGTGTCGTAGCCTTGCGGCAACGACATGATAAAGTCGTGAATGCTCGCCTTTTTGCAAGCCGCCACCAGCTCCTCGTCGCTTGCGTCCGCCTTCGCGATCCGCAAATTGCGCGCGATCGAGTCGTGAAACAGCACCGTTTCCTGCGCGACATAGCTTTCATGCCGGCGAAGCGAGCGGGTGTTGATCCCTTGAATGGATTTTTCGTCAATCAAGATTCGACCTTCGTCGACATCCCACATCCGCATGAGCAGCTTCAACAGCGTCGACTTGCCGCAGCCGCTTTTTCCCTGAATGCCTAAAATGCGGTTTTTTGGAATTTGCGTCGAGAAATTTTGAAGCACCCGCTCCTTGCCATACGCGAAATCTACGTTTTCAACCGCGATCGAGCCAAAAGCGGCATCCGCCCCGTCTTCCACCTCTTCCATCGCGGCTTCCTCTTCCAGCAAGTCGAGCAGCCGTTCCCCGGCCCCCAGCGTTTGCGCCAGACCCGTTCCTAAATTCGACAACGCGATCACCGGTCCAAACGAGGAAATCATAAGCATCGGCGCCATTAGCACGACATCGGAAACGACCATTCCCTGCCGCGCGAGCGCCATGGAAGCCAGCAGCGTCAGCACTGTAAACGCGATGACGCACACGTTGGTCGCCGACACGCCCTTCGCCATGCCTTGCTTGATCTTTTTTTCCTTGCTTGCAAGCTCTTTCGTGCTTTGCAGGATTTGTTCCTTCCGACGATTTGCCGCCTGAAACCACAACAGTTCCTTCATCCCGCGCACGCTTTCAAGCACCATCGCGTTTTGCGCGCCCGCCTGCTCGCGAAACGCCTTGCCCGCTTTGGCGCTCGTTTTCGACAACCAAAACGGAATGCCGATACCAACCGTAGCGTAGCCCGCCAAAGCAATGAAAGCCAAAACCCCATGCATCGAAGCCTGCCACGCCACGCAAATCGCTGATACGAGCAAGGCGATACAAACCGGGGAAATCGTATGCGCGTAAAACACTTCCAGCAGTTCCACGTCGCTTGTGATCAAGGAAATAAAGTTGCCTTTGTCGCGTCCTTCCAGCTTGGCGCACGACAAGGCGCGCAGTTTACCAAACACAAGATCGCGGATGTGGGCAAGCAGCCGAAACGCGATATAGTGGTTGCACGCCTGCTCGGCATAGCGCAAAACCCCTCGCAGCACGGCGCAGGCCGCCATCGCGATCACGATCGTCCGCAATGTCCGCCCTTCCATGATGTGGACAACGCCTTGGGCGCCCAGCACCGGAATGAGGATCGCGGCCAGAAAGCCGATCGTCCCCATCGCGATGGCGATGACCATGACAGGCAGCATCGGCTTCACGAACACAATGAGTTTCGATAAAATTTGTCGATTCGATTTATGCATATTGTCCTCCCTGGCTGTATCGTTCCAGCGCTTGCTGCGTGTTCCATAACGTGGCGTAGCGCCCCTCTGTTTGCACTAACTCGTCGTGCGTTCCTTTTTGAACGAGCCGGCCGTCTTGCAGCACGTAAATGACGTCGGCGTCCACGATGTTTTTGAGGCGGTGCGAAATGCACAAAATCGTCTTGTCGCGCAAAGAGCGCACAACTTGCATGATCCGGTCTTCCGTTTCGACGTCCACGTTGCTTGTCGCCTCGTCCAAAATCATCAGATCGCCAGACTTCAGCAGCAGTCTGGCCAGGGCGATGCGTTGCCTTTGTCCGCCGGAGAAGTTGGCGCCGCCTTCCTCAACCAGGGTGTCAAGTCCTTGCGCCTCTTCCAAGTCTTTGGCAATGCCGGCCAGCTGGAGCGCTCTCCAGAGCGCCTCGTCCAAATGCGTCGGGTCGGCCATGCGCAAGTTATCCCGCACCGTGCCTTTGAATAGCGTCGATTCGTGTCCTAAATACGAAACGTGCGCATACAAGGAGGCGAGCTGGATGTCATTCAAATCCGTGCCGTTCCACTCGATCGTTCCTTTTTTGGCCTGGATCTGGCCCAGCAGCAGCTTGGCGATCGTGCTTTTTCCCGAACCCGACTCGCCGACGATCGCGGTTTTCTTTCCTTTTTCAATGACGAGGTCGATGTTTTGCAGCGTCAAATCTTCCTCATACGCGAAGTCGACGTCACGCAAAGCCAGCGTGTCCAGACCGGAAAGATCGCTTTGACGACGCGTCGAAACAGGCGCGTCCAAAATCGCGAACATCTTCGCGCTGGCGGCCATGCCGTTCATCGCGATGTGGAAGTACGAGCCCAGCGTTCGCATGGGCAGGAAGAACTCTGCCGACAGCAAAACGATCAAAATCGTTTGAAACAACGTGATCGTCCCGCTCTGATACGCGCCCAGGGCGACGAGGATGCCGGCGGCCGCCCCGCCATAGGCGACAAGGTCCATGACGGAAATCGAATTGAGCTGCATTGTCAAGACGCGCATCGTGATTTTGCGGAATTTTTCCGCTTCCTCGTTCATTTCCTGATGGCGAAGGCCATCCGCCTCGTAAATCTTCAATGTCGTCAGCCCTTGCAGGTTTTCCAGAAAGCTGTCGCCAAGCTGCGTGTACTGGCCCCAGTATTTGCCAAGCAGTTTTTTGGCGAACTTTTGCACCGCGATAATCGAAGCCGGGATGAGCGGCACGCACACGAGCAGGACGAGCGCGGCTTTCCAGTCTAAAAACAACGTCACGACAAAGAGCGTGAGCGGCGCGAGCAGCGCGTAGAAAAACTGCGGAATGTAGCTGCCAAAATACGTTTCGAGCTGGTCGACACCTTCACCAAACAGCTGGACGATTTCCGCGGTCGACCACCGGTTTAAATAGCCGGGTCCGATTTGGACGAGCTTGGAAAAGAGCTTGTCGCGCATTTGTTCCTTCACAACCGTACTTGAGGAAAAGCTCGCCATCGTCGCCTGCTGGTTCATGATCAACCGCACGACGATGCATCCTGCCATGATCAGCAGCGTGGCGCCCACGTTCACCGGCGCGCCCGCCATCGTCCGGGCGATAAGCCACGCGATGCAGCCGCTCAACGCGGTGTTGGCAAGCAAGCCGATCCATTGGCAAAATATGTTTTTTCGAATGCCCGGCATGCTGTCCGGGAATGCTTGAAGCAATCGTTTATCAATCATGAGTTAGTCTCCTTTAACAATTAGTTAGTTTAATATAACTTAAGACTGTTTTCAAGCACATCCCATATTTTCACAAAAACAGACACGTCATTCTTTCTTCTTTGCCAAGGGATAACCATGCCTGGAATCATCGCGCATGATGAAATGGCTTATTCAGAAGAAAATGGATACTCAACAAAAAAAGAGCCACATTTTCATGGCTCTTCGTTTCTATCCGTGAACGCTGATTCGGTTGAGCGCTCTTTGCAAAGAGAGCTCCGCCCGTTTCATATTCGTGGTGGTGTCTTTTTTGTCGATGCGGGCGCGCGCACGCTCGTACGCTTTTTTCGCCCGTTCCAAGTCAATCTCGTCTTTGCCTTCGATTGCATCCGTCAGCAAAAGCGCTTCATCATTTCCGAAATGCAAAAATCCTCCCGCGATCGCGTAGTCGAGATCCTTGTCGTTTCCGTCTTTCAATTTCAGCCGGCAAGGAACGAGCGCCGCCACGATCGGCATATGTTTTGGAAGAATCGTCATTTCCCCTTCCACGCTTTTCACGTGGATGCTTTTGACGTCAAGGTCGAGATATTCGCCTAATGGTGTCACGACCCTGATTTTGATCATGACTCAGCCTCGATCTTCTTCGCCTTGTTGATGGCGTCCTCGATCGTTCCGACCAACAGGAACGCCTGCTCCGGCAAATCGTCGTAGTCGCCGTTCAAAAGCTTTTCAAAATCATCGACCGTCTTGTCAACCGGCACGTATTGGCCTGGAATGCCCGAGAACACTTCCGCCACGCTGAATGGCTGGGAAAGGAAGTTCCGGACACGGCGGGCGCGGTTTACGATTTTCTTATCCTCTTCGGACAATTCATCCATACCAAGAATCGCGATGATATCCTGAAGCTCTTTATAGCGCTGCAAAATGCTTTGCACTCCGCGCGCCACCTTGTAGTGCTTCTCGCCGACCACAAGCGGATCGAGCATTCGCGACGAGGAATCCAGCGGATCCACCGCCGGATAAATACCAAGGGCGGCGATATCACGGGAAAGGACGGTTTTCGCGTCCAAATGCGTAAACGTGGTCGCCGGCGCCGGGTCCGTCAAGTCGTCGGCCGGCACATAAACCGCCTGAATACTTGTGATCGAACCGTCTTTCGTCGACGTGATCCGCTCTTGCAGCTGTCCCATCTCGGTCGCCAACGTCGGCTGGTAGCCTACGGCGCTCGGCACCCGACCCAGCAAGGCGCTGACTTCCGAACCGGCCTGGGTGAATCGGAAAATGTTGTCGATAAACAACAACACGTCCTGGTGCTCGACATCGCGGAAGTACTCCGCCATCGTCAAGCCCGTCAAGCCAACCCGCATCCGGGCGCCTGGCGACTCGTTCATCTGTCCGTAAACGAGGACGGTCTTATCCAATACGCCGGACTCTTTCATTTCCCAGTACATGTCGTTTCCTTCACGTGTCCGCTCGCCAACGCCAACGACGACGGATTTGCCGCCATGCTCCTTGGCGATGTTGTGGATCAGCTCCTGGATCAATACGGTTTTTCCGACACCGGCGCCGCCGAACAAGCCGATTTTTCCACCTTTGGCGTACGGACACAACAAGTCGATGACCTTGATTCCCGTTTCCAAAATGGCGCTCGAAGTCGCCTGCTCGTCAAAAGCCGGCGCTTTGCGGTGAATCGACATTTCCGTATCGGTTTTGACCGCGCCCAGCCCGTCGATTGGCTGTCCAAGCACGTTGAACATCCGGCCGAGCACGCCGTGGCCGACCGGGGCCTGAATCGGTTTTCCCGTGTCGATCGCCTTCATGCCGCGAACCAAACCGTCCGTGCTGCCCATCGCGATGCAGCGCACCATATCGGCGCCGATGCCCTGGGCCACTTCCACGACGAGGTCGTCCCCGTCTGGTTTTTTTATTTTAATTGCCGTCAGCAAGTCAGGCAGGTGGTCTTCGTCAAATTTGACATCGACAACCGGCCCGATGACTTGGGCGACAGTTCCTACGTTTTCCATCCACTACCTCCTTAGGATGCGAGCGCGTTCGCTCCACCGACGATCTCGGTGATTTCCTGCGTGATCGCGCCCTGACGGATCCGGTTATAAGCGAGTTCAAGCTGTTCCTGGAGCTCGGTCGCGTTGTCCGTTGCCGACTCCATCGCCATTCTTCGCGAAGCTTGTTCGCTCGTCTTGGATTCAAGATACAAAGAATAGAGGACGGATTTTGCCGCCATCGGCACGATGCTCGAAAGCATCGCCGCCTTGTTCGGCTCGAAAATCGTCTGCACCGGATTGTGCTTTTCCTGCTCTTTTTCGATACGGACCGGAATGATCGTCTCGAGAACCGGAATAAATGTCAAAGTATTTTTATAATGCGTATACAGCACTTCGATTTTTGAAATTTTCTTTTCATTGAACAAATCGAGCGCCAGCTGCATCTGGTTGGCCAGATCCATATACGCCGTGTCTTCGTTTAAATCAATCAATGTGGCATCGCAATGAAGATCCTTGGCTTGCGCCCACTGCGCCCCGCGGCTGCCGACCATCACGATCCGGTCGTTTTGGGAAAGATCCTGCAAAACCGTCCGGTAAATGTTGGCGTTGTAGCCGCCACACAGCCCCATGTCGGATGTGATGACGAACACGAACGCCGGCTTGCCTTCGTTTTCCTTCAAGTACGGATCGTTCTTTCCGGCGGCGTTGACGATCAGCGTCAGCAGGTTTTGCAACGCGTGCGCGTACTCGCGGTTGCGCTCCATCGCCTCGCGCTGTTTCGACAGCTTGCTGCTGGCGACCAGCTGCATGGCTTTCGTGATCTTTTTCGTCGAGTCGACCGACGCGATCCGCGATTGAATATCCTGTCTACTTTGTGCCATCGCCAGTTCCTTCTGTTATGGCGAACTCCTTCGCAAACTCGTCAAGCGCCTTGCGGATTTGGGCGATCAAATCGTCCGACAGCGCTTTTTCGCTGTTGATTTGATCAAGGATATACGGGTATTCGCGTTCGATGAACGCCAGCATATCGTGCTCGTATTTCAAAACCTTGTCGACCGGAACCGATTTAAGATACTTGTATTTCGCCGCGAACAAGGAAAGCACTTCCTGCGCCACCGGCATCGGGTCGTACTGCTTTTGAATGAGCAGCTGCGTCAGCCGTTCGCCATGGTTGAGCACCTCGGTCGTCGACGCGTCCAAATCGGATCCGAATTTCGCGAAGCTTTCCATTTCGTGGTATTGCGCCAGTTCCAGCTTTAGCGAATTGGACACTTGCTTCATCGCCTTGATTTGCGCCGCCGATCCAACACGGGACACGCTCAAACCGGAGTCGACCGCCGGACGGATACCGGCGTTGAACATGTCGGTCTTCAAGAAGATTTGCCCGTCCGTGATGGAAATGACGTTGGTTGGAATGTACGCCGAAATATCGCCGGCCTGCGTTTCAATGATTGGCAGCGCGGTCAAAGAACCATTTCCATAGTTCTCGTTCAGACGGGCCGCCCGTTCCAGCAATCTGGAATGCAAATAGAAGACGTCGCCCGGATACGCCTCGCGTCCAGGTGGACGACGCAGCAGCAGCGACATCGTTCGATACGCCACCGCGTGCTTGCTTAAATCGTCATAGACGATGAGCACGTCTTTGCCGTTTTCCATCCATTCCTCGCCAATGGCGCATCCCGCGTATGGCGCGATGTACTGGAGAGGCGCCGGCTCGGAAGCCGTCGCCACGACGATCGTCGTGTATTTCATCGCGTCGTGCTGTTTCAGCTTTTCCACGATTTGCGCGACTGTACTCGCTTTTTGACCAATCGCCACGTAAATACAAAGAACGTCTTTTCCTTTTTGGTTCAAGATCGTGTCGATGGCGATTGCCGTTTTTCCTGTTTGTCTGTCTCCGATGATCAACTCACGCTGTCCACGTCCGATCGGGATCATGGAGTCGATGATTTTCAACCCTGTCTGTAAAGGGACGGATACGCTTTTCCGCGTCATAACGCCCGGAGCGACCCGCTCCACAGGACGCATTTTCGTCGTTTCGATCGGTCCGTCGCCGTCAATCGGCTGTCCGAGCGCGTTGACAACGCGTCCGACCATGGCGTCTCCGACCGGAACCTCCACGATATGGCCTGTTCTCTTTACGAGGTCTCCTTCTTTGATGTCATAGTTTTCCCCCATCAAAACGACTCCGACGGAGTCTTCCTCCAGGTTCATGACCATACCATATACATCATGCGGAAACAAAAGAAGTTCAGACATCATGGCGTCTTTTAATCCGTAAACCGTTGCGATTCCATCCCCGACGGAAAGCACCGTACCTGTTTCGCTCATTTCGAGGTCCTGGTCGATGTTTTGAATCTGGGCTTTGATCAGTTTACTGATTTCTACCGGATTTAAACTCATTGTTTCACCTACTTTTCATTCAATTTCTCTTTTAGATTGTCAAGGCGCGTCTTCACCGTGTTGTCCAGCACGATGTCTTTCGCTTTGACTTTCAGACCGGCGATCAAGTCGGGATCGACGTCGACCGTCAGTTCAACGTTTTTATTCAGTTTCTCTTTCAGCATTTTGGAAAGAGCTTCTATCTGCGCTTCGCTCAACGCCGTCGCGCTTTGCACATGCACTTCCTCGATCTGCTCGCTCTTGCGATACAAATCCGCGTACTCGTCCGCGATCTCGGGCACATGCGCCGCGATTCCATGCTCGTTTAGCACATACAGGAAATTGAGCACGACCGGATCGACGCCCGAGGCGAAGACCTGTCGGAGCCATTCTCTTTTTTCCGCTTTCGCGATTTTTGGATGCGAGAGGGCGAGGGCGAAGTCCGCGTTGGACTTCCAGATCTGCTCGAGGTTTCTCAACTCGTCCAGATACGCTTGTTCCTTCCCTTGTTCCTGCGCGATTTCAAAAAGCGCACTGGCGTACGGTTTGTAACTGGCTACCATTCGTTATTCCCTGCCTGTTCGATAAACGCATCGACGTAGGCTTGCTGTGTTTTTTCATCCATTTCTTTTTGAACGATGTTTTTGGCCACTTCGATCGCCACATCGCTAATGGCGCTCTTCATGGCCGCTTCCGCCTTGCGTTTATCCCGTTCTATGTCTTCATGGGCCGCGTCTTTGATTCGAGTGGCTTGGGCGTTCGCTTCGGAAAGGATTTGCGCCTTCTCCTGGTTCGCCTGTTGCTTGGCGGACTCGATGATGGCGTGCGCCTCTTTTCCGATGCCCTTCATCTTCTCGTCGTACGCGGCTTTCGTTTCAAGCGCCTCCTCTTTCAGTTCGATGGACGCATTGATGTTTTCCTGAATGAGATCTTGTCTTTTTTTCACGAGAGCAATGATCTTATTCCAGAAAAAATGCTTGGCGAACAAAACGATCAGCGCGGTGGAAATACATACTAATATTACATCGGTCAGTGAAATTCGCAGATAGTTATCAATGTTAAAATCTATCATCACCGATCACCCTGCAATCTTAACCTTTGATGAAGATCAATAAGATCGCGATGACAAGCGAGTAGATACCGGTCGTTTCGGCAAGCGCGATACCAAGGACCATGATGGACTGGATCTTTCCGGCTGCTTCCGGATTGCGTCCAACGCTTTCAGCACCTTTACCAGCGGCAAAACCTTGCCCGATACCTTGACCAAGTCCGGCAACCATCGCGATGCCGGCACCTAACAATGCCATACCTTGTACGAAAAATTCGTTAAATCCCATGTTGTTTCCTCCTGTTAAAATTTATCTTAATCTTCCTGCTTGCTGACTTGCTGTCCTAGGAAGAACGAGCCCAGCGTGAAGAAGATGTAAGTCTGAATCACACCCGAGAAGATATCAAAATACATATGCAGGAACGGGGTCAGCGTCAAGCCGAGATAACCCCAAGGCGCGATGTTTTTGATCAGCGTGTACACAAGCAGCGTAATGATACTTCCCGCCAAAATATTACCAAATAAACGCATCGTCAATGAAATCGGCAATGCGAGCTCGCCGATGATGTTCAGCGGCGTCAGCAGCCACATCGGCTCCGTCAGTTCCTTTAAACGGGCTTTGAGTCCCGCTTTTTTGATCGCGTTGCCCTGGATCATCAGCCACAGCGTCAAAGCCAGCGTCGCGTTGAAACTCACGTTCGAAGTCGGGTTCTGAAGCCCGATCAGTCCTGTCAGATTGGCTACCACCATCAGCAGGATCAGCGTTCCAAACATTGGAATGTAATGTGTCGTCGTCTCCTTCAAATTGCCCTGCACGACGTACAGGATCAAGTTGTACATTTCCTCGCAGACGTACACAAGCCCTTGGGTGGGCTTGGAAGGATCCGCTTTTTCGATCTTCTTCCCGGCAAAGTAGAAGAAGAACATCGCCAATACACAAATACAAAGCCAGACGAAGATGGATTGCTGGATTTCGATCGTGAAACCGCCCAGGCGGATCACGACCTCACTAACTTCAGGCATCGTCTGCCTCCTTTCTCAGTTTTCGGGAATACATCAAAAGCGCGCCTTTGCTGCACATGAAGCCAGCCAGCATCGCCAGGACCGGCACATGCACGCAAGCGAACGCGACCATGACGATCCCGTACATACAATAGCGCAGAACATACTGGGTAAGTCCCGCCCGATCCGCCTTTTTATGCGTCGTGATCGACTTCGCGAACCGGATGATCATCCACAGTCCCACCTGTCCGGTGACGACGCCGACAACCACGCCAAGCCCGCTAAGCCATCCAAAGCAAAAAAAAGCGGCACATGCACATGGAAGAGCGAGCAACAGCGAATCTTTCGTCGTTTCGACAAACAGTCTCTTTAAATCATCCATGTTTCTTTTTCCCTTTATACAGCAGCAGCGCAAAGCTTCCAATCAATGCGTACAAAACAAAAACGACCAGAAACACCGGCGTCGTGTGAAGCCAGTCATCCAACAGGTAGCCAATCAAAAGGCACACCAGCAAATTGACAAGCAGAAAGCCGGGAAACTGCGCCGGTTTCATTACTTCGTCCCGAAAATACGGTCCCCCGCATCGCCAAGTCCGGGAACGATGTAGCCATTCTCATTCAGGCGTTCGTCAAGCGCCGCCAAATAAATGTCCACATCCGGATGCAGCTTCTCGATCAGCTCCACGCCTTCCGGCGCGCCAACGAGGCATACGAGCTTGATGTTCGTCGCTCCCTGGCGTTTCACCATGTCGATCGCAGCCGCGCTTGAACCGCCGGTCGCCAGCATAGGATCCACGATGATCACCGTCGACTCGTCCATGTGTTTTGGATACTTCTCAAAATACGTATGGGGCTCCAGCGTCTCCTCGTCCCGATACAATCCGATATGCGCAACTTTCGCCGTTGGAATGAGCGAAAGAATTCCACTCACCATTCCCAGACCGGCCCGCAAAATCGGCGCCACAACGATCGGTGTCGCCAGCGTCTTGGCCACGTATGGACAAATCGGCGTCTCGATCTCAAGATCCTTGAGCGGAAGGTCACGCGTCACTTCATATACCATCAATCCCCCGATCTCATCGAGATTGTCGCGAAAATCTTTGGTTCCCGTGTCTTTATCTCTCATCACAGTCAGTTTGTGACGGATCAGTGGATGATCAATTACCTTAAGCATCTGTTTCACCACCTTTTTATCGTCCCCATTATAGCAAACCTGCATATCAAAAAAAACCATCTAGCTATCCGGGAGCCAAAAAGTTGCAAGATATTTATAGCAGCTTTTCAAAAAATAAAATCCACTCAACCGTCCAAATTTCACTTTGGACCAAAATATAGGAAATATGTGAAAACGCGAAAATACGCCAAAAAAAAACGGTTCGCGTCCTTTTCAGGCACACGAGCCGCGTTCAATCGTCTCGATTTGAAATTGCTCCGCCGCCCGGATCTGCATGCCGTCGGTTGGAATTTGCTTGCGCGCAAAACAAGCGTGCAGCGCCTTTAGCGCCAGCTCCGGCGTGTTGGCCTCCTGCGACAAATGCGCCAGCACGATGTCGGTCGTGTTCTCGCCGACAAGCTCCGTCAGGTTTTTCGCGCTATCCTCGTTATTCAAGTGTCCGCTTGGCGACAAGATCCGCTGCTTCAAATACAGCGGCCGGCTCGTCCCCATCAGCATCGGCACGTCGTGGTTGCTTTCGAAAATATAGTAGTCGGCGTTTTTCAAATACGGCTTGTTCGAATTGGCGATATAGCCCGTATCGGTAATATACACGAGCGTCTGCTCCCCGTCCGAAATGACATATCCCGCCGTTTTCGGCGCGTCATGCGACAAAGGAATGAGGCGAATCGACAATTCCCGGATCCGGAACTGCTCCAGCGGCTCGACATGAGTGTGCCGCTCGAAGCCTTCCACCTCGCAATACGAATACATCGGGATCTGGGCAAACAGCTTGCGTTGCGACACGTGGTCGGAATGGCTGTGCGTCAGCAAGATCGCGTCCGTCTGTCCGATTTGCGCGCCCACCGCTTGCAGTGACTGCGTCAAATACCGCTTTGTCGAGCCGCAGTCGATCACGATTTGCGTGTCTTTGGCGCGCACAAGGCAGCAGTTTCCTTTGGAGCCGCTGCACAATAAATCAATTCGCATACATATCATCTCCCCGATTTGTCTGATCCCACGTGGAAAATTTGGAAATCGACTTTTGAAACACGAGCTTGATGTCGCCAAGGCCGCCGTTTCGGTGCTTGGCCAAGGTCAAGTCGACAAGCTCGGTGTCTTTTTTATCCGCTTCCTCTTCCTCACGTTCATAGTACTTTTCACGATACAAAAACATGACGATGTCGGCGTCCTGCTCAATCGACCCCGATTCCCGAAGATCCGCCAGCTGCGGCCGGTGGTCGGTTCGCTTCTCGACTTCACGGCTTAGCTGCGACAGCGCGATAACCGGGCAATCCAGCTCCTTGGCCAGGATCTTCAGGTTTCGGGAAATGTCCGACACTTCCTGTTGTCTGGAGTCGGCGCGCGTTCCGGTAATGAGCTGCAAATAGTCGATCACGATCAAAGACAAGGCGCCGTACTCGCTTTTTAGCTTGCGGCACTTGGAAAAGATTTGGGAAACCTTGATGCTCGACGTGTCGTCGATGAAAATTTTCCGCTCGCTCAGCCGGTTGCCGCCTTCGTACAGCTTCGACCAGTCCTCGTTGGATAAAGACCCGTCCCGCAGCTTCGTGGCTTGCACGTCGCTTTCCGCGCTAAGCAAACGCTTCATAAGCGAGTCGGTTGGCATTTCCAGCGAGAAAATCGCCACCGCCTCGTCTTTGTTGTGCTTGGCGACTTCGGAGGCGAAATTGAGCGCCAGCGCCGACTTTCCCATCGCGGGACGCGCCGCCAAAATGATCAAGTCGCCCCGCTGGAATCCATTCGTGTAGCGGTCCAGATCCGAATAGCCGGTTTTAATGCCGGTCACCCCGTCCATCGTCTTTAAGCGGTTCAGCTCCTCGATGACGCGTTCCACGATTTGGCGGCTGCTTTCAAATTCCGTTCCCCGCCGGTGCCGGGTCACGTTCATGATGCCCCGTTCCGCCTCGTCGAGCAGCGTGTCGATATCGTCCGTCGAATCGTACGTGTTTTGCGCGATCTGGTCGGCCGCCATGATGAGTTCACGCATCTGCGCCTTGTTTTTGATCGTTTCGATATACGAGTGCGTGTTCGCTGGCGAAATGGCCGAATCCATCAGCTTGATAATGTAGTCCGCCCCGCCGGCGCGTTCAAGCTCCTCCTTGTCCTGCAACCGGGTAATCAAATTGTTGAGGTCGAGCGGATGGCCCGAATCGCTTAGCTCCTGCATGCACTGATAAATCCGGGCGTGCGCGGGCAAGTAAAACTCCTCGGGTGTCAAATCCAGTTCCGTGCATGTCGCCATCACGCTGGAGTACACCATTAAAGAACCGAGCAAAGCCTGCTCGATCTTTTGCGAATTCGGAAGTTCCTTCGCCATGGATCACTCCTTTTCGCTGACGTGCACTTTAATTTCCCCAATCACCTTGTTGCGATATAAATCCACTTTGATGATTGTCGTTCCCAGCGAGTTGATGGGCTCCTCTTTGTGAAGGCGCTTCTTGTCGATTTGAATCCCGGCCTCGTCGAGTGCCTGAACGATTTGCTTGTTCGAAACCGTGCCGAACACGTTGCCGTTTTTTCCGACTTTCAGCTTGAATTCGAACGTCATCGTCTTCAACCGTTCCTTCAACTCGTTGGCTTCCTTTTCCAGCTGCGCCTCGTTGGCCGCTCTTTGACTAAGTTGCGCGGCCAGCACCTTCTGGCTTCCCTTCGTATAAGGAACGGCCATTTTGTTTTTAAACAGGAAATTGGAGGCGTAGCCGTCGTTCACTTCCTTGACTTCGTCTTTTTTTCCGACGTTTTTCACATCTTTCAGCAATATAACTTTCATGATTTTTGTAAATCCTCCTTCAAACATTTAAGAAGCTCGTCCTTGATGGCGCCCACAGTCGTGTCTTTGCGCTCCAGCGCGGCCGCCGCGAAATGACCGCCGCCATGCATCTTCTCCATGATTTTCTGCACGTTGAACGTGCCGTCGCTGCGGGCGCTGACCGCCACGCAGTTCGGATCGGCTTTCGTTCGCGCAATCGTGAAAGACGCCTGGCATCCTTTAATTTTCAGCAGCGAGTCCGAAACTTGCGACATCATCGTCCGATCGAGCTCCTTGTCCTCGATCGCCGCGATGATAAAATGATCGAAAAACATTTCCCCTTGCGAAACGAGCTCGGTTCGCAGCCGGAAATCGCCGATGTTTTCGCACAGCGCCTTTTCGGCGAAATTCGCGTTGGCGCCCCAGATCCGCAACGTCGCCGCCGTTTCGAATGTACGCGCCGACGTATGCATTTTAAAGCGGTTCGTATCCACAAGCAATCCCAAATACATAATCGTCGCTTCCGCCTCGAAGATCGGGATGTGGTTTGGGATCGACTGAATCAGCTCGGCGATCAGCTCGCACGTCGACGAGGCCTGGCTTTCCACATACGTAATGAGCGGGTGGACGACAAAGTGCTCGTTGCGGCGATGATGGTCGATCACGACGATTCGTTCCATCCGGTCGATAAAAGGCTTCGACGACGAAATCATCGGGACGCCATGATCCACCATAATGACCAAATCGTTTTTCGGGTCGATCATTTCCATCGCTTCCTGCACCGTCACAAACCGGTGGCGCTCCCCAATCGCCTGTTTATAGTGGTCCATCGTATCCTGAAGCTGATGGTCGCGTGGCACATCCTGCAAAACGATGAACGCGTTGCGATGCAGCGCCCGGCACCAGTTGGACATGGACAAAGCCGCGCCCATGCAGTCGTAATCCGAATTGACGTGGCCGACAATGAAAACCCGGCCGCTTTCCTTGATCGCCTCCTGGATGGACTGGGCCATGATCCGCACCCGGACCTTGGAGCGCTGGGAACTCGTTTCCGAGTTTCCGCCAATGTAGTGGACGCGATGCCCCGCGCATTGAATGGCGGCCTGGTCGCCGCCCCGGCTTTGCGCCAGCTCCATCAGCTCGTTGAGCATCGTGTTCAATTCCTCGAAATCGTCGGTTCCATACGCGATGGCGACGCTCAGCGTAATGGACACGTCGATTTTCGCCGCCTCGTCCTTGATGATCTGCAAGATCGTGAAGTTCTCGTGCCGGATCTGGTCGAGAATCTCCCGGTTGAACAGCACGAAGATCCGATCCGAGCGAATGCGGCGCACGAGCATGCGGTGGTCTTTTGCCCAGGTAACCAGCGGCGTGCGCAAGTGGGTGTTTATTTTCGCGATTACGTCCTCGTTTTCATACGACTGGTATTCCACGTAGTTGTCCAGCTGCATCAAGGCGGCCACGACTTCGTTTTGTTTTTGGTGCTTGCGCAGTTTGTACAGCTCGGTGATGTCGCGCGCGTACAGCACTTGCGCGTCTTCTTTTTTAATGACTTCGTAAACGTGGTGCTCGTACTTTCCAATGACGGAATCGACGTCCTCGTCGAAAAGCTCGCGGATGTTCTCGATCCACGACGTCACCTTTTTATTGACGATATCAATGCCATGCTCGCGAAAAAAATCGCTCGCCCACGTGACGACGAATTCGTCGTTGTACGTCAAGATCCCGACATCCCCCACCTGAAGGGCGTCTTTGGCATCCCGGCCAAGGATTCGCGAAATATCGAATTCCGTCTGCAAGCCTCTTTTTTTCAAATTGTGCCAAAAACCGATAAAGACGGCTGAAAACAGCCCGCTGATTAAAACAAGCAGAACGACGGACACCCAGTCGTGGGCCCAAATCATATAGGCCAGCAGCCCGACGACGATCACCATCAAGACAATCATGAGATTGCGCCATTTCGTGTATTTTTTCATCATTTTCCTCTATCTTTCCTCAAGCCAATCAAACAATCCAGCTCGCCGAGCACGATCCAGATCAAATTCAGCCCCGGGACAAACCCGCCCAGGATCGCAAAAAACGTCAGCGAGCGCTTGTTGTAGCGAATGCAGCGATCCATCATATAGACGATACCGTAATAATCCAGCACGCATAAATCAATAAACGTGGCCATCATCACGATATCCTGAATCTCTGAGGAATATTTTACCATACTTTGACTCATAGAAAACAGAGCCAGCAAGACAATCGTGACAAATCCAATCCAGCGTCTTGGCCGGATCTGCGCCACTTTTCGAATGGGCGGAATCCAGATTTTCATCCGGATACACACCATGACCGCCAGCAAATGGATGCAGACGGTTTGCAGCAGCGACAGCAAAAACACCACCGCGCCCACAAAAACCCGCCAGTCGACGAAAGGAAGCCAGCGCTGGATCCATGCAAAATCCTCTTGCAGATCCAGGCCGAAGATCCCGGCCCAAACAGCGAAAATCAAGCCATAGGAAACGCAGGACAGGACGAACGTGACGCCAAGCTTCAGTCCGTTGCTCCATCGTTTGTACACGCCGATTCCATAGCACAAGCCGATCAAAATCGACGTCCAGCTGTAAAACCACGTCGTAAAGCCGCCAAACAAAAACGACTCGAGAGCCATGGCGAGCGCGCACACCCCCGCGATCGCGACCGGATTTTGGGCCGCGTAAATGAGAATCGGAAAGGCGAACAGCCAGGACATGCTTTCTTCAAGCGCTAACGCAAATTGTTGATTGACCAGCAACATCACGCCGTAGATGGCGCAAACCATCGCCCCACGGGTGATCTGCCGGGTTTTGATTGTTGAATTCATAATAGAGATTATAATACACAACCGCGTTTTTTCCTATCCCGCCCAAACTAAAAAGACAGGCTTTCGCCTGTCGCTTTTGCTTGATTAGTCTACTACGTAAGGAAGCAGAGCCATTTGACGCGCGCGCTTAATTGCGGTTGCCAGCATTCTCTGGTATTTCGCGCGGGTTCCGGTTACGCGTCTAGGAATGATTTTTCCGTTCGCGTTGATGAAACGTTTCAAAAGTTCTACATCTTTGTAGTCGATTTCCTTGATTTTATTTTTCGTAAAATAGCAAACCTTTTTACGACCCATACGTTGTTTTTTAAAAGCCATCTCTTGTTCCTTTCTAGAATGGTAAATCATCGCTGGCGATATCCAGCGTGTCATTCGCATCGAAAGCAGAGCTGAATCCGTCATCCACCGGCTGGGCGTAAGGATTCACCGGCGCGGGCTGCGGCTGCGAATACGAATTGTACGAATTGGAGTTGCCGTACGAATTGTACGCGTTTTGCTGCGGCTGCGCGTTTTTTGGCTCGAGGAACTGAACGTTGTCGGTCACGACTTCCGTCACGTACACGCGCTGTCCCTGCTGGTTTTCATAATTGCGGGTCTGGATGCGGCCTTCGACACCGATCAGCGAGCCCTTGTGAAGGTACTGCGCCATCAGTTCGGCCGTTTTGTTCCATGCCACGCAGCTGATGAAATCCGCGTCCGGCTGGCCGGGCGTCTGGGAGCGGCGATTGACGGCGATCGTATACGATACGACGCTCGTTCCGCTTTGCGTCTTGCGAAGCTCAGGATCTTTTGTAAGACGTCCTACTAATACCACTCGATTGATCATATTGTTTTTCCTCTATTATTTTTCGCTTTCAGTTTTCACGACCATGATGCGGATCACCGAGTTGTTGATACGGCACAGACGCTGGAATTCCTCGATTCCCGCATTGTCGGCCGTCGCATTGACAACGACGTAATGACCTTTTTTCATGTGGTCGATTTCATACGCGAACTCACGAACGCCCCAGTTGTCGACA
Source organism: uncultured Dubosiella sp. (assembly GCF_964018005.1). Classification (NCBI taxonomy): domain Bacteria; kingdom Bacillati; phylum Bacillota; class Erysipelotrichia; order Erysipelotrichales; family Erysipelotrichaceae; genus Dubosiella; species uncultured Dubosiella sp. Next base: position 123,151 of record NZ_CAXHOA010000006.1, read on the forward strand.
TTGTCGATCGAACCTCCGTTTTCCAGGATCGGAGCGAAAAGTCTTTTTTCCAGTGCTTCGAATTGAGCATCGTCTAAAGACGCGTTCACGATAATCATGATTTCATATTTTTTCATGCGTACACCTCCCTTTGGACTGATTTGGTTTCAAAAAATGAAACAGAGAGCAAGCGCAAACTTGCTCCAATATCTTAGCACAATCCCTTTGGGAAAATCAACGTAAAATTCGCACAATTTTCCGGATCTCGCTCTTGCGCAAAACCGGTTCGGAAAACGACTGGATCCTTGCCAGCAGCGCTTTGCCGTTGGTCAGCACCGCGCCCGAGTCCACGTCGATGGCCCGGGCGTTCGAGAAAAACACGCACCCGCGAATCGGTGCCGCCACGCCAAAAGAAGCCAGCGTCTGCCGCAGAAGCCTCATTTCCCGCTCCAGCTGGTGCAGCGGATTTTTCATATATTTTGTTTCCTGCCGCTTGTCCTGGCGCCACGTGTTTTGTCCTTTGCGCCCGAAGATCCTGCCGCTGTGGTTTTTGACCTCGACCACGAACAAGCCGGATTCGCTGACCACGAGCAAATCAATTTCGCTACGACGGCCTCCCACTTCCAGCTCGACGTTGTTTAAGACGGTGTAGCCTTTCGGCAGTCCTTCCAGCAGGCTTTGTGTCTGTTCCTCACCCGCCAGGCCGCACCGCGCCATTTTCGCCCGGATCCGGCAGCGCCATGAGAAAAACAGGAAAAGCGCGATCCACAAGACGCCAAACCACGTTCGGTACTCGATGGACACGACAACGGTCAGCGCGGCGAAGATCCAGCCCATACGCTGCAAAAGAATGTATTTTGTGTAACGGATTCGATTCGGATTTTTCATCGCTTCCATTATACCTCAAAAAGAAAAGGAACATCCGTCAATGTTCCTGATTTTCCTCTTTTTGTTCTTGTCCGCGCTGATGCAAATATTTGGCGATCACGTGCGAATCCTGCATCGGTCCGGTAATGAAACGGGAAGGAAACGCCTTGGACAACCGCTGCGTCCGGATTTTCTGGATCTTTTCCATCGTTTTGTTCAGCTCGTCCAGCCGGTCGGCCAGCTCGGGACGGTTTTCGACCCATTCGCCAATCCGTGTCGACACTTCGGTAAGCTGGTCGTGCATCGAACGGATACGAATCGAGGTTTCCTCCTCGAACTGCGTCTGCAAAGCCTCGATTTGCTTGTGCAGCTTTTGCAAAACGTTGCGCCGCTTCACCAAATGCACGCACGTCACGATAAGATCCGCGAAAAAGCCAATCGTAAAAATCGTCAAAAACGTTTCCATCGCCGGCAGCGGAATCGAGTGCGCCCACGCCTCGACGTGCGGCTGGATCAAAAAGACGACGACCAGCGACATCAAGCCGAACAAGACCGAATTCAGCAAGCACACCCGGCCGTTGATATTGAACCGGTACGTGCTGTAGTCCCACCAGCGCTCGTGAAACAGCTTTTCCATGATCCAGCTCGTAAAGTACTCGAGCACGCTCGTCAGCACCATGCCCCCGAAAAACACAAGCACGGGATGGTCGCCCAGCATCATGAGAGGATAAAGGACGATGAGCGCGCCAAATCCGTAAATCGGACAATACGGTCCGTAAAGAAATCCGCGGTTGACAAGCTTCTTCTTTCCGATTCCGACATACACGTCTTCGCACAGCCAGCCCGCCACGCTGTATACGATAAAATAAAAGTAGGCATCGAGCCAATACGTCATAAATAGTTCTCCTCTGCTTTCTTTGTGTTTGTTTTTTATTTTACCATACTTCCTTTCAAACGCTTTCACGCACGCTTTTCAGGTAAAGTTTTCCAACCAACTCGAAAATGTGTTTGAAAATTTAAAAATTCGTGTATCATAGTTTTGTATTAAAAGAAATGAGGAAAACATTCATGAAGAAACTCACAAAGCTTGAACTCAAGTGGATTTGTTACGATATTGGAAACTCGGCGTTTATTTTGCTCGTTTCCACGATCCTGCCAATCTATTTCAACTCGCTTTCATCGGCGGCAGGCGTCGCGGAAAGCGACTATCTCAGTTACTGGTCCTACGCCACAAGCATCTCGACGATCATCGTCGCCTTGCTTGGTCCGATCCTGGGCACGATTGCCGACTACAAAGGCCGCAAGAAACGCGTCTTTTTGACGAGCGCCCTGCTTGGCGCCCTGGCGCTGGCGTGCTTCTGGATCCCGTCGTACTGGTTTTCGTTTTTGGTGTTGTATATCGCGGCCAAGATCTGCTACTCGCTTTCGCTTGTCTTTTACGATTCGATGCTGGTCGACATCACGACCGAGCAAAACATGGACTCGGTTTCCAGCCAGGGCTACGCCTACGGCTATATCGGCAGCTGCATCCCGTTTGTCATCTCGCTCGTGTTCGTCCTGCTTTACGACAAGCTGGGCATCACGATGCACACCGCGATGATGATCGCGTTTTTGATCAACGCCGGCTGGTGGATCGCCTTCACGCTGCCGCTTGCCAAAGCCTATCGTCAAAAGCACTACATTGAACCGCAGCGCCACGTTGTCGTGGATACGTTTTCGCGGTTGAAGAAAACGCTCTCCTCGATTCGAAAGGAACGGAAAGTGTTCTTGTTTTTGCTGTCGTTCTTCTTTTTCATCGACGGGGTGTACACGATCATCGACTTGGCGACCGCGTATGGAACGAGCCTGGGTCTGGATACGACCGGTTTGCTGCTCGCGTTGCTGTTTACGCAAATCGTGGCGTTTCCAGCCAGTCTGACCTTTGCCAGCCTGTCGAAACGATACGATACCGCCAGGCTCATCAAGATTTGTATTGCCGCCTACTTCCTGATCGCCTTGTTCGCGATCCAGCTTGACAAGCTGTGGGAGTTCTGGCTTTTGGCCGGCGCGGTTGGATGCTTCCAGGGAGGCATTCAGGCGCTTTCCCGTTCCTATTACGCCAAGATCATTCCGGAAAACGCGAGCGGCGAGTATTTTGGCTTGTTCGACATTTGCGGCAAGGGCGCTAGCTTTTTGGGCTTGCTCGTCGTCGGTCTGGTCACCCAGTATACCGGTCATCAAAACATTGGTGTCGCCGCCCTGACCTTCATGTTCATCATCGGCTACGTGCTGTTCTCGAAAGCAGCCAAGCTGGACAACGACTAACGAGAAGAGGTTCGCCTCTTCTTTTTTTGCTTTTGGCAACAAAAAAGCACCACCCAATGGATGGTGCCACGCGCTAGGAAAAGCGCGGACGGAACGCCTGTACAGCCAGGCAGCCCAGTCCGGTGTGCACGCTGACCGCGCTCACCAAGTCAATATAGCGGATCTTCACGCCTTCGATGGCGTTCTTGATTTTCTCCCCGTATTTTTGCGCCGCTTCCGCCGCGTCGACATGCGCGACGATCACCGTGTAATCCTGGTCGACGCCCAGATTTTTCAGGCGGGAAATCACATAGTCCTGCGCCCGGTTCATCGTCCGGACTTTGTCGAGGACGTCGATGCGCCCCTCGGTTTCCATGTTGAGATGCAAAATCGGCTTGATTTTCAACAGTCCGCCCAGCGCGGCCGCCATTGGCGTCAGACGACCTCCTTTTTTCAAATGGTTCAAATCGTCGACGAGCAAAATCGTGTCGCACGACGCCGCGATTCGATTGAGTTCGCGAATGATTTCCTCCATCGTTTTTCCTTCATCCCACATTTTTTTGGCTGTCAGGATCATGTCGGCTTGCACGACCGCCGTCGAATAGCAGTCCACGCCGATAAATTCTATTTCCAGCATCCGGGCCGCCATTTCCATCGCGTTCATCGTCGAAGACAAACCGGTACAAATCGGGACCGCGAAAATCGTGTCATATCCTTCTTTTTTCAACTGTTCGAACAAATCCTCGATTTCGCCCAGCTTTGGCAGCGACGTCTTCATCGGCAGCTTCGCGTGCAAATTGTCGAGCACATCCGGTATCGCGATCGTTTCCTCCTCATCGAAGCTGTGTCCATTCACTTCGATTTGCAGCGGCAAGGAATAAATGCCCTTTTCCGCCCAATAAGCTTTGGAACGACCGGTGCCCGAATCGGTCACAAATGCGATTTTCATACGTTATTCCCCTTTTACTTTCTTTACATACTGCATGCCGACCGCGCCAAGACCTGTATGGCAGGCGATCACGGCGTACATCGGCTCGCGGCGGATATCCGCCTGGTCCCCTAAAACGCTTTTCAATTCCTCGATCGCGGTTTGGGCCCCTTCCTCGTTGCGCGCGTCCAGCACGTAAAACACATACTGGGATGGATCGTCGACGCTTTGTCCAATTTGATCGGCGCCCGTCTTGATGGCCTTGCTCATCGTTCGCACCTTGCTCCATACATCGACTTTTCCCCCGGTGTTTTTCGAAACTTCCAAAATCGGCTTGATTTTCAGCATGCCGCCCAGCTTGGCGGCCATCGGCGTCAGACGGCCTCCTTTGGCTAAATGGTCAAGATCCTCCGCGATCAAGTACCCAGCCGAACGGTCGATGGCTTCCTTCAGCGTCGAAACGATTTGTTCAGGCGCCACGTTTTTGTCGTTCAGACTGGCTGCCGCCAGCGCGCAATAATGCTCCACGCCCAGCGTCGTGAACAAATCCAGCGTATGCACCTGGATGCCGTGCCGGTTTGCCGCCGCCAGAAACGTGCTGTTCGTGCTCGACAACCCGTTGGAAAGCGTAATCAAAATCACCTGATCCACGCCTTGCTCCTCATACGACTCCAGCAAATCTTCCATAATGCCAAGGGGCGGCAGCGACGTCTGGACGCTGGCTCCCTGCGCGATATGGTCATACAAATCGTCGATGTCCAAATCCACCCCGTCCAAATACGTGTGATCGTCCACGATGACTTGCAGCGGCAAAAAATCTATTCCTAACGCGTTCGCCTTCTTTTGAGAAAGACCGGAACCGCTATCTGTTACTACTTTTATTGTCATTTTGCTACTCCTCTGATCTTTAGATCATGGGAATGGTATCATGTTTTTTCCCAAACATCTACTTCATTTCCGGAAATTCCGGTAAATCTCCATTCTACTCGTTCTTTTCACGAAAAACAAACGCTCCCCGTAGAACAAATAAAAAAATCCCTTTATAATAGAAATAGTCGTCTTTTACATAGTCTTTTGTTAGAAAAGAGGTTGGATATGGAACATTTTATTTCTTTTAAAGATGTCCGGAAAACATACAAAATGGGCGAAGTCGAGATCCACGCCCTCAACGGCGTTTCCTTCGATATCGACCAGGGGGAGTTCGTCATCATCGCCGGCGCTAGCGGCGCAGGCAAAAGCACGATTCTCAACTTGCTTGGCGGCATGGACACGGTTTCCGCCGGCACAATCGAGGTCGACGGCAGCGTCATTTCGGATTTCAACGAAAAACAGATGACGCTGTACCGGCGCTACGATGTTGGATTCGTCTTCCAGTTTTACAATCTGGTTCAAAATCTCACGCTCAAGGAAAACGTCGAGCTGGCTACGCAAATCTCGAAAAATCCACTCGATATCGACAAGACGATCGCGGCCGTCGGATTGAGCGAGCGCATCAGCAACTTTCCGGCCCAGCTTTCCGGCGGCGAACAGCAGCGCGTCGCGATCGCCAGAGCGCTGGCCAAAAACCCGAAGCTGCTGCTTTGCGACGAGCCGACCGGCGCCCTGGATTACGTGACCGGCAAGCAAGTTCTCAAAGTGCTTCAGGACACTTGCCGCAAAGAGCACAAAACCGTGATCGTCATCACGCACAACCTGGCGTTGACGCCCATGGGCGATAAAGTCATCAAAGTGCGCTCGGGTCAAATTGAAAGCGTCGAAATCAACCCTCACCCTATGGACGTAGATCGGATCGAATACTAATGCCGAAAATTCTCTGGAAAGATCTTTTGATCGAAATCCGGCATTCGCTGGGCCGCTTTTTCTCGATTTTGTGCATCGTAGCGCTTGGGGTGGCGTTCTTTGCCGGAATCAAAGCCAGCGCGCCCGATATGAAATACAGCGCGGATGTCTATTTCGATCAATACAACACGCAGGATATCCAGGTGTTCTCGACCCTTGGACTGCGGAAAAAAGACGTGGAAGCCATCGAGAAAATTCCCGGTGTCGAACACGTCCAGCCACTGTTTTCCATGGACGCCCTGACAAGGGTGGGCGCCAGCGAACTCGTCTACAAAGTGTTTTCCCTGCCAGACGATTCCGCGATCAACCAGGTCCGCCTTGTCGAAGGACGAATGCCTGAAAACGACAAAGAATGTCTGCTGGAAGCACCCAATGTCAAAAACGAGTTGTTCGCCGGGTACAAAATCGGCGACACCATCAAGCTGTACTCCGGGACCGATACACCCATCACCGACGATTTGAAATTCGACGAATACAAAATCGTCGGCACGTGCTACTGGCCAAGGTACCTGTCCTACGAAAAAGGCACGTCGTCGATTGGTTCCGGTGAAGTCGATTCTTTCATCTTCGTCCCGGATGCCGACATCAAAGCGGATTACTACACCGAAATCGACGTCACCGTCCAGGGGGCGAAAGCGCTGAACACGTATTCGGACGCCTATTTTGACCAAGTCGATCCGGTCGTCAAAAAAATCGAAGCGATCGCCAACGGGCAGATCCAAGCCGAAATCGACCAGCAGCAGGCAAAAATCGACGACGCGAAAAAAGAACTGCTCAAAGAAATCGACAGCGGACAGGCGAAGCTGAACGACGCCAAAGCGCAAATCGAGCAAGGACAGCGCGAACTGGCCGCCCAGGAGCAAAACCTCGCCAGCGCCAAAGCGCAGCTGGACGCGGGCTGGGCCGAATACGCCCAAAACCGCGCCGCCATCGACGCCAACCTGCCTAAGCTGGACGACGCCATCGCCAGCATCCAGCAGCAGGAGCAGCAAATTCCCGGCTTGCAAAACCAAAAAGAAGAGCTAGAAGCGAAGAAAGCCACCCTTCTGGCCCAAAAGGCGCAGCTGGATGATGGCATCACTCAAATCGAATCCGCGCTGGAGAAAAAGCCGGAACTTCTCGCGCAGCAGGCCGCGCTGCCGGAAGCGATCGCCCAAATCGAAGCGCAGCTGGCGGACCCGTCCCTTCCTTCGGAAGCGATCGAGTCGCTTACGCAAAAGAAAGCCGAGCTGGAAACCGCGCTCCAAGCGGTAAACGATGGTTTGGCGCAGCTTGAAACACAAGAAGCCGCCCTTTCCACGTACCAAAGCCAGCGCGACGAGCTGGCAAAGGGTCTGACGCAAATCGACGACGGCATCGCCCAGATTCAAAGCGGTCTTGACCAGCTGGCGCAGGCGAGCGCCACGAAGCAGCAGCTGATTGCCCAGCGCGATCAAATCGCTGCCTCCTATCCGCAGCTCAACGAAGCCTACGCCACGCTGAGCCGCTCCCAGGCGCAATACAACGATGGTTTGTCGCAAATCGAGAGCGCCCGCCGCGCGTTGATGGACGCGCAAAACGAAGTGGAAACCAATCAGAAAAAACTAAACGATGAAACAAAAAAAGCCCGGCAGGAAATTGACGACGGGCAAAAGAAAATCGACGAGCTGGAAGGCGAATGGATCGTGCTCGACCGGGATTCCCTGTATTCGTATCGGGACTATGGCGCGTGCGCGGACCGGATGGATGGCATCGCGTCCGTCTTCCCGGTGTTCTTCTTTCTTGTCGCCGCGCTGGTGTGCATGACGACGATGACGCGGATGGTGGACGAGCAGCGCAACGAAATCGGCACGTTGAAGGCGCTGGGCTACTCCAAAGGCCAAATCGCGATGAAATACTTGATGTACGCCTTGCTGGCCAGCGTCCTTGGCTCGATCATTGGCTGCGCGATTGGCTTGTTCGTCTTCCCGTACATTATCTTTTACGCCTGGAACACGATGTATCTGTTGGAAAAGATCCAGTACGCGTGGCAGCCGGGCTTGATGATTTTGGCCGGCGCGTCCGTGACGGGCATCACCTTGCTGGCGACGTTCCTTTCTATTTACAAGGAGTTGATGGAGGCGCCAAGCCAGCTCATGCGGCCAAAAGCCGGAAAAGCCGGGAAGAAAATTTTGCTGGAGCGGTTTCCAAAGCTTTGGAGCAAAGTTTCCTTTTTGCACAAAGTCACGATTCGCAACATCTTCCGGTATAAAAAGCGGTTCTTCATGACTGTGATTGGAATCGCGGGCTGTTCGGCGCTGCTTGTGGCGGGATTCGGGATCAACGACTCGATTTCCGACATTGTCCATTTGCAGTACGAGGAAATCGACCATATGGACGCCTCGGTGACGCTCGACGGCGCTTCGCCGGACACGTTGAAAGAAATTCTCGCCAATCCGGATGTGGAGGATGGCTTCGCGGAAGAGTCCATCAACGTAACGCTTCATATCGAAGACAAAGACATGAGCGGCACGGTCCATATCATCCCGAACGACGAGTTGAAGCGCTTTAACGAATTTGTCACTTTGCGCACGATGCGCGGAAAAGAAAAAATCACCTTGCAAAACGGCGGAATTTACATTTCCGAAAAAATGGCGCAAAAAATGGATCTGGCATCCGGGGATACGCTGACGTTCAAGGACTTGGATGGCCAAACGCTGCACGCCAAGGTGCTGGGGGTGTTCGAAAACTATATCGGTCATCAAATGTACGTCACGCAAACGGAATTCGAGCAATGGAAAACGACGGAGAAGCCGACGCAGACGTATTTGCTGAAGCTGAAAGACACGAGCGACCAGGCGCAAACCACGCTTGGAAACGAGCTGATGGAAATGAAAGATGTCAAGAGTGTCACCTTCTACTCCGCGCTGGAAAAAAACTTCCTCGATATGATTGGCTCGATTCAAATGATCGTTGTCGTCCTTGTCCTCTCGGCGGCCGCGCTGGCGTTTGTCGTGCTGTACAATTTGAGCAATGTCAACATTTCCGAGCGGATGCGGGAAATCGCGACGATCAAGGTGCTTGGCTTTACCGAGAAGGAAGTCAACGCCTATGTCAATCGGGAAAGCCTGATTTTGGCGGTCATCGGCTCTTTGGCCGGTCTTGGGATCGGCATCGGCCTGCACCATCTCATTATGAATTTGGCGGAAATGGACGATATTATGTTTGGACGTACGATTTTGCCGCAATCGTTCGCCATCGCGTTTTTCCTGACGATCTTTTTCGCTTTGCTGGTCAACTTTGTCATGAAATTCAAGCTGCGGAAAATCAAAATGGTGGAATCGCTAAAAGCGGTGGAATAATTTGGAAGAAGGTCGGATCGCGGCCTTCTTTTTTTGTTTGGCGCAAAAAAAGGCGGAGCGGTTCCGCCTAGGACAACAAGATCGTTGGAATAATGCTGCCAATCCAAATGAGAATTGGCGGCAGCGTGTTTTCGACAGGAAACACATGCGCGCACCCTAAGATAAAAAAAACAGTCAAACTGACGACAAGAACCCATCCGATTGTTCGGTGTGGATGGTTTTCATACACTTTTACCCAGAAAATCAGACATACCCCAAAAAACAAATAAACCAGCGGTGCGCTTTCTCCATTTAACGGCATGGACAGGCCGTTTCCAACGACGGTCTGCGGGTTGTTGATGAGCACAAACAAGATCGAGCTGCCAAATGGCGACAGCATCAAAAACAAGTTGTGGATCAATCGGCTTTTCGTTTTACTCATTTTCTTTTTCATCTTCTTTTCTTTGTTTTCATCATAGTCGAATTTTGGGAAAATTGTGTGCTGGATGCCCAAAAAAAACGCCGAATTTTCATTCCGCGTTTTCATTGTTTTCATCTGCTTCCAAAAAGGTGTCGTCGTCCATCGCCCGGTTTTCAATAATCGAGCGCTCCATGGCGCGCAGCCGTTTCTTGATATCCTTTTTCGCTTTGTGGTTGTAAATCAAACCGACAAGCCAGCCATTCATCGAGGCCATTTTTCCGGCGCCCTCAAAATCCTCCACGTAAGCGAGGCCGCTGTTTCCGTTTTCGAGCCGCTCCACTTCGTAGCGCATCATGTTGCTGCCGGAAGCCGATTCGAATCGGGCCTCGTACACGACCGGATATTCAAACTTCGCGATCGTCACCTTTACGCCCGCTTCCTTTCCCAGCTTTGATTTTAACTTTTTCTTGTATGTATAGTTGTCATGAAGCTGGTTGACTTTAACATTTTTCCCGGTGCTTTCCTTGATGTCGTACAGCACCGATGGCACGATGACGTCAAACAGTTCTTCCGGTGTGACTTCCAGTTCCAAATCCACTTCGATCATTTGGATTTTCCTCCCATTTCTTTTTTCGTAATTGCATTTATTTTAGCACAAGATCGTTTAATTGGAAATCTCGATCGTTTCCACGAAGGGATTGTAATAGGTCTTGCGCATCAAAATCGTTTCCCCGTTAAAAGAGCGGTAAATGGATTTCACCATAATGATGGGCACATCCATCGGAATGTTCATGATATTGACAAACTGGACCGGAATCAGCATCGGAATAAACGTTTTGGTGATGCGGAAATCCTTTTTACGTTCGATTAGCTCAAAAACTTCCTCTATGTCTTCCACTTCCCGGCGATAATACGCGGAAGTCATATAAATCTCGTCGATGTTCGCAATTTCGCCGGCGCGCTGCCTGCTTCCCACGATTCGCATGATATCTTCGTAAATCGGCACATTTAAAATCGGCGCGATTTCCTCAAACGTCCGGTGGGTCATATACAGCAAATGACAAGTTTCATTTTCCTTCTCGTCGTCGATCGTGTTTTTACGCACGAGCTCTTTGTCCGACACAAACGTTCCGCGTGTCTTGTCCCGATACAAGATGCCTTCGTCGACGAGTTCGTCAATGGCTTTTCGAACAGTCATCCGCGACACTTCAAACTCCAGCGATAAAGCCCGCTCGGAGGGAATCGAAGAATTGGCAGAAAGAGAAGCGATCTTATGGAGTATTTTCGATTTGACTTGTTGATACAACGGTCGGCTCATAAGCAGTTCCTTTCTTGCCCATTTTCCTTATTTCTTGAACGCGAATGTCTTCCAGGCATCCAAGTAGTCAAGAAGAATGAGTTCCTCTTCCGGTAAATGGGCCACAACATTCTTTTTACCATCATTTGGCATATCTTTCAAGACGACATGAAGCTCCCCTTTATACCGGTCGTAGTTTTCATTGACGATCACGATATCCCCCCGCTTTAAATCCCGGGTGTTGCGCGCAGGAATGGACGCGTCTTTGTACGTGATGCGCGGCATCGTGCTCCGGGCCGCGTAGTCGTTCATATCGCCACGAGCAAAATGCGGATGCTCGAACAAAATCTTTTCTTCAGCCTCGTTTGGCTCGCCTTCCAGCTCGATGCGGAATGTCAGCTTGCCTGGTTCGATTTCCGAAAGGGCCTTCATTTCCTCTTCGGAGGCGAAACAGTTGGCGATGATCACATCGTCCACCAGTCCGGTCGCGAACAAGTGGCGGGCCTGCAAGTCGATTGGCAGATCGCGGTGCATTTCCAGCGTGCAAAGTCCTTCGTACACGTTCCATGGACCGAATGTATCGGGCTGCTGGCTGGAAACGAACGCGGCAATCGGCAAATTGTGCTGACGAATGCGCTTGGATGTTTCCTCGAACATCTTGTAGCCCAGTCCCGAATACCGCTGCGGATAGAAATTGTGGCAGGTGAGCACGTAGTCGGTGTTCGGCTTGTAGCTGAGCACGTTTTCGATGTACTTGTTGTCGACGGAGGCGTTGAACTCGATTTTCAAATGATCCGGGTTGTACGTCATTTGCGCTTCCTTGTGGCCGTCGAAGCCTTCGTCAAGCCGGATACCGTCGGCGTGGATATCGGCAAAGAACGACAAGTCGTCGTACGTGATGCCCAGACGTTCGAACACGTACGGCGCCACATCCAAAATGACTTCCATGCCTTTTTCATGCGCGTAGTCGATCAGTTCCTTGAATTCAGCTTTCACTTCCTCTTTGGGCTTGTCAACCGACAACAGACACGTAAAGATCCGCTTGAAGCCGTAGCGGGCGGCCTGTTCGATGTACTTCTTGTTTTCCTCCAGTGTGGCGTGTTCCGGATAAATTGAAATCCCTAGTCTTCTCATGATGAATTCTCCTCTTCTTTTCCTCTTTGTTTATTTTGTCTTTTTATACTGGCGCGGCGTCTGCTTGCGACGTTGACCGAGCTCATGCTTTTTGCGGCTTAGACGCATCCACAACACGCCAATCAGCACGATGGATAAGCCTTCGATCACGACGATGATCGGCTTGTCGTACATGGGCGCGGTCACGATGACGAGCGTTCCGATCGCGATGACGAACAATTCCCACGATCCCCATTTGTTCGGGGCTTGCTTTTCCTGTTTATTTTTCATTAAACCTCCTTTTAAAAGGCGAAAAAAGGAAGGTTCAACCTTCCTTTTCTTGCTGGTCTATCTTTTTTATTCAACTTCCTGTTGACGGTTGGCAAGCAATACAAACGGTGTCCAGATCAGGAACGACACGCCCAGGTTGATCAGCGCGACTAAACCTGCCATCAGACTTCCGCCGGTTGCCAGGAAGGCGTAAATACCAACTGGCATAACCCAAGGCACTTGCACGTACACTGGAGGAATGATTCCACCCGCTGTGAACAAGTAAGCGATCAGCGTACATACTGGCGGAACAAGCAACCAAGGAATGAAGTAGATTGGGTTCAACACGATTGGCAAACCGAAGATAACCGGCTCGTTGATGTTGAACACGCCCATTGGCGCGGCGAGTTTTGCGACCTCACGCACATCCTGACGCTTCGAGAAGAACAGGATCGCGATCAGCAAACCAAGCGTGACACCCGAACCACCCATCTGGGCGTAAGCATCCAGCGAACCACGCGTCCAAATGTAAGGCATGCCTTCCGTCGTGTGGTGCTGTTCGAAATAAGCGAGGTTTTCCAGCAACGCTGGTGTATACACACCTTCGATGAACGGTGCCATAACGTTGGAACCGTGCAGACCGAAGAACCACAGCAGCTGAACGAGGAACGATACGAGGATCGCACTGAACATGTTTTGCGAAAGACCCATCAACGGCGCCTGGATCCATTGCTGGATGAGCTCGTTTGGATACATGCCCGCTGTCGCCACACAGATCTGCGTGATGATACCGAATACGTAAATCGCTACGCATCCTGGAATGATGGCCGCGAACGCGTTACCAACAGCTGGCGGTACGTTTTCCGGCATTTTGATCGTGATCTTGTGGATCATGAGCTGCACGTAAATCATCGAAGAAGCCAGACCGACGATCAACGCGGTGAACAAACCGGTCGCGCCGGTATAGGCGCTACCCATGTAGCCCCAGCCGCTGACGCTGATGTTGACTGCGTCGCCGCTTGCGACCGCTTCCACACCAAGATCGTTGAGCGCGGCCACGCTGGCTGCGTCGACACCTGGCAAAGTGAAATCGAAGACTGCGCTTTGATTCATACATACGACAACCGCGGAGAAGGCGATAACGCCGCCGGCGATTGGATTGACATTATATGTTTTCGCGATTTGATAACCGAGCGCAAACGCGAAGGCGAGCGATAAAATAACGATCGAACCAAAGTACACGTTTCCGTTTACGTTGATCAGCGGTGTCATCGTTGCCACAAAAGAATTTCCCTCACCCCACCAGGAGTTCGGCAGATCTCGGAAGAATACGTTCAAGAGTACGGCGATACTTCCTACCATCGTGATCGGCATGATCGCGATGAAGGCGTCACGGATCGCAACAAGATGCTTTTGGTTACCGATCTTGGCGGCCGCCGGCATGAAGTGTTCTTCCATCCAGTTCAAAAAACCATTCATAGAATTGTATTTCCTTTCTCCAAGCTTTTCACTTGGTCTATACCAATATTAAAACGCTTACATCACTCTTTGTCAACGAGTTTTGACATTTTTTCGAAAATAGATTTTAAATGACGCAGAATTAAGGGAATATATCGTTCAATCGTATTAAAACATATTCTGAAAAGAAACGCCACTCTGAATGGTACCGCTTTCAAAGAAAAAACGGTATAGACCAAAAAAAGACCAATTATGCCAAATTGGTCTACTTGAATTTTACTTTTCTTCCCACGTCATGGCGTACATGGCCGCGCCCACGATGCCCGGCTCGTCCAGTTTCGCCGGAACGAGTTCCACATCGCGCATCGCTTCGAACAGTTTGCTGCGCCATTTTTCCCGAAGAGCCGGCATGAATACATCGGCGCCCTTCATGACGCCGCCGCCTAAAACGATCACGTCCGGGTCTATGACAAGTGAAATCGCCGACAGCAAATTGGATAAGTCGTCCGTCATCTCGTCGACGATTTTAAGCGCTTCCTCATGGTGCTGGGCGGCTCGTTCGAACACCTCGCCCGCGTGCTGGATCGAAGCGTCGATACGCTCTTTTCCCTTGCGTGTCACTGCCGTTCCGCTCGCGCCGCTCTCTACCGCGCCCTTGTTCATGATTCCGTATTGGGAATCGCGCTCGTTGACAATCATATTGCCCACTTCGCCGGCGAATCCGTGACGCCCCATCAGCACTTTTCCCTGTATGACGGCAGCTCCGCCAATGCCTGTGGAAATCGTGACGTAATACACGCTTTCGTTCCCTTTTCCTGCGCCGGCCAGCGCCTCTCCGATGGCGGCCGCCTTTCCATCATTGGCCAGCACGACTCGTCTTCCGTCCAGTTCGCCGGAAAGCTTTTCCGTCAGCGGATAATCGACTAGCTTCGACAAATTGTTCGCGGCCTTGATCGTTCCTTGCTCAACGTCGATCAACCCGGGCACCGCGATCCCGATTGCTTCTGCCTCCTCCTGGTTTGGCAGCGAACGGACAAGATCGACAATGACCTTCACGACATGTTCCGCTCCTTTTTCCGGATTGGACGCGCTTTTGTTGAGCGCCAGCACTTCGCCTTCGGCGTTGATGAGCGCGGCCCGGACATTGGTTCCGCCTAAATCAATCCCAACATATTTCTTCATTTCTTCTTCACCTCATTTTGTTCATTGTATCAAAAAAAGACCCCTCAGGCGAGAGGCCAATTTTGTTTCCAATAAAACGTTAGATTTGAACGATTTTCATCATGTTCGTGCTGCCGGATCCTACTGGATAACCTGCGACCACGATGATGTTGTCCCCTTTGTTGAATCCATATTCCTGGGCGATGTTGCGCGCGAGCTGCACATCGTTTTCCTGCGAGTTCTGGATCGCGGAAACGTAAGGGAATACACCAAATACAGGAAGCAGAGAACGCTCCGTTACTGCGTCGAAGCATACGGCAACGATTGGCGCTTCCGGACGGAATTTCGCCAGGCGCTTTGCGGTGTTTCCGCTTTGCGTGAAGGCCACGATGCATTTCACGTCGATGGCCAGCGAAGTATCCGCTACCGAAATCGCGATCGCGTCGTTCATCGTGCGGCGGCTCGACTTGATGCCTTGTTTCAGGCGTTCCTTGTAAGGAATCATCGGCTCAACCGCGTTGGCGATCTTCGTCATGGTATGAACGGCTTCCACCGGATAGTGGCCGGCGGCTGTTTCTCCCGAACACATGATCGCGTCCGTTCCGTCCATGATCGCGTTGGCCACGTCGCTAGCTTCCGCGCGGGTCGGGCGCGGGTTTTCCTGCATACTTTCCAACATGTGGGTCGCGGTAATTACCGGTTTCCCCATTTCGTTGGCAATCTTGATCATTTGTTTTTGATAGATTGGAACATATTCGAGCGAAACGTTGACGCCAAGATCGCCACGGGCGACCATAACGCCATCGCTGACTTCAAGGATGTCTCGCAAATTATCGAAACCTTCCTGGTTTTCAATCTTCGGAATGATCTGGATATTGTCTTTGTTTTCGTCGATCAAAATTTTCCGGATCGCCAGCACGTCTTCACGACGGCGCACGAAACTTGCGGCGATGTAGTCGACATCGTTTTTCGCGCCGAACCGGATATCCGCCTCGTCTTTCGCGGATACGAATGGCATACTCAAAATGATTCCCGGCAGGTTGCATCCTTTGCGGCTCTTCAAAAAGTGAGGGTTCGCAACAACGCCTTTAATAACGCTTCCCGGTTCCACATCCGTGATATCGACGCGCATCTTTCCGTCATCCATCAAGATGTAGTCGCCTTTTTTCACATCGTTGAACACTTCCGGACAACGCAAAGTGAACCGGTCGTGGTTTCCGAGTACTTCCTCTTTGACGATTGTCACCTCGTCGCCTTCCGCGAAATCGACGCCGCCGTTCTCAAAGTCGCCCAGACGAATTTCCGGCCCTTTGGTATCCAATAAAATACCGATTGGCTTTTTCGTTTCCTGCGATACTTCGCGAATCAGATTGATTCGTTCCCCGTGCTCTTCGTAGCTTCCATGCGAGAAGTTCAATCGGGCGATATTCATGCCTTCTTTGACCAGTTTCGTGAGTGTTTCCTTATTTTCACTAACCGGCCCGATCGTACAAACAATTTTTGTCTTTTTTTCCATACTGTTCCTTTCCTCAAATAGTTCCTTCCTTAAAAAACTTAAGCCTATTCTATCCTAATCGTTCAAACAGATTTGTCAATGGTTTTCTTGACTCTGCCGGCATACACAACGCTTTTTCGATTGGGTAGGATACGATTTTGTTGTCGTGGATCGCGACGCACTGTCCACCGATACCCTGCATAAGCAAATCAACGGCTTTTTCTCCCATTTGGGAGGCGAGCATACGATCAAACGGACAAGGCGAACCGCCACGTTGAATATGGCCCAACACCGTGGCGCGTCCGGAAAAACCAGTATTTAGACTGATTTTCTTGGCAAGTTGATGCACATCGGTGATTTTTTCACTGATGACGATAATCGCGTGTTTCTTCTTTCGGATCAAGTCCAGATCCCGCAAACGATCCAAAATCTCGTTTTCGTCAAATCCGGTTTCGCTCGTTACGACGATTTCCGCTCCGCAGGCGATGCCGGCCCACAACGCCAGATCCCCGCAGCGGTTTCCCATGACTTCCACGATCGAGCAGCGATGGTGGGAGTTGGATGTGTCCCGCAGTTTATCGACCGCGTCGACCACCGTTTCCAGCGCGGTCTGGAATCCAATCGTAAAATCGGTGCAGTTGATGTCGTTGTCGATCGTACCCGGCAAACCGATGCAGTTGATTCCCATTTCCGTCAAAGAAAGCGCCCCGCGATAGGAACCATCCCCGCCGATGACGACAACCGCTTCGATTCCTCTTTTTTCAAGCTGCCGAATCGCTTTTTGACGAACTTCGAGATCTTTGAACTCCGGAAGTCTTGCAGACCCGAGAATCGTCCCTCCCCGATTGACGATCTCGCTGACATCCTCGCGGGTCAACGGTTCGATATATCCCTCGACCATCCCCTTGTACCCGTTGTAGATTCCAAACACTTCAAGACCTGCGTTCAATCCAACGCGCGTCACTGCGCGGATCGCCGCATTCATCCCTGGCGAATCGCCGCCAGAAGTTAAAATGCCTATTCTTTTTACCATACTTCAACCTCCATCAGGCTATAGATTTCATTAGTTTTACTATACCATAATGGGCTTGGAAATTCAGCTGTAAAGAAGTGTAGTTTTCTCGTTTTCCTTCCTTACTTTTATGCAAATAATTGGACGGGCCAAACCACATCCACGTATATTGAAGAAAGGAGGTAGTATTATGTTTTTTTCAACCACATATTCCATCATCGGTCTCGTCTGGTACGTTTTTGTCGTGATCGGCAGCTGGAAAATGTTTCAAAAAGCCGGCGAAAGCGGATGGAAAGCTTTGATTCCGGTGTACAATCTTTATATCGTATTCAAGTTCTCGTGGCAGACCATGTATTTCTGGGTTTGGCTTGGATTGACTGTCATTTCCTTTTTCATGGGTTCAAACGCCAACAGCGTCAACGGTTTCATGTATTACGCCGCCTGGATCATCGGTTTTATCCAGCTCTTGATTTTATGTAATCTGGCGTTCAAAGTGTCGCTAGCGTTCGGACACGGGATCTGGTTCGCTCTGGGCTTGTATTTCTTCCCGTTCTTATTCACGTTGATCCTTGGTTTTGGAAGTTCCCGCTACATTGGAAACTTGTCCTCGAACTATTAACTTCTAAAAGCAGGCTTTCCTGCTTTTTTTGTGCAGGCGCCCGCTTCCGGATTCCCTTCTCTTTTCCTCCGATAAAAAAGAAGATGGCGCGCAATGCCATCCTCTTCGTTCTTTTTACTCGTTTCCAAAATATTCCATCGCGTACATCGCCAGACCAGGAATCACTTTTTTGATTTCAACGTTTGTCGTGTTGACGCATAAATCGTAGTTTTCCTTCTCGCCCCAGCGGGTCGGCGCGATCATTTCATGAATTTTTTTCCGGTTCTTATCCACATCTTTGATTTTCCGGACAAGTTCTTTCTCCGTGAGTTTTTCCTCTTCCGGCCCTTTGGCCCGGCAACGTTTGATTTTCGCTTCCATATCGGCGTAGACGAAGATGCTGAACGGATTGCGTTCCGCCAGGATTTCCGCGCAGCCATGGCCGACAACGACACAGTTTCCTTTGGATGCCAGCTCTTGAATGATCTTTTGCTGGGACACTAAAACGTCGATTTGCTGCTGATTGTAAAACGTATGTCCAAATTGCGTGGAAATGAGCGAAATGGCTTTTTCCGCCACCCCTTCGACATACCCTTCGTGCATTCCCGTTTCCTTGCAGATTTCTTTGATAATTTCCTGATCGTAATAAGCGAATCCGAGTTCGTCGGCCAGCCGCTTTCCAATTTCACGGCCTCCGCTTCCAAATTCTCTGGAAATTGTAATAATTTTATTCATACTCCCTTTTATTCTATGCTTTTCAACATGCGCTGCGGATCTTCGCCCGGTTTCACTTTCTCAAACGCTTTTTCGATGATTCCATTTTCATCAATCAAATACGTGCTGCGAACGACGCCCATATACTTTTTTCCGTACATGGACTTTTCCTTCCATACGTCATAGGCTTCGATCACTTCGTGATCCGGATCCGACAGCAGCGGGAACGGAAAACCGTATTTTTCCTGAAATTTTTTATGCGAGCTCACGCTGTCTTTTGAAACGCCGAGCACGATTGCGTCTTTTTGGGTAAACTGCGGATACAAATCCATGTACGCGCACGCCTGCTTCGTGCAGCCACTTGTATTGTCTTTTGGATAAAAATACAAAATGACCTTTTTCCCTCGCAAATTCGATAGTTTGATTTCGTTTCCGTCCTGATCTTTCAAAGTAAAATCCGGTGCCGGGCTTCCTATTTCCAACATAGAATATTCTCCTTTATTTCCTCTATATTACCATCTTTTGTCTAAAAAGAAAGAGCTTTCACCACGGAAAGCCCTCTTTGTTATTGTCAAACGACTTTTCAAAACCATATTTTCATCGCTCTTTGTTCCTTCTGCATCGGATCTCTTTGCTGTCCTTTTGGATTGACGCTTTACCGGTCGTCATGCCATTTACTTGTCATTCCGCGTTCGTTCTACCTTGATTTCATACACCGTTTCGCTCGCGTATTTTTGATCCGTCTTGCCCATTTTATCGTCTTTCGTTGACGGGGAACACTTCTGAATTGTCGTTCGACCCACATAGATCGTTCTATGTGTTAACCACTTTTTACATTTTCATTTTAGCACGAATCGCGAAAAGATCCGCGCAGATGGAAAAACAAGTCGAAAAAATGGATTTTTAAACAAAAAAAAACGAACACACTCTTTCATCCGAATGTGTTCGATCTGTTTTCAAATGGTGGAGCGTAGGAGGATCGAACTCCTGACCCCCTGCGTGCAAAACAGGTGCTCTCCCAGCTGAGCTAACACCCCACATCTGTTATTATTTTAACGTAAATCAAAAAAAAATCAAGCCCAAATGTGTTAAAATTATCCCATACAACATCAGGAGGCGAATATGAGTACCTATAAGACTATTGCCGAGAACAAAAAAGCCCGGCACGACTATGAATTATTTGACCGGTACGAGGCGGGCATCGAATTAAAAGGAACCGAGATCAAAAGCATCCGCAAAGGCAAAGTGCAAATGAAAGACAGCTATATTTCCTTTCACAACCAGCAGGCGTATATCAAGGAAATGCACATCTCACCGTATGAGTTTGGCAATCGCTTCAATCACGACGAAACAAGAGAGCGCCGGCTTCTGCTGCACAAAAACGAGATTTTAAAACTGGCTCAGGCGGTCAAGATCAAAGGCTATACCATCGTGCCGGTGAAGATGTATATCGCCCATGGCTTAGCGAAGATGGAGATCGCGCTGGCAAAAGGAAAAAACCTTCACGACAAGCGGGAATCTCAAAAAGCGAAAGACGCCAAACGGGAAATCGAAAAAGCGATGAAATATAAATATTGACACTCCGGAGCGAATTCTGTATAATATCCGGAACGGGGGTGTTTTTGGCATTCGATAAGTAAGTGTTTGGATCCAACCACAGCCGTGAAGGAACACGTTAAAACCACTTAATTTTAAACGCTAAAACTAGAATTGCTAATGTATTTGGTGCAAACCAAAGCATGGCTTTTGCTGCCTAATTTAGACTAAGTTTGTCTTGCAGCCCGGATCCGCGAGTTTGCTTTCTTATAGCGGATCACGTGTCAAACAAAGAAGATCGGAATAAGTGTGGATCTGTTCCTTATTCCTAAAAACGCAGATCAAAACCTATGCTGGTTCTGTCCACCGATCGCATAGGATATATAGATGGACTAAGCTGTAAACGTTGGATCGTGGAGCCTTGCTTAGACAGGAGTTCGATTCTCCTCACCTCCACCAAAGTAAATAACGTCCTTGATGAAAGGATTTTCGATATTCAAGCCTTGGAAACAAGGCTTTTTTTCATTGGAAACGAAAAAGCCGCGATGCGTCCGGTTTCACATCCGGCCATTGCGGCTTTTTCTGTTTTATTTCACTTTATTTTTTCGTTGCTTCGCTGACTTTGTCCTTGACGGCTTGAATCGCGTCGCCCGCTTTGTCTTTTGCGACATTGAGTGTAGCGGCCGCCTGATTTTTCGCGTCTTCTACGCCATTTTTCAAATCTTTTTTCGCTTTCTCAGCGCTGTCTTTCAAATTGCGTTCCGCTTCTTTGGCGTCGTGTTCCGCTTTGACTTTCGCCGCTTCCTTTTCTACATCGTCTTTCAAATCTTCCCAGCCTTCTTTAATGTCTTCCGCTGCTTTTTTAAAAAAATCTGCCATTTGATTGTCCTCCTTGTATGCGAGTCTGCTGACTCTTATATTCTTCTAATCCCATCATATGGGAAACAGAAAGAGGAAGCAAACGCGATGCAACCCTGAAAATCCTTTGAAATGAATTGAAACAAAAATATTCCATTTTCTTAAATTTTCACCATTTTCTCCCACGATTGTTTATTGACAAGAAACATTTGCCTATATTTTTTGAACGAATCCCCTTGCAATCTCTCGAAAGAATCGTATAATGATTAATATTATGAAAGGAAAGGTGGATACAGTTCACCAAGGTGAAAAAATATGACACGTGTTTACAATTTCAGTGCAGGCCCGGCCTGTTTACCTGAGTGGGTCTTAAACAAGGCCAGCCAGGAAATGCTGGATGCTCACTCAAGCGGGATGAGCGTAATGGAGATGTCCCACCGATCCAGTGAATTCGAAAACATTTTGAATACGGCGAAAGATAGGCTGCGTCGTTTAATGGACATTCCTGAAGATTACGAAATCTTGTTTTTGCAAGGCGGGGCTTCTTTGCAGTTTTCAATGGTTCCTATGAATTTATTGAAGCACAGCGCGGACATTATCAATACAGGCCAATGGACAAAAAAAGCGATTGCCGAACATAAAAAGCTCGGCGATACCCATGTTGTCGCCTCCAGCGCGGAAGATAATTTTACGTACATCCCAAAAATCAAGCAAGAGGATTTGAGTCCGGACAGCGATTACGTTTACATTTGCGAAAACAACACGATCTACGGCACAAAATATAAAACGCTGCCTCCGCATGACGGAAAGCTTTTGGTGGCGGATATGTCGAGCTGCATTTTGAGCGAGCCTGTCGATGTCAGCCAGTACGATTTGATTTTTGCCGGCGCGCAAAAAAACATCGGGCCGGCTGGCGTGACTTTGGTCATCATTCGAAAAGACTTGCTGACGGAAAACGAAGCGCTGCCAAGCATGCTCAACTATAAAACCTACGCGGACAACAACTCCATGTACAATACGCCGCCAACTTACGGCATTTACGTGTGCGGGCTTGTCTTTGAATGGCTGGAAGAGCAAATCGGCGGTTTGGAGGCGATGGAAAAAATCAACCATCAAAAAGCGGCTTTGCTTTACGATTACATCGACCAGTCCACGTTGTACTCCAATCCTGTCGCCAAAGAAGACCGCTCGTATATGAACGTCCCGTTTGTCACCGGCGATAAGGATCTGGATGCGAAATTTGTGAAAGAAGCCAAAGAAGCGGGTTTTGTCAATATCAAAGGTCACCGCAGCGTCGGCGGTATGCGCGCCAGCATTTACAACGCGATGCCTGTCGAAGGCGTGGAAGCGCTCGTTGATTTTATGAAAAAATTCGAAAGCGAAAATACGAAGGGATAAAAAGCTATGTATAAAATTAAACTTTACAACAATATCGCTCAAAAAGGACTGGATCGTTTTAACGACCAGTTTGAAGTCGGAACGGATGTCGAGGCGGAAGACGCGATTATCGTCCGTTCCGCCAACCTGCACGACTTGGACTATAAAGATACGCTAAAAGCGATCGCACGAGCCGGTGCGGGTGTGAACAACATCGACTTGGATGCGTGCACCCAACGAGGAATCGTCGTATTCAACACGCCCGGAGCCAACTCCAACGCCGTAAAAGAGCTCGTTTTTGCCGGCTTGCTTCTGGCTAGCCGCGATATTTACCACGGCATTGAATGGTGCAAGACGCAAGCCGACAACGACAATTTGGCGAAAGATGTGGAAAAACAAAAGAAAAAATATGCCGGCAACGAGATTACCGGAAAAACGCTCGGCGTTGTGGGCCTTGGCGCGATTGGTATTCAAGTCGCCAATCTGGCTCTTCGTTTCGGGATGCAAGTCGAAGGATACGATCCATATATTTCTGTCGACAACGCGTGGAGCATGTCGCGATGGGTCAACCATGTGAAGGATGAAAAAGAATTGTTCTCCACGGCCGATTACATCACGCTTCATCTGCCTTTGATGGATTCGACGAAGAACACCATAAACAAAGACACGTTGGCTCTCATGAAAGATGGCGTGAAGATTTTGAACTTTGCCAGAGGCGGTCTTGCCAACGATGAAGATATGCTGGAAGCGCTCAATAGCGGAAAGGTCGCTGTCTACGTGACCGACTTCCCTTCGCCGCTTTTGGCCAGCCATCCAAACGTAGTCCCGATTCCGCATCTTGGTGCCAGCACCGACGAATCGGAAGAAAACTGCGCGATCAAAGCGGCGGATGAAGTAATGGAATATCTCATGAACGGCAACATTATCAACTCGGTCAACATGCCAAACGCGTCGGCACCTTTTAGCGGCAGCTACCGGATTTGCGTGATGCACGACAACAAGCCGAAAATGATTTCGCAAATTACAGACTGCCTGGCGCAGGAGGATGCGAACATTGAGAATTTGCTGAATAAGTCAAAAAAAGAAATCGCCTATACGATTTTGGATCTCGATCACAAAGCCTCGAAAGAGTCGATTGAGAAAATGAAAAAAATCAGTGGCGTCCATCGTGTGGAAGTGTATGAAAAATAATATAGACGGCCATGTTCATTTAGAAAACGGTCCGCTCACAAAAGAATATGTTTGGGAATTTGTTCGAAGTGCGCAAAAACAGGGAATCACAACATTACATATTTTAGATCATACCCATCGCTTTTTCGAATTTCGCGACATGTATCGAGGCGTCTGCCAAAGTGCCGACGTCCAAAAGCAATGGTTCGAAAAAAAACAAGTTAACTCCATTCGAGAGTATCAAGCCTTGATTGAGGAAATGAAAAAGGAAGACTTTCCGATTACGGTCAAATTTGGTTTGGAAGTATGCTACAGCCCGGAAAATGAAGAGTTTCTTCGTCGTGCCTTATCCTCCTATCCGTACGATTTTCTCGTTGGAAGCGTGCATTCCATTGACGGTCTCTTATATGATATGGATGCGTTCTCCAAAGAACTTCTTTGGGAAAAACAGGATCCGTCCACGATTTACCGTCGTTACTTCGAGCGACTGCAAGCGGCGATTGAATCGGATTTGTTTACACAAATCGGTCATCCGGACGTGATCAAAATGTACAATTACGATCCGGGCTACGATCTCGTCCCGACTTACCAACATCTTGCGAAAACGGCCAAAGAACACCATGTAAAAATGGAAGACAACACCGGAGCCCATTATCGCTATCACCATGCCGATGTTGGCTTGAATGAAACGTTTCGTTCCATTTTACAAAAAGAAGGTGTGGCCATCGTTTCTGCAAGCGATGCGCATTATCCAAAAGATGTTGCTAAAGATTTTGACCTCCTTCCGGAATAGAGTATTGCTCTATTCCTTTTTTATCCCAATGATGCAGAGATAAAAAGGTGAAGCACCACTTTGCTTCACTTTTTTGTTTGCCAAATAAAAAAAAAGAGCCGAGCAACGTCCTATTTTCGCAGGCGTCTTGCCAACTATCTTCGGCGCTCGAGAGCTTGACTTCTGTGTTCGGCATGCTTGACAGGTATTTCCTCTCCGCTCTTGCCACTCGTTCTCTTCTCTTTTCCTGTTCGATCTCTCAAAACCAGAAACACGCCTTCTTTCTCTTTCCACAACCCCTTGGTCTTGGCAAGTCATGGGCTCTG